>JBJOMQ010000289.1:0-2992 GCA_046052275.1 Actinomycetota bacterium | reverse complement strand
CCCGCGACGAGCGGCTCGCCCGCGCGAATCGCGCGAACGGCATTCTCGCGGATCTCCTCTTTTACGGAGCGCGATCGCCAGCCTGAGGACTTCAGTTGGGCGAGCGTCGTTGGCGTGGGTTTCATCGCCTCACACCGTAGACCCTGCGGCGAGAGAGCCTCTCGATCAGGCGGGTTTTATCGGTTTGGCGTGACCGTGTCGTTCGTCGATCGCTGGCCTGAGCGACCGGCGGCGGACTTGCCGCTCGAGGGCTTGACCGTCGTCGTCGGCGAGGTTCGTGCGGCACCGGCACGCGCGTTGGATGTTCGTGCGCCGTTGCGCGATCGCGTCGAGTTCGCGACCGTCGGCGGTGTCACCGACGAAGCCGGCTCGGTCGTCGCGGTGTCGAGTGGGTCGGTGCTCGTACCTGCACCACCGGTGTCGTTGCCCGACTCGGGTACCGGTGTCGACATCACGTCGCCGGTGCGCGTGACGACGACGATTTGCAGGTCGTCTTGAGTCGCACCGTTCGCGGGAATCGTCATCGCCTTGGCTTCCTCCGGCGTTACCGAGCGAACCAACTGACCGTCACGGTAAACGTGCACGAGCGCGCCTTTCGGCGCGCTGACTTCGACTCGCAAGTTGCGACCGACGGATCGAATCGCAGCCGCCACTTGACGTACGGTCGGCGGCAACACCGGCGGCGGTGAACCGACGGCGGGGCGAGCACCAGGCGCGGGCACGGTACCGCGCGCCGCGGTCTGCTGTGCCGGCATCGTCGCCGACGGTGCGTTCGACGGTGACGATGAGCGACCAGAGACGGTCGATGGCGTAGAAATCGGCGCGGTGGTCGGCGTGGTCGCCACGCTGGTGGACGTCACCGCAGGAATCGTGGTCGGTGTGGGGCTACTGCTGCCACCGCCGGAGCTTCCACCGCCACCACCAGAGCTGCCACCGCTCGATCCGCCGCCACCTCCGGAACTGCCGCCACCAGAACCACCACCGCTTCCACCACCGGAGCCACCGCCGGAGCCGCCGCCACCACCACTTGAGGGCGGAGTGGTTGTTGAAGTGGACGTCGTTGAAGTGGACGTTGATGTCGTCGACGTAGAGGTCGTCGTTGGCAAAGTCGTCGACGTCGTCGAGGTGGTCGACGTCGTTGAGGTCGTAGTGGTCGTCGTCGGTTCGTCTTCGTCGGCGTTCGGCACCGGCGTCAGCAACGAGAAGGCGAGGCGATTCAGCGATCCGGTGCCGGGGTTGCTCACGACGTTGCGAGTGGCCGACGTCGCGATCGTTGACGCAACTTGTGCCGGGGTGAGCGCGGAGTTCTGCGACAATGCGAGTGCTGCCACACCAGCCACGTGCGGTGCGGCCATCGAGGTGCCGCTCAGCGTTCGGGTGGCGCTGTCTGAAGTATGACCGGCCGACACAATGTTCGAGCCGGGTGCGAAAACGTCGAGACACGAGCCGAAGTTGGAGAACGACGACCGTTCGTCGGTCGAGGTCGTCGAGCCGACGGTGATCGCCGAGGGCTCGCCCGCCGGCGACACGGTGCATGCGCTCACGTTGGAGTTGCCGGCAGCAACCACGAACGTGACGCCGTCGGCCACGCCTCGTGCAACGGCAAGGTCGAGCGCGGCGGACCGCGGGCCGCCCAGGCTCATGTTGGCCACCGCCGGCACTCCTGCCTCCCCGAGCAGTTCATCACTCGCACCGGCACGACGAGCGCAGCCGGAGCAACGCCGTAGTTGGTGCCGGCGATCGTGCCGGCTACGTGGGTGCCGTGACCATGACAGTCTTCGCTGCCGTTGCTGTCGCCGATCGTGGAGAACCCTGCACCGACACGACCCGCCAATTCGCTGTGCGTCGAGCGAACGCCGGTGTCGATCACGTACGCGGTGACTCCGGCGCCGGTTTGCGTGCGGGTGTAGCGACTGTCGAGCGGCAACGCTCGCTGGTCGATGCGGTCGAGACCCCACGACAGCGGCGCGACTCCGTCGCTCGACTCGCTTCTTGGTGTGACCGCCTCAGATGCAGCCGACGGGTCACTGGTGCCGGCGCTGTTGGTGGCGGTGACGGTGAACGTGTACGCGGTGCCGTTCGCCAGCCCGCTGACCACGCACGTGAGCGCACCTGTCGTGGCGCACGTACGACCGCTCGGCGAGGCAGTCACGGTGTAATTCGTGATCGTCGCACCGCCGTCGCTCTCCGGGGCGGTCCAGTACGCAGTGGCCAGCGCGTTACCGGCCACTGCTCGCACGCTGCGTGGTACGCCCGGCTTCAGCGTCGGCGGTGCCTCGGTGAAGCGCCAGTTGAGCACGACCGAGCCCTTGCGTCCGCCGTATCCGTCGACGGCGACGAAGTACGTCGTGCCGACGACCGGAACGACTTCGACTCGGCTCCAGTTACCGCCACCCGCATCGTCATTGGTCGCCACGGTCGTGAGGGCGTTGACTGCCGAGCCGGTGTACACGCCGAGCAAGGTGTCGAAGTCGCTGCCCGACGTGTCGATCACTACCGTGCCGGCGCGCCCGAGCGTGAACGAGTACCACAGTGACGCGGAGGCGCCGTAGCCACCGTGCGTCGGTTCCCCGGTCTCTCGCGTCGCAGACCGCGTGGAACTCGTGAGTCGCACCGACGTGCCGGTGGCGCAGTCCGTTCCGCACACGATCGGTGTGGCACCGCTGAAGGCGTCGTTCGCCAGCGGGGCCAGCGGCGCGATCGGCGCCGAGGTCGCCGACGGCAAGCCGCGGCCCGCCGAGTTCACCGCGCTCACGCGGAAAACGTGCGGTACGTCGGCGGTGAGGCCACGAAGTGACGCGAGCGTCGCGGTGCTCGTGCCGTCGTTGAAGGTGGTCCATGTCGAGCCCGAGTTGACCGAGAATTCCACGACGTAGTCGGTGATCGGTGCGCCGTTGTCGCTGGCGGGCTCTTCCCAGTCGAGCTCGACGATCGCCGGTGTGGCGGTGCCCGTGAGGTTGAGGGGCTGACCCGGCGCCTGCGGCGTGAGCGG
>JBJOMQ010000288.1:0-2520 GCA_046052275.1 Actinomycetota bacterium | reverse complement strand
GAACGCGCCCTCCTCGCTGTACGGGCTCACTACGTCGATGCCCTCGATGGCGTCGACGTCGGCGAACAGCGACTCCATGGCGGCGCGCACCTCGGGGTCCTGTGTGCCCTGCGGGGCGGTGAACACGATCTGGGCGCGGTCGCCGCCGAATTCCTGCAGGCCAGCCGAGGCCATGAGGTCGACGACTTCCTTGGCCTCGCTGTTGGGCAGCGAGAACTCGGTGCGGTAGTCGCCGACCGAGCCGCCGACGGCGCCGAGGGCCACCATCACGGGCAGCCAGATGCCGAACACCATCAGCCGGCGACGGCGGAAACTGAATCGAGCCAAGCGGGCGAGCATGCCCGGTCCTCCGTTCATCCGCGTCGGGGGGAATGCGGACCGATCGAACGCTACCGTTCGACCCCATCGAAGTTCCTGTCGACCTCGGACTTGGCTGGCCTCCCGAGCCGCTCGGGCACTGGCGCGAGATCGGCAGTCCGCTGCCGGTGGGGCGGGTGGGCCGTCTCGACCGGGGCTGGAGCACCGTGCTGCTCGACGTGACGGGTGCCACGGCGCGGGTGCGCAACATCGGCGCCGACGTGGCGGTGGGCGACTTCGCCGTGCTGAGCGACGACGGCGAGCGGGTGGCCACCGTGCTGCGCCGGCACAGCGCCTTCGTGCGCCGGGCCTCGTTCGACGGCATGAAGGCCGAGTCGCACACGCTGGCGGCGAACATCGACGTGGTGATGCTCGTGCACTCGCTGTCGTCGCCTCCCAACCAGCGCCGACTCGAGCGCGAGCTGGTGCTGGCGTGGGACAGCGGTGCCCGGCCGGTGGTGGTGCTGACGAAGTCGGATCTCGTCGATGCGTGCGAGGTGGCTGCCTCGGTGGCGTCGCTGGCCGATGTGGCACCGGGGGTGGACGTGCTGGCGGCCAGCGGTGCCGACGGCACGGGTGTGGAGCAGCTGCGCGCGTTTGCAGCGGGCGGGTCGACGATCGCCCTGCTCGGCGCGAGCGGCGTGGGCAAGAGCACGCTCGTGAACTCGCTGGTGGGCCACCACCGACAGGCGACCGCCGTGGTGCGTGAAGGCGATCAGCGCGGCCGGCACACCACCACGGCCGCCGAACTGGTGGCGCTCGACGGCGGCGGATGGCTGATCGACACACCGGGAGTGCGCGCCGTCAGCCTGTGGAGCAGCGGACACGGCATCGAGCGCGCCTTTGCCGATGTGTTCGAACTGATGGACCACTGCCGGTTCCGCGACTGCAAGCACGACACCGAGCCCGGCTGCGCGGTGAACGAGGCGGTGGGCGCTGGCACGCTGGATGTGCGGCGACTCGACAGCATGAAGCGACTGGTAGCCGAGGAGGCCGCCATCGAAGACGAGCAGCGGGCGCGCGAGAAGTCGCTCGACCGCCGCGGTGTGCGCAGGCCGCGTCGCGCCGACTGATGCCCTGTGCGCCATCGGTGCCGGTCACGGTGGCTCCACTGCCATCGTCACCGTTGCCCGTAGCTCGACCGACGGAATGAACAGGCCGATGAGCGGTACATCGGTGGGGTCCGTGTAGCCGACGGTGGCGGCGACGACCTCGATCTGTGCCGTTGCAGTGCGCCGGCGTGCGCTGCTGGACGTGTCGTCGGTGCGCAGTGTCGACATCTCGACCTCCACCGAGATCGGCCGCAGGTGCACGGCGCCATGTGCTCCATCGACTGCCGCTGCAGAGGCGTCGGCCGATACCGCAGCGGCGCGTGCGGCTGCCCGTGCTGCCACCTGCACTGCCAGCTGGTGGCGCACGACGATGCCCACCTGCACCACTCCCATCACCAGTGCGCAGACCAGCGGCAGCGCGAGCGCGAACTCGACCACTGCCTGGCCGCGGTCGCCGTGGCGGCACCTCACAGCTTCTGGATGATCGAGTCGATGACGCGGTCGAAGAGCCGGCCGATTCGACCTGCTGATCCCCCGCTCGAGGCCCACGCCACCAGCAGCAGCGCCACCAGTGCGGCGCCGAGCAGCACGAGCGCGTACTCGGTGGTGGCCTGCCCCGGATCGCGTCGGGCCGCAGCGGCTCGTTGCCGGCGCCACGACACCGGGTCGGGTGAGGCGGCGAGTGCTGCGGCGTGCAGCCGGGCCTGCAGTCGGCGGCAGCGGCCGAGCGGTGGCGGTGCCTGCGTGTGGCGGGCGAATGGAATCGGTGTCATGGCAGCTCCCTGCTGGTGGTCTGGTTGCGGTCGCCGGCCGGTGCTCACCAGCGCAGCGACGACAGGGCGGCGAGCAGCAGGGGCACGACCGCGAGGAGGACGAACGACGGCAGGGTGCAGGTGACAAGCGGTGCGGCGAGGCGGATCGGAAGCTGGCGGGCGAGCGTGGCGGTGCAGCGGGCTCGCTGCTGGCGTGCCTCGGCAGCGAGACGATCGAGAACTGGCGCGAGCGGCAGTCCGTAGCGGTCGGCTGCGGCGAACGAGTCGACGAGCACCTGTGCGCTGTCGCCGAGGCGCTGGGCGAGTTCGCCGATGGCATCCGCAAAGCGACACCCGTT
>JBJOMQ010000287.1:0-2532 GCA_046052275.1 Actinomycetota bacterium | reverse complement strand
CGGCCACCGTCAGCACGTACACGATGCCCGACCCTTCGATGGCTTCGAGCGCATCGGCCACCCATGCGTAGCGGTGCACTGCCGAGAGCCCGGGGACGACACCGAGACGAAGCGAGGTGCGGGCGAGCGTGCCGCGCAGCGTGACGGCGCTTGGCCCCAGCTGCCGTGCGATGTCGGCGGTGACCCGCTCGTTCGCCGTGGCCGTCGTGGCGAGCACTGCAGCACGCGGCGTGGCGAGCAGCGCTCGGGCGAGCCGCTGATAGTCGGGACGGAAGTCGAACCCCCAGTCGCTGATGCAGTGCGCCTCGTCGACGACGACGAGGCCGACGCGTTCCAGCAGCTCGGGCAGACGTGCAGCGAAGCGGTGATTGCCGAGCCGCTCGGGTGACACGAGCAGCACATCCACGTCGTCGCGCGCGAGTGCTTCGAAGACTGTGTCCCACTCGTCGAAGTTGGTGCTGTTGACCGTGAAGGCCCGAAGGCCAGCTGACGTTGCTGCGTCGACCTGGTTGCGCATGAGCGCCAGCAGCGGCGACACCACGAGCGACGGACCGGCCCCGGCCGATCGCAGCGCTGCGGTGGCGGCCCAGTAGACGGCCGACTTGCCCCAGCCCGTCGCTTGAACCACCAGCACACGCGCCGCCGGCTGCAGGATCGCAGCGACGGCATCGACCTGATCGCCACGCGGCTCGGCCGACGGGCCGGCGAGCCGGTGCAGCACGTCGCCGAGGTGAAGCCGTGCAAGGTCGCCAGAGTCGGTCATGCGACGAGCGTGCCACGCCGGTGTGACACCACCGCTTGCACCACGCAAACGAGCGCCTCCCCGGCACACGTCGACACACTGTCGACAGCAACCACCCCTGCCGACGGCCGAGGCCCGGAGGTACGCTGAGACCCAGTCCACGGGGAGTGGCGCAGTGGTAGCGTTCCTGCTTTGGGTGCAGGAGGTCGCGGGTTCAAATCCCGCCTCCCCGACCGCATGAGGCCGAGAGCGTCTACGGCCTCGCTGTCGTATCGAGCTGCTGCATCGCCATCAGGTCGCGAATCTGCTTCTGCATGCCCTCCGGCGAGCCGTCGAGGAACAGCACGTTGCCCTTGCCGTTCTCGGCCACGTGGCGGATGCTCTCGGTCCACATTGAGAACAGGATCAGCGATGAGTCGACGTTCTGGTCCTCAAGCTGACGGGCCGCCTGGGCCAGGCCGCGCGCCACTTCCTCGCGGAACAGCGCCACGCCCTGGCCGCGCAACTGGGCGGCGGTGCGCTCGGCCTCAGCGGCGATGCGGATCGCCGTGCCCTCCGCCTCGGCCTCCTTGGTGCGGCGGATGAGCAGTGCATCACCCTCGTTGGTGGCTGCAGCCTTCAGGTTGTTGCTCGCCACCACCTGGGCCATCGACGTGGTGATCGCCTGGTCGAAGGTGATGTCGTTCAACTGCAGGTCGATCAGGTGGTAGCCCCAGCCCTCGATCACATGGTCGAGGTTGTCCTTCACCTCGGCGACGATCTCGCCACGCAGCAGCAGGATCTCGGCCTGCTTCTTCGTCGCCACGAAGCCACGGGTGCTGCCCTCGACGCTGCGGATGAGCGCCGTGAGGAAGTCCTGCTCTGACACGAACTTGAAGGCGATGTTCTTGATGGTGTCCTCGGCCTCGTTGATCGCCGCGTACAGCAGCATCGCCGTGAAGTAGACGTTGGCCTGGTCCTGGGTGATCGCCTGGAACTGCAATTCGATCGCACGGTTCTGCACGCTGATGCGGCGATAGATGCGCTCGACGAGCGGGATGAGCAGGTTCAAGCCGGGCCGGAGTGTGCGCCGGTACTTCCCGAACACAGTGGTGACAGCCATGGTGCCCTGGCTGACCGTGCGCAGGCTGACGGCGAGCAGCAGCACGAACACCACGATGAGGATGAGGATGACGAGCGATGTCATTGGCGCTCCCTTCATCGGCAACTGTAGGGCCGGTGGCGGCGCGGCCCGTCACCGGTCTCGGGATCAGGACGCCGGTGTGAAGGTGAAGCTGCGGATGATGACCTCGACCGCCGCCTTCGGCGCACGTCCGTTGTAGAGCCACAGGTTCATCCGCGGATTCTCGCCGCCGGCGGGGGGCACGTAACTGCCGGTATACGACCACGACTCGACGACGCTGCCGCCGACGAGCGTGGCGAAGTCGACTCGCGACGCCGACCACGTGAAGCGAATCACGGTGGGCACCGAGCTGCCGATGGTGAAGCGGCGCAGATTGCCGCTGACATCCCACGGTTGCACCACCCACTGGGCGTTGGTGCGATCGCGACTGTTGCCCCACCGAGCCGCCTCGAAGTCGATCTCGCGGTGGAAGTACGACGCATCGTCGTTGTTCCAGGTGAACAGGCCAAGCACCGCGAACGGGTCTAGGCTGGCGACATTCGAGCCGAGCTCCCACTCGTAGGTGCCGTATCCGAGCGACTCTTGCAGCACCACCTCGCCGCACGTCCAGCGCCTGCCGGACTTGCTGATGCGCAGGCGCAGATAGCCCGACGAATCGACGACGGCG
>JBJOMQ010000286.1:0-2536 GCA_046052275.1 Actinomycetota bacterium | reverse complement strand
ATCGGGGCAGCTCATCCGGCGCGCAGACGACGTCGGCACCGAGTTCCTTGGCGAGTCGCCGCTGCTCGGGGTAGCGGGCAGTGACCACGATCGGCCCGCTGCGCTCGACCTCGCCGCGCTCGGCCCTGACGGTGATTGCGGCAAGCGTGAGCAGGCCCATGGTGCCGGCGCCGAGGATTGCCGTGTGGCGGCCGCTGTAGCGCTCGGCTGCATGCACTGCGCAGGCGGTGGGTTCGATCACGACAGCGTCCTCGTCGCTGAGGTCGGCAGGCACGTCGACGAGTTGCAGCCGATGAGCCACCATCTCGTTCGACCACCCGCCGCCGGTGTCGGTGCAGAACCCCGATTGCAGGCCCGGTTCGAGGTGCCCGAATGCAGCACGCTCGCACAGGTTGACGCTGCCGGCGGCGCAGGCATCGCAGACTGGTGTGATGTCGCGGATCTCGCACGAGAGAACGGGGATCAGCACTACCCGACGCGCCCCGGCCGGATCGTCGACGACGTCGGCCACGACCTCGTGTCCCGGTACGAACGGATAGCTGACGAGCGGATCGAAGTACGCGGATGCCGTGCCATCGACGAGAGCGATGTCGCTGCCGCAGATGCCGGCCAGACGCGGCCGCAACCGCAGCCACTCGGGCGAGGGCAGGGCGAGCTGCTCGTCAGGCTCGAGCGACAGGGGGCCGACCGCTGCACCCCTGCCCGGCATCAGCGAACTGGCAACCCGCGCCGCAGCAAACCGCACGGGCTTGCGCGAGAACACCAGCCGGCTCATCGAATGGCCCTCCTGCGCTCGCGCTCGCTGAGCAGCGGCCCGATCGGCAGCAGCCGCGTGGGTGCGCCAGATGCCTTCGTCCAGTGCTCGACAAGCCAGCCGCGCTTGCGGGCAATGGCGGCGAGCCGGGTCTCGGGATTCACTGCGACCGGGAAGCCCACGGCCTCGAGCATCGGGAGGTCGCTCGAGGAGTCGGCGTAGGCGATGCTCTCCTCGAGTCGGAGGCCCTCGGCGGCGCAGTAGTCGGCGAGGATCTGGGCGCGGGTCTCGCCAGTGGGCGGCACGGTGCCGAGGTGGCCGCTGTATGTGCCGTCGGGGCGTACGGTCATCTTGGCGGCGACAATCTCGTCGAACAGCGGCCGCAGTCCCTCTACTGCGAAGTCGAGCGCGCCGGTGATGAGGATCGTCCGATGGCCGAGCGCTCTGTGCTCGCGGACTCGACGGAGTCCTGCGGGGAATGACTTGGCCATGATGAGGTGGGTCAGCAGCGCGGTGCTGTCCTCGCTGATCTGGTCGATCGGGGCGTCCTCGTAGCGCCGGTAGAAGAATCGGAGGAAGTCGGTGCGGTCGCGGCGGTCGACCGCCTGCAGGGTCGGTGCCTCGGCAAGGGTCCTCAGCACGTAGCGGATTCGCTCGGGCACGTTGAGCCGTCTCGTCGCCAGGAACGAGTAACTCTCGACGACGTTGCTGGCGATGAGCGTGTTCTCGAGGTCGAACGCTGCGACGTGACGGTCGGGCGACAGGACCGACTTGCGCAGCCGCGTCGTGCGGTCGCTGCGCGTCTTGCCGCCGGTGGTCTTGGCGCGTGAGTGCTTGACGATCGACGGAAGGTGGATCTCGCTGACGTAGCGAGGCCAGTCGACGGATGACGGATCGAAGTTGAATGCGGCTCGGTCGGCAGCGTCGAGCGTCTGCCACATCGCCATGAGGCGGTCCACCTGGTAGATGGCCTCGCACTCGGTGTAGAGGCCGTAGAGCAGCACGTACTGGTAGGCGCGGTCGATCTCGGTCTTGCGCTCCTCGAGCGACGCCGCCCATGCCGCCTGCTTGCCGCGGAGGGGAAGGCTCTGCAGGACGCGCTCTGACCGCTCGGCGAGCGCCTTGGCGCGGGCGAGCTGCTCCTTCACCCGGCCGCGAGCGGGGAACTGCCACTCGGGTACCACGATGGGCTGGCCCTCGTTGTCGTACAGCGGGTGAGCGGTGAACCACTCGCGCACGTGGTGGACGAGGATGCCGTACTTGAGCGGGTTGATGCCACCGCTTGCAACCTGTGAGATCAGCGGCGCCTCATCGGGCCCGAGTGCGGCGACGGCGATGATCGCGGCAACCACGAGGTCGACTGGGATCACGTCGATGGTGCCCTCCGGGACGCCGGGGAACTCCTTCAGCAGCCCGCGCGCGTAGCTGAGGATGACCGGCTCTGCCATGCGGAATCCGCGGATCCAGCCGGGGAATGGCTCGGCGAGCGCGGACTCGATGATCGACGGCCTGACGATGCTGACGGGAACGTTGCCCTTCGACTCGACGAGCGCCTGCTCGCCGAGTGCCTTGGTGAATGCGTACGCATCCGGCCATCCGACGCTCGCGGCCCGCGATCGGCCCGCCTCGACGAGTTGGTCCTTCACCCACGCCTCGCGCAGCGACTCGGTCTTCGCGGCGAGTGCCGGTGCGCCCGCAGCGCCGAGCTCGGCGCGCGCCGCGGTGCGGAACGACGCCAGCTGTGCCGGGGTGCGGCTGGATGCCTCGGTGTCGGCGCGCAGG
>JBJOMQ010000285.1:0-2651 GCA_046052275.1 Actinomycetota bacterium | reverse complement strand
GCGGTGATCGTGCTCGCCCCCCGGTGATGGTGGCAGCGCTTCGAGCACTCGGTGTCGACGTGCAGGCGGTCGGAGCGCTCTCGTCGCCGGTGCTCGGTCACGGTGCCCGGGTGGGCGAGGTGCGGGCGGTGCTGGCATGAGCGCCATCCCGTTCGTCACGCTCGACGACCCGAGGTACGGCGAGGTCGTCGACGTGGCACCCCACGTGCGCCGGGTGATCACCCGCAACCCGTCGAAGTTCACCTACCACGGCTCGGGCACCTACATCGTCGGAACCGGCGACGTCGTGGTGATCGACCCAGGCCCGGTGATCGACTCGCACCGCGAGGCACTTGCTGCAGCGCTGGCCGGCAGCACTGTGCGGGCGATCCTGGTGACGCACTGCCACAGCGACCACTCGCCGCTCTCGGCGTGGCTGAAGGAGTTCACGGGTGCCCCCACGGTCGCCTTCGGCCCCCACCGCGTGAATCCCGACTGGATCGACGACGACGTGCCCGACGATCCAGACCCCGACGAACTTGCCGCGCAGCACGAGGCAGGCGCCGAGACGAAGGTGGAGGAGTCGCTCGATCTCGACTTCGAGCCCGACCTCACTGTGGCCGACGGCGACATCGCAGCGGCGGTGGGCGACCTCGTGATCCGGGCGGTGCACACCCCCGGGCACACGAGCAATCACATGTGCTACTGGCTCGAGCACCAGCGCATCCTCTTCACCGGCGACCACGTCATGGGCTGGAGCACCACGGTGATCACACCTCCCGACGGCGACATGCGCGACTACTTCGCCTCGCTCGATCGAGTACGGGCGCTGTCGCCGGCGATGATGCTGCCCACTCACGGGGCACCTGTCACCGATGCGGGACCATTCCTCGACGCATTCGTCGCACATCGTCGTGAGCGAGAGGCGCAGGTGCTTGCAGCGGTGCAGAACGGCACCGAACTCATCCCCGACATCGTTCGCCTGCTGTATGTCGGGGTGAGCGAGAAGCTGTACAAGGCTGCGGGTCGCAGCGTGCTCGCGCATCTCATCAAGCTCATCGACGATGGCGTCGTTCGTCACGACGGCGAGCGCCCAGGCGTCACCGTGCGCTATCGGCCTGCCTGAGTTCGCTCACCCCGTCGCGGCGAGCGGGCCGGTCGCTGCTGGCGGCGGAGGGCGGCTGCGCGCAGGCGTCGTTTCCGAGCGTTGGACACCACGGCAATGAGTGCGACGGCGGCGATGCACCACGCCACGAGCCCGGTGAGCGCCAGCGACGAGACGGTCGACCATCCTGAGCCGCTCGATCCGCTGAAGCGGAAGGTGGTGGCGAGGTCGCTGGTCGAGCCATCGAGCGGAGTGGTCCAGCGCACGACGCCGTCCGCGTTCTCAGCGTTCTCGGCCCCTGCCACGACTTCGCCCCGAGCATCAATGTCGAGTCGGAACGAGACCGCCTCGGACGGTTCGACGTTGGCCGCCGCCAGGTCGGTGGCGTAGGGCGTAGCACCGACTGCCGCCAGCAAGGCCTCATCGGCAAATGCATCGAGGCCACCCTCGATGCCGAGGGCGCCGCGCAGTTCGACCGTGGCGTCGGATCCGTCGGGCAGGCCATCTGGGCCGATGCCGCCGGTGCGCACGAAGGAGACGTCGCGCAGTGGTCCGTCGGGGCCGCTCACCGACTGCACCAGCACGGTGGCCTCGTCGATGCTGGCGAACGTCCGCGTGAGGACGATTCTCAGGCCGCCGTCGTCGGTGGGCGTGGGACCCTCGGCCGTCCATCCGCCGGCGACGGCGTCATCGAGACGCAGGTCCTCGGCAAGTCCCGGAGCGGCCTGCACCACTGCGGCATCGGCAACTGCCTCGAGCACCACTGTTCCCGACCCGTCGCGCTCGATGCGTACCGTGAGCACCGAGTCGACTCGGCAGGCCGACATCGACAGCACCGCACAGGCGCCAACAGCAAGAGCTGCTAGACGTCGCATGGCAACGTGTCGCTGACGGAGCTCCCGGGTCACGGGTGCTGCACCGTCGGTGTCATCAGCACCGAGTCAGTCGGAGTGGTTCGGGGGCTCGGTGCCCTCGACACCGCTCGCTGCGAGCTCGACGGTCGACGGAGGCTGGAAGCCCTCGACGCCGCGGAAGCTCAGACGCTGGTCGCCTGGCCGATCGGGATCGTCCTCGGTGTCCACGACGATGATCTCGCCGGCGTGGAACTCCTTGTAGAGGATCTTCTCGGAGAGCACGTCCTCGATCATCCGCTGGATGGCACGACGCAGCGGACGCGCACCGAGCTGCGGGTCGTAGCCCTTGCGTGCCAGCAGCTCCTTGGCGCTCTGCGTCAGTTCGATGCCGAGGCCCTGGCCCTCGAGCTGTGAGGTGAGGCGCTTGGTCATCAGGTCGACCATCTGCATCACCTCGTCCTGGGCGAGCTCGTGGAAGACGATGATCTCGTCGATGCGGTTGAGGAACTCGGGGCGGAAGTGCTGCTTCAGGGCGTCGTTGACCTTTTCCTTCATGCGCTCGTACGACACGGCCTCGTCGGCCTTGGTGAAGCCGACGTTCGCCTTGCGCAGGTCCTGCGTGCCGAGGTTGCTCGTCATGATCAGCACGGTGTTGCGGAAGTCGACCGTGCGGCCCTGGCTGTCGGTGAGACGGCCCTCCTCGAGGATCTGCA
>JBJOMQ010000284.1:0-2678 GCA_046052275.1 Actinomycetota bacterium | reverse complement strand
GTTGCAAGGGCGGTGTGCGCCGCGATGCAGTGGGGAGCGCTGCTGCTGTGGAGCGGCTATGTCACACATGCCCTCGGCCTACCCTCGCCGTGGTCGGGTGCGGTCGTCTCCGCAGTGAGCGCAGCCACCGCTGCCGCAGCGATTCGTCGACGAGCAAGCGGCGGTGATGGGACGGTGGCCATCGATCCGGCGCACTACGTCGCGATCGGACTTGCAGGTGCCGGAGCGCTCGTGTCGATCGGCAACGATGCGGCATTCTCGGTTGCAGCTGCAGTCATCGCCGTAGCCGCGGCAGTGCTGCTCGATCGGCGGGCGGTGCGTCATGCGGCGCTCGCAGTGTCTACTGTCGCATTGGGATTGTCGTGGGCCTGGTTCATGGCCGCCGTCGAAGTGACGGTGGTCGAGGCGTACACCCTGCCGGTTGGCGCAGTCTTCCTCGTCGGTGGCGAATGCGCACGTCGTTGGCGGCCGCAGTTGACGTCGTGGATACTCGCTCCGGGGCTCGGCATTGCTGCGCTGGGCACGATGCCTGGTGCCGTCATCGACCGAGACGGCGTCACTCGCTGGTTGTCGCTGCTGGTCTGTGGCGCAGCCGTTGCCGCTCTTGGTGGACGGTGGCGTCTGCAGGCGCCGCTGCTGATCGGTACGGCGACCGCAGTGTTCGCCGCGCTCTCGCAACTTGGCCCCTGGGCGGTGGGCTTGCCCCGTTGGCTCACGATCGGCCTTGTCGGTGCCGGCCTGCTCGTGGCCGGCGCGCGCTTCGAGGCGGTGCGCACCGGAATGCGGCGCGCCACTGCAGTGATGCGTCAGTTGCACTAGCCGGCAGCGACAGTGGCGCAGCGGGAAGTGGCATGGAGGGCCGTGGCGCGTGCCTAGTGTTTGGCGCATGAGTGATGCACCGATCGGCGGGTCAGGAACTGGATCACAGGGCAGTTACGCCGCTGGCTGGTATCCGCTGCCCGACGGTCGCAGTGAGCGCTACTGGGACGGTGCGCAGTGGACCGACGCGGTGCGTCCTCTCGGTGGCGCTGCCGTGCCGCCGCCGCCCGCATTCCCGCCATCTGCAGGGGGCCTGGGCGCTCAGTACGGTGTGGGCCAGGCGCCCTATCACGGGCAAGCAATTGCGTCGATGGTGCTGGGCATCGTGTCGCTGGTGTTCTGGTGCGGAGGACTGGTCACCGGCATCATCGGATTGGTCCTCGGCATCACCTCGCTGAAGAGCACCCTGCCGCGTGGTCCCAAGCGCGGTCGCGGCATGGCCATCGCTGGCATTGCATGCTCGGCCGTGGCGCTGGCGCTGTGGGGCATCGTGGCGCTGCTCATTGCCGTCGGCAGCAGCTCGGGTTACTGATGCAGTGGGCGGCTCACGCTGCCCGATGATCGGACTGGTGTGATGCTGTCGGTCCGGTAGGTCAGCCGCCCGAGCTGCCAGCGGCATCCTCTGCGGCGATCTCGGCGCGCACCTTGTCCATGTCGAGATTCTTCACCTGGCCGATGAGATCGTCGAGCACGTGGCCCGGGAGCGCACCCGGACGCGAGTAGAGGCAGATGCCGTCGCGGAAGATCATCAGCGTGGGAATGCTGCTGATGCCAAGTGAACCGCTGAGCTGCTGCTCGGCCTCGGTGTCGACCTTTGCGAACACGGCATCGGCGTGCTGCTCGGATGCGGCTTCGAACACGGGGCCGAAGGCACGGCACGGACCACACCACGATGCCCAGAAGTCGACGAGGACGACGCCGTCCTGCGTGACCGTTGATTCGAATGAGTCGGCTGTGAGTGTGATGCTCGCCATAGTCGAATGATACCCCTATGGGTATCGGTTCGCACGCTGTCAGCGAGCCAGGACGATGTCGTAGCCCGCCGAACCGCCGCGCACGGCGTCCGTATGCTCGCCGTATGCCAGTCCGCGTGCCGTCCGGGGTCGTCGACCCGGCGGTGCAGTTCGTCTGGGCCGACGGACGCGTCATGGCGTGGAACCCCGAGGTGCCGTTCCGCGGACTGTCGGCGGTGGTGCACCAGGCCGACCAGCGAGTGGTTGCCCTGCACCTGCCAGGCGAACCAGAGCACGGCCGCGTACCCGTCGTGTGCCGTGCCGTGCCAATGGCCGCTCTTGATGCGCTCGCCGATCTCGGCACGGTCGACGAGGGCCTGCAGCCGAGCGTGGCGTGGTGCGCTGCGATGCACGACTATGCGCGACGCATCGTCCGATCGGCTCGGGTGGTGCCCCACCTCGAGCCGCACGCCGAGTTGCCGCCGCAGCGCGACGGTGCTCGCTGGTGGCGTGGCACCTGGGTGCCACTCGCTGTCGACCTCCATGCCGCCAGAGCGCTGCTCGGCAGCGCGCCTCGAGCCGCGCTGTCGGCTGCCGGACCGCACGCCGAGCCCCGTCGGATCCTCGCTGCGATGGTCGATCGAATCGCCCGGGCGTCGCTCGGCGCTGCCGGCTGGTACACCTCGCTTCCCGAGATCCGCAGTTCAACGGCCCGCGCCGTGCGACTGGTCGGCCGATCACTGGCAGCCGAGTCGGCTCTCTTCAGCGTGCCGCCCGAGCTGGCTGATGCGGTCGAGACGCTCGCAGCCGAGTTCTCCGATCTTCAGCGACGGGCGAATGGCGAGCCTGTGGTGCGACTTCGGCTTCGCCTCTCCACCCCGACGGGATCGGTCGATCGCGACACCG
>JBJOMQ010000283.1:0-2686 GCA_046052275.1 Actinomycetota bacterium | reverse complement strand
GCAAGTGGATTCTCTGCCGCAGGCCGCCACTCCCTCGGGTCGCCTTGGCGACCAGCTCTGCTTTGCGCTGTATGCCGCCACCAATGCGGTCACCCGCGTCTACCGGCCGCTGCTGCATGCGCTCGGGCTGACGTATCCGCAGTACCTGGTGATGCTCGTGCTCTGGGAGCGGCGCTCGTGCCGCCTTGGCGAGATCGCCGACGAGCTCAGGCTTGCGCCGCACGCTCTCTCGCCGATTGTCGACCGCCTCGAGGAGGCAGGACTGGTACGCCGTTCAAAGGACGACGGCGACGGTCGCGTGGTGATCGTCGGACTCACTGCTGCCGGAGAGAGGCTTGAGGGCGGTGCGGCGGCGGTGCAAGACAAGGTCCGCTGCCAGACGGGGCTGAGCGCCGACGCGGTGACGTCGCTCCGCAGCGAACTGCAGGCCCTGGTCGAGCGGATGGACCGGGTCTGACGGTCAGGGCTGCTCGGACTGCAACCGCTCGCGGAGCTCGCGCTTGACGACCTTGCCGTAGTTGTTCGTCGGCAGCGAGTCGACGAAGCGGTACTCCTTCGGCCGCTTGTAGCGGGCGATGCTGTCGAGGCACAACTGGTCGAGAAGTTCGGTGGAGGGCGGAGCGGCGGGGTCATCGGCCACCACGAAGGCCACGACGGCCTCACCCCACTCCGGATCGGGTCGACCGACGACTGAGACTGCGCGGACGGCCTGGTGTCGCAGTAGCGCCTCCTCCACCTCACGCGGATAGATGTTCATCCCGCCGCTGATGATGAGGTCCTTCGACCGGTCGCGCAGTGTGAGGTAGCCGGCCTCGTCGAAGCTGCCCATGTCGCCGGTGTGGAGCCAGCCGCCGCGGAGGGTCTCGGCGCTGGCCTCGGGCTGGTGCCAGTAGCCCGACATCACCACATCGCCTCGCACGATGATCTCGCCGATCTCGCCGACCGGTAGCGCTCGGTCGTCGCCGTCGACGACGAGTACCTCGACGTCGGTGCGTGCAGCGCCCACGCTCTCCATGCGCTCGCGCCAGGCAGGGTGCGAACGGTCGGCGTGGTCGGCCTTCGACAGCGCCGTGATGGTCATCGGTGTCTCGCCTTGACCGTAGATCTGCGCAAGGCGTGGGCCGAACGCTGCAAGGGCATCCTCGAGGTCCGCGAGGTACATCGGCGCCCCGCCATAGATAATGGTCTTCAGGTTGCTGAGGTCGGCGCTCGCAATCTCCGGATCGCCTGCGAGGCGCTTCACCATGGTGGGCGCAGCGAAGAACGACATGCCGCGCCATTGGGCGAGCAGCGCCGCAATCTCGGCGCCGTCGACTCCGCCTGAGTGTGGCACCACGCTGACTGCGCCACGGGCGACATGGGGCAGTCCGTAGAGGCCCGAGCCGTGCGACAGCGGCGCGGCGTGCAGCACCGAGTCGAGCGGCGACACCGGGTCGATGTCGGCGAAGTAACTGAGCGACATCGTGAGCAGGTTGCGATTGGTGAGGGTGGCGCCCTTCGGCCGGCCCGTGGTGCCGCTGGTGTAGAAGAGCCATGCAGGGTCGTCGGGCCGCCGTGGTACGAGAGTCGATGTCGTGGCGGCGGTGAGTCGGTCCCATCGCTCGCTGGGAGCGACCACGACGTGGCGAAGGCTCTCGACCGTGCCCGCCAGTGACTCGACATCCGCGGCATGTGCCTCGTCGGTGATGGCGACTGCGGCGCCGCTGTTGTCGAGGATGTAGGCGATCTCGTCACGGTGTAGGCGCGAGTTCACTGGAACTGCGACGATGCCGGCATGCCATGCGCCGAACATTGCCTCCAGGTACTCGGGTCGGTTGGCCATCACGATGGCAATGCGATCGCCGGGCTGCATGCCGAGAGTGCCGCGCAGGCTGGCAGCGATGGCCGCCGCCCGATCGGCGAACTGCCGCCACGTTGCATGCACGCGCTCGCCGTCGGCGATGGCGGGTTGCTCGGCGAGTCTGCGGCCATTCCGCTCAACCCACGTCGCAAGGTTCATCGCGTCACCTCCGAGTGCGCTGCTCGTGCTGCACGGGCGATGAGCGTAGCGCCAGCAGTTCCGGCGCTGTAGAGGGTGCCCGCACGTGGCATACGCTGCCCTTGGCGTCACATGACGCGTGCACCATCTCCCGACCACGATCGGAGTCGTCACATGAGGCTCGCGCGAGACGAGGCCCTGCGTCGGCTGTCGAAGCATGACCACGGCGTGCTGTCTACGATCCATTCTGAGCGGGGCATCGACTCGGTGCCGGCCGTGTTCGCCGTCGATGACGAGGGCTTTCTCGGAATACCTATCGACCGCGTGAAGCCCAAGCTGTCGACTCGCCTGCAGCGTGAGGACAATCTTGATGCAGATCCTCGCGCCGTGCTCTTGGTTGAGCAGTGGGACCGCGACGACTGGACAAGGCTGTGGTGGGTTCGCGCCCGCCTTGAACGACACGATGCAGACGCTGCCCGCGAGGACGTCTTGGCGGGCATGCTTGCTGCCCGATACGAGCAATACGTCGACAGGCCGTTCGAGCGCGTGTTGCTGTTCCGCATCACCACGGTGACTGGCTGGTCGGCATCGGGATAGCACCCTGCGCAACGTGTTCGCATGCCGCCCATTTCCTGCGCATGGCACCTGTCACTAGCGTGATCGGCGAGCGAACGACGGGGGTATTCCGATGGGTGCAGTCGACACACG
>JBJOMQ010000282.1:0-2703 GCA_046052275.1 Actinomycetota bacterium | reverse complement strand
CGCTCGCGCTGCACCTCCTGCAGCGTGCGCACCACCCAGACGGCCTCGTCTCCCTCGTCATCGGCGCGGTAGCTGACGATCTGCTCACCCTCGCCGAGCTCGCTCCAGAGCTGCTTGTCCTGGCGACTGGGGTTGTTGCGGATGACGGAATTTGCGGCGTCGAGAATGGTTTGCGTGCTTCGATAGTTCTGGTCGAGCACGATCGTGGTGACACGGTCGAAGGCCTGCTCAAACTGCGAGATGTTGCGCACATCGGCGCCACGCCATGCATAGACCGACTGGTCGCCGTCGCCGACGATGGTGATCTGCTCGTGTTCCGCAGCCAGCGAGAGAGCGATCTCGTTCTGGGCCATGTTCGTGTCCTGATACTCGTCGATCAGGATGTGCTGGAACTTTCGCTGATACCTCCCGAGTACCTCCGGGGACTGACGGAAGAGCAGCACGGTCTGCACAAGTAGGTCGTCGAAGTCCATTGCGCCCGCCTTGCGGAGCCGCTGCTGGTATTCGGCGTAGATGTCGGCATGCTTGCGCTCGAAGATGTTGGAGGCCGACGCTGCGGCCTGTTCGGGGCTGACGAGCTCGTTCTTCCAGAGGCTGATCTGTCCCTGCGACGCGCGCGGGGCGAAACGCTTCGCGTCGAGGCCGAGATCGCGCACCACGTAGCCGACAAGGCGCTGCGCATCCGCCTGGTCGTAGATGCTGAATGTCCTCGGATAGCCGAGCGTCTCGGCATGGGCGCGCAGGATCCGGACACATGCGGCATGAAACGTGCACACCCACATGGCCCGCACCGCCGGGCCGACGAGAGCGGACACACGGTGCTTCATCTCGTCGGCAGCCTTGTTGGTGAACGTGATTGCAAGAATCGACGACGGATGCGACCCCTGGTCGATGAGGTACGCAATCCGATGGGTCAGGACCCTGGTCTTGCCCGAACCTGCCCCCGCCACGACGAGCAGTGGGCCTCCCCGATGCGTCACGGCGTCGAGCTGCGCCGGATTCAGCGACTCGAGATCGAGCCCGCTCTGACCGGACGATGCGGCGCCGTCATCGAAGAGCGACGGGGAGTCTGCCATGGTGCGTCCATCCTATGGACGGTGCGTCCGCCGCCATCGACGGGCCCCGCGGGCACCGTCACTAGGGTGGCGGCGATGCGTCGGATGCTGCGGCTCCTCGTGCTGGCCGCCGTTGGCGGCGCAGTGAGCGGAGTCGGCGTGTACGTGTTCCTCCGATCGCTCGACGCCGCCACGACCGCCCGCCTCGAATCTCCGTGGCTCGTGTGGCTGCTCCCTGCCGGCGGAGCCGCCGTCGCCGCGCTCTATCACGCCATCGGCGGTCGGGCGCGCAGCGGAACCGCAGGCGTGATCGCCGAGGCGACGGTGCTCACCCACGGAGCACCGGCGCGCATGGCACCGCTGATCCTTGCGGGGTCCGTGGCCAGCCACGCCGTCGGCGCATCCGTCGGCCGAGAGGGAGGCGCGTTGCAGATCTCTGCATCGCTCACCGACTCGGGCGCCCGTCTGCTGCGTGTCCCAGCCGACGACCGCCGTCTGCTCCTGGCGGCCGCGCTCGCCGGTGGATGGGGCGCGGCCTTCGGCGTGCCGGTGACGGGCGTGGTGTTCGCGTGGCGCTTCGCCCGCCGTCAGCGGCTCCGCACCGTGCCGCTCTCGGCCGTCTCTGCGCTGGTAGGCCAGTGGACGGTCGGCGCCCTCGGCTACGACCTCGCCCGCCCCGATCCGCTCGACGACACCGACTGGTCGCTCGGCCTCATCGCCACCCTGCTCGCAGCGGGAGTCGTCTTCGGCCTGCTCGCCCGGTGGTTCGTCTGGCTGCTCGGCCTCATCCGCAGGCGTGCCGCCCGTCGCCTGCACCGTGCCGCACTCCGCGGCGCCGTCGGCGGCGTTGCCGTCCTCGTCATCGCCGCCGTCGCCGGTCGCGATGTGCTTGGGATGTCGCTGCCGCTGCTTGACGACGCACTGGCCGGGGTCCGCATCGAGTGGTGGGTCGCGCCGGCCAAGCTCGTGGTCAGCGCACTCTCACTGGGTGCCGGCTTCGTAGGGGGCGACGTGACGCCGCTCTTCGTGATCGGCGCCACCGCCGGCTCGGCGCTCGCTGCGATGGTCGGCGCCGAAGGTGCACGGGCGGTGCTGGTCGCCTCTGTCGGCTCCACCGTCGTCTACGGCGCCGCTGCATCGGCCACGGTGCTCGGCATCGTGATGTCGGTCGAGCGTTTCGGTCGCCACGCCCTGCTTCCAGCCGTCATCGTCGCATTCGTTGCGCGCATCGCGGCCGGCCGGCCCAGTCTCTACTCAGCGCACCACTGACCCGCTGCGTACCGGCGGGCGCTCGACGGTGCACGTGGGTGCTCGACACTTACGCGCGGCGAAGACGTTCGACGATGTCGTCGCTCAACAGGTCGGCCACCAGCGACACCGGCCGCCGCGGTCCCGTCACCGACTCGAGCGCACGACCGCCGTTGCCCGCCGCAGGCAGGCTGACCGTGAGGATGCCGAATCGGATCGAGGGATCGACGGCGTGGGCGACCGATGCCTTGGCAATCGCGCGCCAGAGCATCTCGATGCGCTGGGCGCCGGGGCGATTCGACGTTCGCCCGCCGACGACCTCGAACCACCAGCGTCGACCACGGCGGTCGACAGCCGCGAGCGTCGGCTCGACCGCCGGCACCACGCGCGTCCCGTCGGC
>JBJOMQ010000281.1:0-2709 GCA_046052275.1 Actinomycetota bacterium | reverse complement strand
TAGATGATGCTGCCGTTCACGACGATGTTGGTATTGGGCCCGTACAGGCAGAAGAAGTTCGGGAAGCCCGGCACCGCGACTCCGAGATAGGCCCGCGCGTCGCCCGCCCAGCGCTCGTGGAGGTTCACGCCGTTACGGCCCGTCACCTGCATCGGCACGAGGAACTTCGATGCCTCGTAGCCCGTGCCGTAGAGCAGGACATCGCACTCGTGCACGGTGCCGTCCACCAGCTCGATTCCGGTGGGCACGATGCGCGCGATGTCGTCGGTGACGAGTTCGACGTTCGGCTGCTTCAGCGTGCGCGCCCAGATGCCGTTGTCGCGCACCATCCGCTTCGCTCCGGGCGGGTAGTCGGGCATCACCTTCGCAAGCAGGTCGGGCCGGTCGGCAAACTGCTCGCGCAGGTATCCCGCCAGCAACTGGCGCGTGAACTCGCTGATGGCGCTGACCGAGCCGCCGTCACCATGCCACGAGGGGTCGACGGCGACTGCCGCGAGCGCGCCGTCGCCCATCCGCCAGAAGATGTAGAAGCGGTTGAACTCGCTGTAGCCGGGCACGTGGCGGTACAGCCATCGCAGTCCCTCGGGCACCGCATCGTGGTAGTCGGCCGTCGGTGCCAGCCACGGCGGCGTGCGCTGCAGCACCACCAGGCTCGCTGCCCGCTCGGCAACATGCGGCAGGAACTGCAGCGCGCTCGCACCGGTGCCGATGCACACGACGCGTCGTCCAGAGAGGTCGACATCCGGCCGCCACGCCGCCGAGTGGAACGCCTCGCCGGCGAACGTGCCGAAGCCGTCGATCTCGGTGGGGTACTTGGGGCGGTTGAGCTGCCCCACCGCACTCACCACGACATGCGCGCTGATCGAGTGCTCGGCACCGTCGGCGTCGGTGTAGCGCACCGTCCACCGTGCCTCGCTGTCGTCCCATGTGGCGCTGTGCACGGTGCAGCCGAATCGGATGTGACGGCGGACGTCGAAGGCCTCTGCGCACTGCCGGAAGTAGTCGAGCAGCACGGGCTGGTCGCTGTAGTGGCGCGGCCAGTCGTGTCGCTGGGCGAACGAGTAGCTGTAGTTGTGGTTCGGGTTGTCGACCCGGCAGCCCGGATAGGCCGCCTCGAGCCATGTGCCGCCCACGTCGGCGTTCTTGTCGAGCACCGTGACCCGCACCCCGGCCTGCTGCAGGCGGTGTGCAGCGAGGATCCCCGACATTCCCGCTCCGATGACCACCGCATCCAGGTTGACGCCTGGCGCGATCCCGGCGAGGTGCCACGACGGCGCCCGGCGGTCCTCGCCCATGAAGCCGAGCTCTTCCTCCACGAGCGGCAGGTAGGCGTCGAGGCCGGTTGCGCCGACCGCGTGCTCGATCATCCGCAGCAGGTCGGCATCGGAGGGCGCCGGTGCGGGCCTGCAACCGCCGTCGCGATAGCGGGCGATCGCCGCAGCGGCCATCGAGCGGATGCGCGCCTGCTGCTCGGGCGAGTAGCCCGCTGATGGCTGGCCGAGCATCAGCGGATCCGGACGGAGCTCGTCGACGAGCAGCGACAGGTCACCCGTCAGGTAGGCGAGCGCCGGCAGGAGGGGCGCCAGCTCAGCGGCGTCGACGTGCGCAGCAATCTCATCGTCGGTGGCCGTGATCGCGGCGACTCCCGGCACGAACGGGCTCGGCGACGCCCCCGCATCGACTGCCGTCATCGCATCCCCTCCCCGGCTCAGCGGCACTCGGGCCGAGTGCGCATTGCTCCGGTCACTCTTGCACGCCCTTGGGGGCACGCTGTCCCATGAACCCGAACATGTAGCCGGCCACGCGGCGCATCTGGATCTCCTCAGCGCCCTCGGTGATCCGGTAGCGGCGATGGTGGCGGTAGATGTGCTCGAACGGCCGGTGCCGCGAGTAGCCGAGCCCGCCGTGCACCTGCATCGCACGGTCGGCGGCGTCGCAGCACAGCCGGTTCGCCCAGTAGTTGCACATGCTCACCCTGTCGCTCTGGCTGAACGCCCCGTCGCGGTCCATCAGCCATGCGGTCTTGTGGATGAGCGCGCGCAGCATCTCGCACTGCGTCTGCAGTTCCACCAGCGGGAACTGGATCGCCTGATTCGACGCGAGTGCCTTGCCGAACGGGCGCCGCTCGCGGGCGTACTTCACCGACTCGTCGATGCAGAACTGCGCAGCGCCGAGACTCGAGGCGGCCTGTCGGATGCGGTTCTCGTTGAAGAAGTGCTGCACGACCTGCAGTCCCCTGCCCTCGCCGCCGAAGATCGCCGAGTCGGGCACGCGTACGTCGGTGAGTCGGATGTGGGCATGGTCGGTGGGCATGTTGAACGTCCACAGGTACTCGAGCACCTCGAACCCCGGCGACGATGTCGGCACGAGGAATGCCGTGATGCCGTCGCCGTCGCCGGCGGCACCGCTGGTACGGGCCATGATCATGTCGTACTGGGCCCTGTGGATGCCTGTGTTCCAGGTCTTCTCGCCGTTGATGACCCACTCGTTGCCGTCGCGCACAGCCGTCGTCTCCATGTGCGTGGCGTCGGAGCCGTGATTCGGCTCGGTGATGCCGAAGGCGAACCCGCGACGACCTTCGGCGAGGTCGTCGATCCACTCTGACTTCTGCTCGTCGGTGCCGTACTGGATCATCAGCAGCAGTCCGACGTTGTTGCCGACGATGCTGTGCTCGTTCTGCAGGTCGTTGTGCAGGCCGAGGCCCTTGCG
>JBJOMQ010000280.1:0-2747 GCA_046052275.1 Actinomycetota bacterium | reverse complement strand
GCTGCCGAGAGCGCCCCGAACGCAGCCAGTGCCGCAAGTGCAAGTGCAGTCCCTGCCCGTCGAACTCTGCGCATTGCCGACTCCTTCCGCCGAATCGTCAGGCAAGTGTACCCACCCCGCCCCGTCATGTCGTCGGAGACCACGCCCACCGGCCGAGTCACAGGCGCGCCAGCCCACCGGTCGGCGTGCGGCCAGGGGGTAGCGTCGGACCTGCCATGCGGCGGATGCGCATCACCATCGAGGGCCGTGCCGCGGCAGGAGTGCTCGGTATCGGCATCACCGCTGGGGCGGTCACCGCGCTCGGCACCGTGCACCCCACCGGCCACCGGATCATCGACGTCCTCCTCGTCGTGGCGGGGGTCACCGCATGTGTCTGGGCGTCGGCTGCCGCGCCGTGGTGGGCCGCCGCTGTCGGCGCCGCCGCGCTCGCCGTCGTCGCCCCGTCGTGGTGGCTCGCAGCCGTCGCCGTCGCTGTCGTCGCCGCATGCGCATGGCTCGGCCTGCAGCGCGAGTCGATGCCGCTCGAACGCGCCGCCATCGCCGGTGCCATCGCCGCCGTCGCCGCACGGCTCGACGGCATCGGCCCGTGGGACCCCTTCGGCCTCACCAGCCTCGTCGGCCTCGGCATCGTGCTCGGCGTCGCCGGCTTCGGCTTCCGCCGCCACACCCATCGCCAGCGACTCACCATGTGGCGAATCCTCGGCGGTGCCGCCGTCGCGCTCACCGTCGCGCTCGTCGGCCTCGTCGCTGCCACGGTGCGCGCCGAGGATCCCCTCCGCGCCGGCAACCGCGCCGCCCGCGCCGGCCTCGAGAAGTTCCGCAGCGGCGACCTGCTCGGCGCTGCCGACGACTTCGCCGATGCTGCCGACGGCCTGCGCCGTGCCGGCACCGAACTCGGCCGGCCGTGGGCGCAGCCGGTGCGCTTCGTGCCCGTCGTCGCCCAGCACCGCAACGCGGCTGCTGACGTCGCCGACGACGGTGCCGTCGCCGCAGCGCGCATCGCCGACATGCTGCGCATCGTCGACTACCAGTCGCTGTCGCCCGTCAACGGCCGGATCGACATCGACGCAGTCCGTGCACTCGAGGTGCCGCTGCGCGATCTCGCCGACGCGGTCGGGGCACTCGACGACACGCTCGCCGCTGCCGACAGCCCCTGGCTCGTCTACGCGGTCGGCGACCGACTCGACCGGCTCCGCACCGACGTGGCGGCCCAGCGACGCGGTACCGACAACGCCGTCGCCGCAGTGGAGCTCGCACCCGACATGCTCGGCGCCGACGGGCCGCGACGGTGGTTCGTGGCCTTCACCACGCCGGTCGAGGCGCGCGCCAGCGGCGGCTACATGGGCAGCTGGGCGATGCTCACCATCGACGACGGCCTCATCGAGCTGACGCGCTTCGGCAACACGCTCGATCTCAACCAGGCCGGTGCCGGCAGGCCGCGCACGCTCACCGGCGTCGACGACGACTACGTCGCCAACTACGGCACGTTCATCTACGCCGACCAGGAGCAGCGGCGCATCGGCCCGGCCGCATGGTCGAACATCACCACCTCGCCGCACTTCCCCACGGTGGCCTCCACGATCGCCGAACTCTTCCCGCAGAGCGGCGGCACCTCGCTCGACGGCGTGATGATGCTCGACGTCTACGCCGTCGCCCGGCTGATGGAGATCACCGGCCCCGTCACCATCGAGCAGACCGGCACCTCGAATGCGGGAAGCGGCTCCGGTGCACCCGACCTCGTGCTCGACGCCGGCAATGCAGCGCAGTACCTGCTGCTCGACCAGTATCGAATCGCCGACCAAGATCAGCGACGCGACGCGCTCGAGGCAGTCGCCCGCACCACCTTCGCCGCACTGCTCGACGCCACCTTCCCCGCACCGCCGCAGATCGCCGAGCTGATGGGCCCGATGGCGCGCGAGGGCCGCCTCGCCGCATGGGCAGCACGCGACACCGAGCAGCAGGTCCTCAGCCGGCTCGGCATCGCCGGCGAACTGCCCGCCGTCGGCGATCCACTCGACGCCCAGGGCACGCCCGCCGTCAGCGACTTCGCCGATGGCGCATTCGGCGACGGCTTCACCTTCACGCTCACCAACGCCACCGGCAACAAGATCGACTACTACCTCGACGGCACCGCCGACTATCGGGTGCAGGTCGACCGCGAACGCGGCACCGTCGAGGGCACGCTCACCATCACCATCACCAACACCTCCCCCACCAGCGGATGGGGCAGCGGCATCATCGGCAACGAGCTCGGCCTGCCCACCGGCACCAATCGAACCTGGCTGAGCGTCTACACGGCACTGCCGCCCACGCAAGTGCTCGTCGACGGTGGCGACGAGGGGGCACGTCGAACCGTCGAGCGCGGTTGGTGGATGGTCTCACGCCAGCTCGATATCGCGCCCGGCGACACGGTCGAGGTGGTGGTTGCCACGCGCGGGGTCATCGGCGCCGACGACGACTACCGCATCACCGTGCGCAACCCGCCGCTCGTGCGACCTGTCACCGTCTCAGTCGACGTCGACGGACGGCTGCTCATCGCGCCCACCGCCGTCGCCGGCATCATCCGCGGCTGAGCCAAGCAGTCCGGCGTCGCGCCACTCGGCACGACGCCGACCATCGTCTGGCCGCACGTCGTCTGGTCGCACGTCATCCGGCCGCACGTCGCCGTGCCGTCCGTCGTCAGTTCGACCCGCAGTGCGGCGGGCGCGACGTGGCGCCGTCACCTCGCTGCGCCGAAGCCGCCGATG
>JBJOMQ010000279.1:0-2773 GCA_046052275.1 Actinomycetota bacterium | reverse complement strand
GCAGATCATCCAGCTGTTCGTCGGCGACGAGCTCGCACCTGACACCGTGGCCCGGCTCTGTCGCGAGGCGTACGGCACGTTCGCCCATCCCGCTGTCGTACCGCTGGTGCAGCTCGAGCACGACCACTTCGTGCAGGAGCTCTTCCATGGTCCGACGCTGGCATTCAAGGACGTGGCGCTGCAACTGCTCGGACGGCTGCTCGACGAGGTGCTCCGAGCCCGCGGCCAGCGGGTCACGATCGTCGGAGCGACGAGCGGCGACACCGGGTCGGCGGCGATCGATGGCGTGAGGGGCTGCGCGCAGGTCGACATCGTCATCCTCTATCCGGCCGGCCGCACGAGCGATGTCCAGCGACGGCAGATGACGACCGTCAACGAGCCCAATGTGCGCGTGGTCGCCATCGACGGCACATTCGACGACTGTCAGGACCTCGTCAAGGCGATGTTCAACCACGCCGAGTTCCGCGAGCGCATGGGGCTCAGCGCAGTCAACAGCATCAACTGGGCACGGGTGATGGCCCAGGTGGTCTACTACGCCGTGGCGGCCGACGTGCTGGCCGGCCCCGTCGACGTGTGCGTGCCGAGTGGCAATTTCGGCAACGTATTCGCCGGCTGGATCGCGAAGCGGACAGGGGCATCGATCGACTCGCTGGTCGTTGCCACCAATGCGAACGACAT
This sequence comes from Actinomycetota bacterium, assembly GCA_046052275.1. Lineage (GTDB taxonomy): Bacteria > Actinomycetota > Acidimicrobiia > Acidimicrobiales > Ilumatobacteraceae > UBA668. The sequence continues at coordinate 2,095 of JBJOMQ010000279.1, read as the reverse complement.
CCTCCACCGGTTCTTCGCAGGCGGCGACATGTCGACGGTTCCGGTGGTGCCGTCGCTGAGCCCGAGCATGGACATCCAGGTGTCGAGCAACTTCGAGCGCTTGCTCTTCGAGATGAACGGCCGTGATGGCGAGGCGACTGCACGTCAGCTGCGGCAGTTCCGCGACACCGGCCGCCTCGAGGTGACGGCGGCGCAGCGTGCTGAATTCGTCGACGGGGTCTTCGAATCGGCTCGGCTCGACGATGCGGCCACGCTCGACGTGATGCGCGACGTGCACCGGACGAGCGGCATGCTGCTCGATCCGCACACTGCCGTCGGCGTCGGGGCCGTCGAGCGTCTCCGCGCCGCCGGCCGCCTCCACGGCACGGCCGTCACGCTCGGCACGGCGCACCCCGCCAAGTTCCCCGACGCAGTCGAGCGGGCCACGGGCCTCCGCCCCGGCCTGCCGCCGCACCTCGCCGACCTCTTCGATCGCCCCGAACGGTTCGCATCACTGCCGAATGATCTCGGCGCTGTCGAGCAGTACGTGTCGACGGCGTTCGCCCGCTGAGCGCGGGCAACGGATCGGGTCTCGCCGGCGCGGCGAGATGTCGCAGAAGATCGATCGAGCCGGCGTTGCGATGGGCCGATCGGCTGCTATGGTGCAAAGGTCCGGGTTGCCGGACGCTCCCCGCTGTGAAGTGTCACCTCAGGCACAGGCCGCGGCCGGGGACATGTTTCCAGGCGGTCTCGCCGCCGGTCGCCCGTGTGATCACCGATGGTCACCGTGCCGTCCGCGCTGCCGCCCCTCGCAGAAAGCAGGTGGCTAGTGGCCGCAGAAGCGCTCGAGCAGTCAGTGCTCGACAGCAAGGACAAGGATCAGCTGCTCGCCATCGCGCAGGCACTCGGGATCAAGACCAACGCCCGGGCCTCGAAGGCGACGCTCATCGACAAGATCCTCGAGACCGCAGGGTCGGGACCGGCAGCCGCCGTCCCGGCGGCGGCCGAGACTCCCGCTGCCGGTGGGCGCCGCGGCGTCCGCAACGGGGCTGCTGAGGCGAACGGACATGACGGGGCCGGCGAGGGCGACGGCGCCGATGCCGGTAGCCGTGCGCGGGTGGCGGCGCCGAAGGCGCCCGAGCCCGAGGTGGTGCTCGGCCCCGACGGCGAGCCGCTCGCCGACTGGGAAGTCGAGCTGATGCGGTCGCGGGGATCGGCGGAGGCCGATGGCGACGAGGACGACGACGCCGAGGGTGCCGACGATGGCACCGACCCCGGTGGCAACGACAGCCGTCGCAAGCGTCGTCGCCGACGCAACAAGAACCGCAGTGGGCAGGGCGGGCAGGGAGGCCACGGCTCGCAGGGCGGCTACGACCGCGACTCGCGCCATGGGGGCGACCGCGAGCGCGATGACTCCGCTGCGCCCACGAGCAGCGAGCCGGTGCAGGTGTCGGGGTACCTCGACCTGCGCGATGAGGGATACGGGTTCCTGCGCGTCAACGGCTACCTCGCGAGCCGCGACGACGCCTATGTGCCGGTGAAGCTGACCCGCCAGTACGGCCTGCGCAAGGGCGACCACGTCACCGGTCTCAGCCGCCCGGCGGGTCGCAACGAGAAGAACCCCGCCATGCTCGAGATCTACACCGTGAACGGTGCCGACCCCGAGACGGCGCGCAACCGTCGCCGGTTCGAGGATCTCACGGCGCTGTTCCCCGACGAGCGGCTCCGTCTCGAGGATGTCAGCGACCCGACGAACATGACGGCGCGCATCATCGATCTCATCTCGCCGATCGGCAAGGGCCAGCGCGGCATCATCGTGTCGCCGCCGAAGGCCGGCAAGACAACGATCATGAAGACGATCGCCACCTCGATCGAGCGCAACCATCCCGAGGTGCGCCTCATCGTGCTGCTCATCGACGAGCGGCCCGAGGAAGTCACCGACATGCGGCGCACGGTTCGCGGTGAGGTGATCGCCAGCACATTCGACCGTCCGAGCGACGAGCACACCCACGTGGCTGAGCTGGCGATCGAGAAGGCCAAGCGTCTTGTCGAGCAGGGTGAGGACGTCGTGGTGATCCTCGACGGCATCACCCGCCTCAGCCGCGCCTACAACCTC
>JBJOMQ010000278.1:0-2795 GCA_046052275.1 Actinomycetota bacterium | reverse complement strand
CGGGTGCTGAGCATCCGCATGCGGCGCAGAACCCCACGGTCATCGATCTCGCTGCGGCCAAGGCCCGCTGAGCGAACGGAAGGACACCGCACACATGGCCACCAAGCCGCTCACCCAGACCACAGGCCGACGCAAGGAGGCTGTCGCTCGCGCCCGCCTGCGCGCCGGCAATGGCACGCACACGATCAACGGCAAGGCGTTCGACGTGTACTTCCCGACGGCGATGCAGCGCATGATCGTCACCGAGGCGCTCCGCGTTGCCGGTGTCGAGGGCACGTACGACGTCGACGCAACGATTCACGGTGGCGGTTCGAGTGGTCAGGCGGGCGCGCTGCGCATGGCCATCGCCCGCTCGCTCGTCGAGATCGACCCCGAGAAGCGTCCCGACCTGAAGAAGGCCGGCCTGCTCACCCGCGACCCGCGTCGCAAGGAGAGCAAGAAGTACGGCCTCAAGAAGGCCCGCAAGGCGCCGCAGTACACCAAGCGCTGATCGCAGGCGGGGCGGTCGACGCCACCGTGGCACTGCGCTTCGGCACCGACGGCGTGCGCGGTACCGCGCTCACCGAACTCACCACCGACTTCGCTTCGGCACTCGGCCGTGGCGCGGCCGACGTGCTCGGCGCTGGCCGGTGGCTCGTGGGACGCGATCCGCGCGAGTCGGGCGGTGTGCTCGAGTCGGCAGTCGCCGCCGGTCTTGTGTCGGCTGGTGCCGACCCTCTGCTGGCTGGCGTGCTGCCCACGCCGGCGCTCGCGTGGCTGTCGTCGGTGCTCGGAGTGCCGGCGGTGATGGTGACGGCGTCGCACAATCCGTGGCATGACAACGGGCTGAAGGTGTTTGCAGCCGGTGGGCTGAAGCTGAGCGACGAACTAGAGCAGCGCATCGAGCAGGCGATCCACCGCGAGGCGACGGCGCGGCTCGAGTGGCAAGGCGGGTCAGAGCCGGCGGTGCCGACCCGCATCGATGGCGCTGCCGACTATGTGCGGCACATGATCGACACCGCTGCGCCGATCGAGGGCCTGCACGTAGTCGTCGACTGCGCCAACGGAGCGATGAGCGGGGTTGCACCCGAGGTGCTGTCGACGCTCGGCGCGCACGTGAGTGTGCTGCACGCCTCGCCCGACGGCCGCAACATCAATGACCGCTGCGGTGCCACCGATACGGCGGCGTTGCAGGCCGCAGTCGTCGACAGCAGGGCCGACCTCGGCCTGGCATTCGACGGTGACGGCGACCGGGTGATTGCGGTCGACGAACGCGGCCAGGTGGTCGACGGCGATCGACTGCTGGCGCTGGCAGCGCTGCGACTGCGCGACCGCGGCGAACTACGCGGCAACACCGTGGTGGTGACGGTGATGAGCAATCTCGGATTCCACCGCGCCATGGCAGCGGCGGGCATCGCAGTGGCCACCACCGCCGTCGGCGACCGCTATGTGCTCGAGGCACTCGAGCACGGTGGTTTCAGTCTCGGCGGCGAGCAGAGCGGACACATCGTGTACCGCGACCTCGCCACCACCGGCGACGGCCTGCTGGCGGGGCTGCAGCTGTGTGCGGCGCTCCGTGAGCACGGTGGGGCTGCCTCACTCGCATCGCTCGCCAGTGGGGTGATGACCTCGTACCCGCAGGTGCTCGTCAACGTGTCGGTGCGCGAGCGGCATCCCGATGCCGCCGGTGAGCTGGCCGACGACATCGCCGCTGCCGAGTCGATACTCGGCGACGAGGGGCGGGTGCTGGTGCGTGCCAGCGGCACCGAGCCGCTCGTGCGGGTGATGGTGGAGGCAGCCTCTGACGACGTGGCGCGGCGCATCGCCCACGATCTGGCCGAGACCGTCCGCCGCCGCTGGGCGTGAGGAGCGCCTGACTCGGTCGGGCGACGGCGTCGGGCTGCCTCGCCTCGGTAGCCTTGCGTCTCATGTGCGGGATCGTCGCCGTCGTCTCGCGGCCCTCGACGCGGCCGGTACCGGCCGATGACGAGGTGCTGGCGCTGCTCGACCGTGCGCTTGGCGGACTCGACTCCGGTTCCGCCGCCGCTCCTGACGTCGCCGGTGCGGCCCGTCTGGTCGCTGCGGCCGACCGCCTGCTCCGCGGCGTTCCCGGTGTGCGCGCCCTGCTCGGCCGCCACGACCTGGCCAGCGCCATCGGCGTGCGCCTCGACCGCATCACTGCCCGCCTTGCCGAGCGCGAGGCGTCGCTCGAGGCGGCGGCAGGGCTCGACGCCGAGTCGCTCGAGACGGCGAGTGCCGACCTTCTGGCGGCGCGCGACGCGGTGTGGGCGGTGCGCGAGGACCGCCTCGGCACTGCGGCTGCGGTAGCCGAACTGGCGGGACTCGATGCCGAGGTTGCTGCGGTGTCCGGGTACCTGTCGATCCAGCAGGCGCTTGCCGCCATCGACCGCATGGAGGTGCGCGGACGCGACAGCGCCGGCTTCCACGTCTTCGTCGGCGGGCACGCGCTCGACCTCGATGATCCACTGGTGGCGACGGCGGTGGCGGGTCGATCTGCGGATCCGCTGTTCCAGTCGGGTTCGGTGCGGGTCGCCGACGGCGTGATCGGCTTCGTCTACAAGGCAGCAGCCGAGATCGGCGAACTCGGCGACAACGTGCGCGCCATCCGATCCGAGATCGTGGCCGACGACCTGCTCCGCCGGGCGCTGAGTTCGCCGACGGCACGGCTCAGCGTGATCGGCCACACGCGCTGGGCGAGCGTGGGCATCATCAGCGAGCCGAACTGCCATCCGGTCAACGGCGAGCAGCTCGAGCGACGCGGCGGCGATGCATCGACCTGCACGGTCGCGGTGCTG
>JBJOMQ010000277.1:0-2796 GCA_046052275.1 Actinomycetota bacterium | reverse complement strand
GAGCACGACGTCGCCCTCGGTGGCGTAGCCGGCACGGCCGAGGTTCGTGTCCTCGTTCACCACCCCGCCACGGATCAGCCACTGGTTTGCTCGCACGATGTCGGCCCTCGCCCACTTGTCGGGCGCTGTCGTCGACAGTTTGAGGGCCAGCTGCGGGTCGACCGAGTGGAGGAATGCGTAGCCGCTGTTGCCGCCGTACTGGCGCATCCCCTCACGAAAGGCGATCAGCGGCTTCAGGGCGGTGCGCACGGACTGGGGCTTGAACGTCCGCACATAGTCCGACTCGCCAGCCACGGTGCGCTGCTGAATGCCGGTCGTTTCAGCATCGGAAGATTCCATCCGGTTGATGTCGGACGGCTTCGGGTCCCGCACGCCGTGCGCCAAGAGCACCGCAATCGCCGGCTGCCACGCCACCTGACCGGTCGCATCACGCAGACCAGCCATGTCCGCCCACCTGACAATCGTCACCAGCTCCGGGGTCGTGAACGCTCCACCGTGCACGTAGTTCCGGGCGGCGGCGTACTGCGTGGCAGTAATCAGCTGCGATCTGCCCCCGGGAAGAGCGATGCGAAGGTCGATCGCAGCATCCTCTCCGGTGCGAACTGCCTCGACCACGGAGATGACCATCTCGTCCCACCGGTTCGCCAGCTTCACGTAGAGCTCGTCCAACGAACCAACCTGGTCATCAGGGTTGTACGTGTTCCAGGTCTCCATGAGGAGCGGATCGGGGCTGACCGAGTTCGGGCTCGCCGAGTTGTAGCCAAGGTATTCGTACACCCAGCCGGCGCTATTGCGCAGCGCAGTGCGTTGGCGAGCTTCGGATGTGTCGGCCGAGCCGGTGGACGCCGGATCGGTCGCAGCGCCGCTCGGAGACCCGTTCGTCGGGAAAGCGCTCTCACGTGTCGAGCCCCCTCCAGCTGGCGGGACCGTCGTCGAGGGCGATGTCGTCGATGTAGCTGCGGGCACGGTCGTCGACGTAGTGGAGGTTGCCGGCGGCTGCGTGGTGGTCGTGGTCGTTGACGTCGACGGAGGGGCCGTGGTGGTCGGTACGGCAGTGCTCGTCGTGCTCGAGGCCGCAGTGCCCGTTGATGTCGTCGTGCTCGACGGCATCGTCGTGGGGGTCGGGGTTCCCGGCGGCGTGCCAGAGGCCGGCCCATCCGGCACCGTCGATGACGTCGACGTACTTGGGACCGTCGTCGTGGTCGGTGTCGAGGTGCCGGTGACCGGCCCGGTATCGGCAGGCGACGCCACTGGCGCCGCCTGCGGTGTGGTGGTTGCCGGCGCTGGCGGACCGGCGGGCCTCGGATTCTGGATCGCATCACGGACCGCACCGGCGAGAGCACGGATCTGCTCTGGTCGGACCGTTGCGATCTTCCGGCGTGCACCGCTCGACGCCTGCAGTTCCGGAACGAAGCGACCGGTCAGCTGCAGGACGGCCAGAACCTGGGGGGCGAGCGGTTCCGGATCACTCGAGTCTTCTACCCAGTAGCGCCAGTCGGTGCGCCCATACTTTGTCGACTCGGCAAAGGTGTCTGGTTCCCGGGCGTACTCGTCCAGCCAGAAGATCCGATCCTCTTCACGGAGCTGCGCCAGCGTCTCGGCGACGCTGTCCGCCAGCGAGAGGATCTCGTAGATGTCAGCCATCACTCCACCGTCGACGTGATCGGGCCCAGGAACCGGCCGAAGAACCGGTCGTACACGGGCAGGAAGTTCGGATTCACGGCGGCCATGTCAATAGCCACCCCCCGCAGGTAATCGAACTGGGCTGGACCCATCTCGTCCATCGACGCATCGTCGCCGAGGTACTCCTTCACCCAGTTCTCGGCGTACTCGAACTCGAGGCTGAACAGGTAGAACATCCAGTCAGTGGCCACGGTCGGGTCGGCGAGGGCCCGCTGCTCAAGGTCGGCAAAGGCCTCTGGGGTCATGTTCTCGAGGTCTGCGCCCTCGCCGGCCTGTTCCCGCACCCATTCCTGGATGTTGAGCTTCCGCTGCTTGCGCTCCGTGTCGATGTCCCGTGCGTTGTCGATCGCCCTCTCCCTCGACTCGACCCAGCCCGGGTACTTGCGCTCCAGTTCCTGGCGCTTCAGGTCGTAGTCGAGCTTCATGTCCTTCAGCTCTGGCGCCGTGTACAGGTCGTTCCAGGTCAGGCCGTACTCGCCGAGTGCGGCAGCGACACCAGCCTTGTACTCGTTCCACTCGTTGATGGCGTCACGGGTCTGCGCCCAGCGCACCTTGTGCGACTCGTCAAAGATCACATGGCCCTGCGACTTCAGGTCCTCGAGCATGTAGCGCAGGTCGTTGATCGCCGGGATCGACTTGTTCATCAGGCGCAGAAGTTGATCCTTCGACACGCCCTCGCCGATGTTGATCCCGATCGGGTTCATCAGGTTGAACACGAGGCCCTTGCGCTCGGCCGGGTCGAGCACCGCCTCTGGGCCGATGCCGGCGGCGTCCAGGAACGGCTTGTTGATGCCGCCGAGCCGGCCGGCCGACAGGCCGAAGGCGAACAGGTTCAGTTGCTGGAGCTTCTCCAGCACCGGCAGGTGCTGCTTCGCCCACTCATCCAGGTTGTAGTTCTCGTCCAGCAGCTCGTACGCCTTGATGGTGTCATGGAGCAGCACGCTCCGGAGCGTGTTGTCGCTTAGGAACTCTGCGGCATGCGTGATGGTCTTCTTCGAGAACGAGAACGGGAACAGGATGAAGTTCACCGACTGCTCAAACGGCGACCTCGACTTCACCCCGTACGTGTACATATTGCGGACGGCGTCATACGCCGCCTCGCTGCTCATGCCG
>JBJOMQ010000276.1:0-2808 GCA_046052275.1 Actinomycetota bacterium | reverse complement strand
CGGTGGCGTACGACAGTTCGGCGATGCGGTACAGCGCCTCGGCCTCGCCCGCCCGGTCGCCGCCGGCACGGGCCAGTACGCGCGCCTGCTGCACCAGGGCACGGGCGCGGCCGATGTCGGAGACGGCGATGTCACGTGCCTCGGCGAGCAGCTGGTCGACGGAGGGCTCAGCCGTGCCGGGGGACATGGGCGAATTCTGACCCATGGGCTGTCTATCGGCACGGACATGCCGGCTCTGGAGGGATTTGCCGCTGGAGATGCGGCCGTATCGTGGCCGTGTGGCCGCCCGACGGAATCTCGACTCGTCGGCCGTCGTCGCGCTCGCACCGCTTGTGGCGGTGGTGCCGGTGTGGCTGCTGGCGCTGCTCATCGTCTGGCTGCCGCTGCGCCTGGCATGGGACGTCGCGTACGTCGAGCTGGCGCTGGGCTACCTCGCCGCCGTCGTGCTGCTGTTCTGGCGGCCGGTGCAGGTGTGGCTGCTGGCGCCGCTGCTGGGCGCCCGCTTCCCCTCCCGCGACCAGATGGCCCGGCTGGCGCCCGCCTGGCGGGCGGTGCTGCAGGCCGCCGATCTGCCGGCGCGGCGCTACGTGCTGGCCGTGCTGCCGTCGCACGAGCTGAACGCCTTCGCCTGCGGCGGCCATCTGGTGGTGGTCACCTCGTATGCGATCGAGAGCCTGCCGCGCGACGAGCTCAGCGGGGTGCTCGCCCACGAGCTGAGCCATCACCTCGGCCTGCACACGGTGGCCCTCACGGTGATGCAGTGGCTCAGCCTGCCGGTGCTGCTGCTGGCGCGGCTCGGGTTCTTCCTCCAGAACGTGGCGACCGCTGCGACCTCGAGCTTCGGCGTGCGGTCGCCGCTCATCACGGCGCTCGGCCGTCTCCTCGCTGCCGCGCTCACCGCCGTGTCGTGGGTGCTGCTGGCGGGGCTCATCGTGAGCAACTCGATCGCCAACGTCGTCGGCAAGCGCGCCGAGTTCGAGGCTGATCGCCGCGCCATGGCGCTGGGCTTCGGCCGGCCACTCGCCAACGCGCTCCGCCGCGTGATCGACGAGGGCGGCGGCGGTAGGCCCACCACCTGGCGCGAGCGGTTGGAAGCCACCCATCCGCCGGCCCGGACTCGAGTGACCCTGATCGAGGCCGCACGGTCGTATGGCGACCGCGACGGGTTCGACCCCTACTGATCGGCGATCGGCACCACGAGGGCGTCGAGCACCCGCACCAGGTCGTCGGGCGCCAGTTCGAGATCGAGTCCGCGGCGGCCGCCGCTGACGAAGACGGTGTCGAACAGCACGCACGTCTCGTCGATTGCAGTGCGCAGCCGGCGCTTCTGACCGAACGGGCTGATGCCGCCCACCACGTAGCCGGTGAGCCGCTCGGCTGCGTCGGTGGGGCACATCTCTGCCCGCTTGGCACCCATCGCTGCGGCGAGCGCCCTCAGCGACAGTTGGCCGCTCACTGGCACGATGCCCACCGCATGCTCGACCGGACCGTGCGCCGTCAGCTGGGCGACGAGTGTCTTGAACACGCGCTCGGGCTCGACGCCGAGTGCGTCGGCCGCCACGAGCCCGTAGTTGCGCTCGCCCGGCTCGTGGTGGAACTCGTGCACGGTGAACGGCACGCCAGCCGCCTCGAGCGCCACGATCGCCGGTGTCGAGCCTCGGCTGCGGTCCTTCACGACCCGCATTCTGGCAAGGCCGCCTTCTGACAAGATGACGCCATGGCCGTGATCGATGGATACGAACTCGACCACCGCTACCGGCTCGACGAGGGGCGCATCTTTGCCAGCGGGTCGCAGGCCCTCGCCCGGCTCCCCTACGAGCAACTGCGCGCCGACCGCCGCGCCGGGCTCAACACGGCCGCCTACGTCACGGGCTACCCCGGCAGCCCCCTCGCCAACTTCGACCGCGACGTCACGGCCGCCGCCGCACTCGCCCAGGCCGACGGCCTGCCGCTGGTGTTCCAGCCGGCGATGAACGAAGAACTCGGTGCCACCGCCGTGATGGGCACGCAGTTGGTGGTCACCCTCGACGCCCGGCGCTACGACGGCGTGCTCGGCATCTTCTACGCCAAGGCTCCTGGCCTCGACCGCGCCAGCGACGCGCTGCGCCATGCCGCCTTCGCCGGTGCGTCGGCCACCGGTGGCGCAGTCGCGCTGGTGGGCGACGACCCGACGGCCAAGAGCAGCACGCTGCCCTCGTCGACCGGGGCCACCCTCGTCGACCTCAACATGCCGATCATCCATCCCGGCGACGTGCAGGAGGCCATCGACCTCGGCCGCCACGCCGTGGCGATGTCGCGGGCATGCGGACTGTGGGTCGGCGTGAAGATCGTCGAGAATGTCGCGGACGGCACCGGCACCATCGAGGTGCACCCCGATCGCATCACTCCGGTGATCCCGACGATGGAGGTGAATGGCCGGGTGTGGGTGCCGCAGCCCACCGGCCGCCTGCTCACGCCGTACACGCTCGACATCGAGCGCGAGTTCTACGAGGTGCGACTCGAGCTCGCCCGCCGCTACGGCGTCGACAACCGGCTCAACCACGTGGCGGTGCAGGGTCAGTCCGACTGGATCGGCATCATCGCCAGCGGCCACACCTACCACGAGACGCGCGAGGCGCTGCGCGTGCTCGGCCTGGCGGGCGACGACGACCTGCGCGCTGCCGGCATCCGCCTGTTCAAGGTGAGCCTGCCGATGCCCATCGACAGCGCCCAGGTGCGCGAGTTCGCGCGCGGACTCGACGAGGTGGTGGTGATCGAGGAGAAGACGCCCAACCTCGAGTGGTCGGTGAAGGACGCCCTGTTCGGCCG
>JBJOMQ010000275.1:0-2849 GCA_046052275.1 Actinomycetota bacterium | reverse complement strand
CTCGGTGAAGGCGCCGTTCTCCGACATCACCGGCGAGATGATCGATGCGCTCTACGTGAAGGGTTCCGGCTGGGATCTCGGCACCATCGAGCGACCTGGATTCGCCCCTCTGCCGCTCGCGCGGCTGCATGCCCTGCTCGCACTCACCGAGCTGAGTGACCCCGACATGGTGCGCGAACTGTCCGCAGCCCGTCTCGACCCAGAGGCACCGCAGCCGTCGGTCGAGGCCCTGCTGCATGCATTCCTTCCGCACCGTGCTGTGCTGCACAGCCACGCCGACCTCATCCTCACCGTCACCAACCTGCACGACGGCGACGCACGGGTCAGGTCGCTCTTCGGCGACTCAGTCGTCGTCGTGCCATATGTGATGCCTGGCTTCGACCTCGCCCGCGCCGTCGTCGAGTGCTGGGCAGATCAGGCTCACGACGGCACCATCGGCATGGTGCTGATGGCACACGGCCTCTTCACCTTCGGCGACACGAGCCGCGAGGCATTCGAGCGCCACTGGTCGCTCATTGAGACCGTCGAGCGATACCTCGAGTCGGTGCCCGACGCCGAGGTGCACGAGGCGCGCAGCGTGCCGCACGTATGCGCCACCGACCTTGCTGCGATCCGTCGCACGCTGTCTGAGATTGCCGGCCGGCCGCTCATTGTCAGCCGTCACACCGACGAGGCCGTCATGCGGTTCACGGGACGCAGCGACCTCGCCGACCTCGCCACCCGTGGCCCGCTGACGCCCGACCACGTCATCCGCACAAAGCGGATTCCCCTCGTCGGACGCGACATCGAGGGCTACGCCGACGCATATCGCTCGTTCTACGAACGCCAGTGCCACCGGGCGCGCACCTCGATCGCCATGCTGGATCCAGCACCTCGCGTGATCCTCGATCACGAGCTCGGCATGCTGACGATCGGCACGCAGGCGAAGGACGCCGACATCGCCGCCGACATCTACCACCACACCATCGACGTGCTGTCCGTCTGCGAGGACCGCCTCGGCGGCTGGGTTCCGCTCGACGAGCACCATCTCTTCGATGTCGAGTACTGGGATCTCGAGCAGGCGAAGCTCCGCCGCGCCGGCGCGCCGCCGATGCTCGCAGGCCAGATCGCCGTTGTCACCGGCGCAGCATCGGGCATCGGCAAGGCATGTGCTCGTGCGCTGCTGTCACATGGCGCCGCAGTCGTCGGCCTCGATCTGTCCGACTCGGTAGCCACTGCCTTCCGAACGCCGGCATGGCTCGGCCTTCAGGTCGACGTCACCGATGCCGATGCGCAGCGCACTGCGATCGACCGATGTGTCGAGCGATTCGGAGGGGTCGACATCGCCGTGCTGTCGGCGGGAATCTTCGGCCAGACGGCCGCCATCGGCGAACTCGACGGTGCCGAGTGGGACAGGGTGATCGCAGTGAACCTCACTGCGGCGGCACGGTGCCTCACCGCACTGCAGCCCTTGCTCGCACTCTCGCCGTCGGGCGGACGAGTGGTTGCGATCGGCTCGAAGAACGTCCAGGCACCCGGGCCGGGCGCTGCCGCCTACTCCGCGTCCAAGGCAGCGCTCACCCAGCTGGCACGGGTCGCCGCACTCGAATGGGCGAAGGACGGCATCCGGGTCAACATCGTGCACCCCGATGCCGTGTTCGACACGGGCCTGTGGACCGACGAGCTGCTGGCGCAGCGCGCCGCGAAGTACGGGCTCACTGTCGACCAGTACAAGCGCCGCAATCTCCTCGGCACCGAGGTCACGTCGGCACTCGTCGCCGACGCCGTCCTGCAGCTGGTCGGCCCTGCCTTTGCCGCCACGACAGGAGCGCAGATCGCCATCGACGGCGGCAGCGACCGGACGCTGTAGCCCGCCCGTCGCAGACTGTGGCATCGTGCGGCACCGCGCCCACCTGCACGGCTCGTCGCACACCAATCCACCAAGGAGGACTCCTGATGAAGGTCGGACCCGACACCCTGATGCCGATCCTCCGGGTTCGCGCCGGCGACGTACCGCAGCGGCTGCTCGTCGTCGGTGATCCGGCCCGCGCCGCGCGCGTCGCAGGCATGCTTGCTGACTCGCGCGAGATCTCTCGCAACCGCGAGTACGTGCTCTTCGCCGGCAGCCACGCAGGCGAGACGATCGGCGTCGCATCTCACGGCGTCGGCTCTGCAGGTGCTGCAGTGTGCTTCGAAGAGCTCTGCCGCGCCGGTGCCCAGCGCATCATCCGAGCGGGCACGTGCGGCGGGATGCAGTCACACGTGCTTGATGGCGATCTCGTCATCGCTCACGGAGCGGTACGTGATGACGGGGTCACGCCCAAGCTCGTACCACTCGGATTTCCTGCGATAGCAAGCGCCGACATCGTCGGCTCACTGCGAGCGGCCGCCGCACGCCGCACACTGCAGCCCGTCGAGGGCGTCGTGCTCACGAGCGACCTGTTCTACCCGCACGAGGCACTCGGCTCCGACCTGCCGATGTGGCAGCGCACCGGCGTGGTTGCCGTCGAGATGGAGTGCGCGGCCCTGTTCATCACCGCTGCGCTCCACGGCGTCAGCACCGGGGCCATCCTCGCAGTCGACGGCAACCCACTCGCAGCACGCGACGACGACATGGCCGGCTACAACCCTCATCGGCCGGTGGTGGATGCGGCCGTTGCGTCGATGATCGAGGTCGGCCTCGATGCCGTGGCCGCTCCACTGTGAACTCGAACCCAGCGCCGCACCGACACCTGCTGCCAGACGAGATTCAGCACATCATCGAGCAGCTGGGCCTCGAGCCGCTGCCGGTCGAGGGAATTCTGTTCCGGCAGACGTGGCGACTCGACGATGGTGACCGCATCGTCGGCACGGCCATCTACGGCGCGATG
>JBJOMQ010000274.1:0-2869 GCA_046052275.1 Actinomycetota bacterium | reverse complement strand
CGCTCGCGCGAGCGCTCCTTGAACGCGTCGTCGGCGTCGAACTTCTCGCGGGCCGCCTTGTAGAAGGCGCCGAGATCGGCCACCTCGAGGTCGGCGGCCCCTTCGATGCCGGCGATGTCGACGAGGTGCTCGATGAGCATTCCGAACGGGGTGCCCCAGTCACCGAGGTGGTTCTCGCGGATCACGGTGTGCCCCACGAACTGCAGGAGGCGGACGATCGAGTCGCCGATCACCGTGCTGCGCAGGTGCCCGACGTGCATCTCTTTCGCGACATTCGGGGCCGAATAGTCGACGACCGCCGTGTGTGCGAGCGCAGCCGACCTGACACCCAGACGGTCGTCTCCTGCAGCGGCAGCGAGTTCGCCGCTGAGGAATGCGTCGGTGAAGGTGAGGTTGACGAATCCGGGCCCGGCCACCTCTGCAGCAGAGCAGTGGACCGCAAGGCGCGGATCGGCTGCCAGCGCGACTGCGAGATCTCGCGGCACCCTGCCAACCTGCTTCGCCAGCGCGAGTGCCCCGTTCACCTGGGCGTCGGCCCGCTCACTCGGGCGCACGACGGGATCGATCTCACCGGCGGGCAGTCCGGTGAGATCGGCCAGCACTGAGCGCACCGTCTCGGCGATGGTGTGCAGCGGATCGGCCATGGAGAGAGGATGGTAACGGCCGGTGGACGGCTGACGAGGACCGATTCTCGGTATCGTGTGCGAGTCGTCGCCGGCGGCGTGCGCTCTCCAGGCCCACCCCCTCACCGGTTCGACCCCGCCCTCGTAGCTCAGGGGATAGAGCGTCGGCCTCCGGAGCCGTGTGCGCAGGTTCGAATCCTGCCGAGGGCGCAGCGCTGCGTGTGCTGCCCGACGGGCAGCGTCAGCCGCCGACGAGGTCGTCGGGCGGATACGTCGGGCGGTTGTCGCCCGGACGCGAGATCGGCCCGTACACCTGCTCGTACTTGGTCATGTTCTCGTTCAGGGCGCGGATGAGGTCGAACAGGACGCTCACCGGCAGCTTCACCCGAGACGTGACCTGCACTGGCACCACGATGCCGCCGTCTCGCTGCTCGGGCTGCTGGGTCGTGGCGAAGTCGAGCGTGAACTCGTGCGCCGAGTGCCACACTCCGACCAGGTTGGCGAATCGGCCACCCTGCTCGGCTTCAGGAACCCGCCACTCGTAGCCTGCCACCCGCTCATTCGCCATGCTCGAAGTGTACGGCTGCGTCGGCTGGCTCCTGCGAGCCGACCCTGCGTCCTAGTCCGCCCCGGGTCGCCGTCGCTAGGTGATGGTGAGGCCGATCGTGGTGGACGTGAAGCGACCGCCGTTCGACGGCGTGGTCACCGTGATCCCCCTGAGGCCGATCGTCGCCGTCGTGGCCACTGCGACAGTGAGTCGCAGCTGGGTGGCGCTGACGACGGTGACTGCGCCGAGCGTGAGGCCGGTGCCGCTGAACGCCACTGTCGAACCCGTCACGAAGCCGGTGCCGTTGATGGTGATGGTGGTGGCAGCAGCGCCGCGCGCCAGCGAGGCAGGGCTCAGCGACGTCACCGTCGGCCCGGCAAGCACCGTGAACGAGTTGGCCAGGGTCCGCGTACCGCCATCGGGGTTGGTGACCGTGATGCTGCGCAGGCCCGTGGCGGCGGTCTGGGCGACCGTGACAGCGATGACCAGCGACGTAGCGGTGACCGACGAGGTGGTCGCCGTCACCAGCGTGCCGGAGAACGTGGCGATTGCACCCGCCTGGAACCCGGTGCCGGCCACCGTGACCGACGAGTTGAGGGCACCCTGAGCACGGCTGTTCGGCGTGAGAGAGGTGAGTGTCGGCGCCGCGGTGATCGTGAGGCCGCCCACGCGTGTGCCGGTGCCGAAGTCGGGGTTCACCACCCGGACGTCGCGGGCGCCGACCGTGGCGGTGAGCAGCACGCTGACCACGACCGTGAGGTTGGTCGAACTGACGAAGGTGACCGAGTTGACGGTCACGCCCGTGCCGGAGAACTCGACGGTGGCCCCCGCGACGAAGCCGGTGCCGGTCACGTTGAACGACCGTGTCACGGCGCCCTGTCCGGCGGCGGAGGATGCCGTGGAGGTGGCGAAGGCGGTGACCGTGGGGGCAGCGGTGAGGCTGATGGCGCCGGCGAGCGTCGCATTCGCGCCGCCGCTGTTCACCGTCAGGTCGCGCAGCCCGAGGGTGGAGCCCGAGGCCACTGTCACCAGCAGGCTCAGCGTTGTCGCGCTCACCAGGGTGACCGAGTTCACCGTGATGCCGGTGCCCGAGAACGTCGCCGTCGATCCCGCTTGGAAGCCGGTCCCGGTGACGGTGACGGTACGCGAGGTGGCGCCGACGCCCATCGATGTCGGACTTGCCGACGTCACGGTCGGCGCTGCCACGAGCGAGAGCGCACCGACTCCGGTGACGCCTCCACCGTCGGCGTTGCGCACCGTGATGTCGTACGCACCGATGGCCGCAGCGCTGGACACCGACACATTGGCGGTGATCTGCGTGGCGCTGTTGACGACAACCGAGTTGACGGTGATCGAGGCCGACGAGAACGCCACCGTGGCACCGGCAGCGAACCCGGTGCCGGCGATGACGATCGACTGGTTGAGGGCGCCAACCGAGCGCGTCGACGGCGTGAGCGACGCCACCGTCGGAGCGGCGTTCACCGTCAGGCCCGTCGCCAGCGTCGCCGTGCCCCTGTCGAGGTTCGTCACCGTCAACGACCGCGCACCCGTCAACGCCCCGGCAGCCACCGACACCACCACCGTCAGCGACGTCGCCGAATTCACCGTCAACGAATCCACCGTCACGCCAGTCCCCGAGAACACCGCCGTGATCCCCGCCTGGAACCCAGTACCCACCACCGCCAACGACCTCGACACC
>JBJOMQ010000273.1:0-2887 GCA_046052275.1 Actinomycetota bacterium | reverse complement strand
CCGGTCTCGGCGAGTGCCAGGGTGAGCGATCCGAGGCCGGCGCCGATCTCGACGACATGGTCACCCGATCTCACACCGGCGAGCCGGGCGATACGACGCACTGTGTTGGGATCGGCGACGAAGTTCTGGCCGAGGTCGCGACGCGGTGCCAGTCCGCCGCTGGCCAGCAGGTCGCCGATGGCGGTGCGGCTGTGCACCGCTACCAGTTGATGCGCACCGGAATGGGTGCGTCGGTGAGGCGGGCGATCTCGGCGAACTGGTCGCTGTCGAGCACGATCTCGATGCCCGTCGGCGGGGTCTTGCCGTAGGTGTTCACGCACAGCGTCGTCTGGCCGTTGTTGAGGTTGGTGATCCGCAGTGTTGCCTGGTCGGGTGCCACACCGGTGGTGCATGGCCGGCTGAGGTCGTCGTCGTACCGCCCGTGGCTGGCGCGGCCCACCACCACGTTGCCGCTCGGCGGCGGCGGCACGAGCACCTGGCCGGGGGCGGCAGCATCGACGTCGCCGTCGCCGGCCACGAACACCGGTGCGTCGGGCTGGTAGCGGGTCGTGGGCGGTGCCGTGGGCGAGCCGTTCAGGCCGGCGCTCTGGGCCACTGTCTCGTCGTCATCGCCGCCCGACACGATGAGCACGAGCACGGCGACGATCGTGAAGATCGTGGCGAAGAGGGCGCGGCGTCGGTCGACGGGGTTCATGGCGTGGGAGGCGTCCGCGCTGGCACGGGCACGTCCCAAGCGTACGGGGCGCCGACGGAGTCGTGCGGGCGGTGCGGTCTGCGCTGGCTCAGGCGGCGCCGACGAGGCCTGGGAACGCGGCGAGGGCGGCATCCGACGTACTGCGGCGGATCTCGGCCACGCCCACTCCACGGAGGTCGGCGAGGAACTGGGCCACGTGGGCTACGTAGGCCGGCTGGTTGGTGCGGCCGCGACGCGGCACCGGGGCGAGGTACGGGCTGTCGGTCTCGACGAGCATCCGGTCGGCGGGGCACTGCAGGGCGGCGTCGCGCAGCGGCCCGGCAGTGGGAAAGGTGACGATGCCGCTGAAGCTGATGAATGCACCGAGGTCGAGGCAGCGGCGGGCCTCGTCGGGTCCGCCGGTGAAGCAATGGAAGACGGTGCGCTCGGGTGTCCCCTCGGCGGCGAGCACGTCGAAGGTGTCGTCCCACGCATCGCGTGTGTGGATCACGAGCGGCAGGCGGTGCTCGTGGGCGAGCGAGATCTGGGCAGCGAAGGCGGTCCGCTGCGCGTCGCGCGGCGAGTGGTCGTAGTAGTAGTCGAGCCCGGCCTCTCCCACGGCGATCACCTTTGGATGGGAGAGATACCCGGTGATCGAGTCGACACCGTGCACTGCCTCGTGCGGGTGGAGGCCGGCGGTTGCGTACACGTCGTCGTGCTGCTCGGCGACGGCGATCGCCGCCGCCGTGGTTGCCGCATCGCACCCCACGGTGAGCATCCGCCACACGCCGGCGGCGCGCGCCTCGGCCAGCACGTCGTCGAGCGCTGCGCCGCGCAGGTCGTAGAGATGGCAGTGGCTGTCGACGAGCCGGTCGTCGGCGTCGGTGTCGGCCATGGCGGGCAGGCTACGACGCAGCGATCGTGCGGCGCGGGAAGAGCGGCTCGCCCTTCTCGACTGGAGCGCCGCCTGGGTAGCCGCCCCACGCCGCTGCGCTGGGCAGCCGCTGGTCGATGACGCGACCCGTCATGCCGATGCGCTCCCACACCGCCTGCGCAGCGCGTGGCACGGCCGGCGATGCGAGGACGGCCACGATGCGCAGCACCTCGAGCGCGTCGCCCATCACACGGTCGACTGCCGGGCCGGGCTCTGCCTTCCACGGCTCGTTCGCCTCGAGATATGCGTTGGCGGCGCGGATGACCTGCCATGTGGCGTCGAGCGCGCGGCTGGGCTGCATGTCGTCCCATGCGGCGGCAACGGCGGCGTACTGCTCGGCTGCCACGGCGGCGAGCGGCGAGTCGGGCGACGGAGCCGGCCCGATGCCACCGCACTTCTTGCCCACGACCGTGGCGACGCGAGCTGCGAGGTTGCCGAGGTTGTTGGCGAGGTCGGAGTTGTAGCGGGTGAGGAGGCCCTCGTAGGTGAAGTCGCCATCCTGCCCGTACGCAGTCTCGGCAAGCACGTAGTAGCGGAATCCGTCGACGCCGACATCGTCGACGAGGTCGAGTGGGTTCACCACATTGCCCTGGGTCTTGCTCATCTTCTCGCCGCCGACGAGCAGCCATCCGCCGACCGCCCAGCCGGCGGGCGGTTCGAGTCCGGCGCTCATCAGCATCGCCGGCCAGTACACGCAGTGGTGGCGGATGATGTCCTTGCCGATCAGGTGGATGCCCGGCCACCACTCGCCGAACCGCTCGCGGTCGGTGCCGTAGCCGATGGCCGTGATGTAGTTGGCGAGCGCGTCGAACCACACGTAGGCGACATGGCGCTGGTCCCACGGCAGGGGGATTCCCCACGTGAGGCTCGTACGGCTGACCGAGAAGTCGCGCAGGCCGCCGCGGATGAGGCCCAGTGCCTCGTTGCCGCGGAACTCGGGCTTGATAGCGCCGGGATGCGCGGCGTACCAGTCGAGCAGGCGCTGCTGGAAGCGGCTGAGGCGGAAGAAGTAGTTCTCCTCCTCGTAGTACTCGACCTTGCGTCGGTGGATGCGGCACAGATCACCGTCGTCGAGCTCGTCGTCGGTGTAGTACTCCTCGCAGGCGACGCAGTACTTGCCCTTGTACACGTCGAGTTCGATGTCGCCGGCGTCGTAGCAGCGCTGCAGCAGCTCGGCCACACCGATCTTGTGGCGCTGCTCGGTGGTGCGGATGAAGTCGTCGTTGGTGATGTCGAGGCGGTGCCAGGCCTGCGCGTAGAGCGGAGCGATGCCGTCGACG
>JBJOMQ010000272.1:0-2917 GCA_046052275.1 Actinomycetota bacterium | reverse complement strand
TGCTGTTCCAGGTGCCCGACGGGCTGCCGCCGAAGGTGGACCTCAACCGAGTGCATCTCGACCTCAATCCCCCGCGGCACGAGGCACTCGAGGTCGTGGATCGCGCCGTCCAGCTCGGGGCGACGCGGATGTGGGAGGGCGGTGAGGGTCCGGCCCGATGGGTGACACTCACCGATCCCGAGGGCAACGAGTTCTGCGTCACGCTCTGACGGGATCGCAGCCACCGTGACAGTGATGCGCTGCGTGTACGAGCCAGCGAGCGACCTCGCTCAGGCAGACGGCATCGCGAGAGACATCACGAGCGAGAAGTCACGAGAGCGATGTCACAAGAGCGATGTCACGAGCGCGATGTCAGGACCTCAGCACGACCTCGCCGGTGCGTCGACCGCTGTGCATCGCCCCCTGAATGGATGGTGTGTCGCGATGATCGCCGCACACGAAGAGCCCGTCGCCGAGCGACACGGCGCGCTTGGGACGGAACGGCGGCTGCGAGTCGGGCTGCCCGTGAGCGATCGTGTCGACGCGCAGCACTCGCCACCGGTCGACCTGCGGACCCCACCACGTCAGCAACTGACGGCGCACCAATTGCTCGAGCTGCCAGTCGTCGGGCACCTCGTCGATCAGCATGGTGCCGTCGGCGCGTGTGACGCCAACGGGACAGGCGGCCACGATGAGCGCCTTGCCGGTGTCGCCCGCATAGCCGGGTGCCACATTGCTGATCGGCACGACGTTGATCGCCGGGCCACTCGATGCGCCGTCGAGCACGATGAATCGATGAGTCACGGGCGACGTCGGCGCCTCGAACCACACGGCCCGCACCGAGCGGTCACCGGGGTCGCGCACATCGGGCCGCTGCTCGCCCAGCAGGCGCGACGCAGTGGGACCGTCGGTGGCGACGATGACCGACCGGGCGCGCACGATGCGACCGTCGGCGAGGTGCACCTCGCCTGGTGCGATGCGTGCGACCGGCGAGTTCAGGTGCACGGTGCCGGCGGGCAACGCCGCGGCAAGCTGCTCTGGAATCTGCTGCATCCCGTGATTCGGCACGACCGAGTGCCCGACAGCGAGACACCGCAACACCGTGTCGCTCATGCGCGCACTGCCGCCCAGCGAGGGATCAAGCTGGATGCCGCCGAGCAGCGGACGGAAGAACGTATCGATCATCGACGACGAGAATCCCCGCGCGCGAAGCGACTCGAGCGTGGTGCGGTCGGGGGCACGCAGCAGTGCCACTGGATCTGCGCGTCGCAGCCGCTGCAGCATCAGTGCCAGCCGCAGCTTGTCGGCGATCGAGCCCACACGCGCCAGCGCGCCGCCGAGCGCGCGGCCGGGCAGGCGGAGCGGGTCGGCGAGCACATCGAAGCGGGCCGACGGATAGGTGCCGCCGGTGTACACGACGGCGCCGGGATCGAAGCGGTACAGGTCGAGCGCATCGGCATCGAGCTGGCGGGCAACCTCGGGATACGCGGTGAGCAGCACCTGGAAGCCGCGGTCGAGGCGGAACCCGTCGACCATGTCGGTGCGCACGCGACCACCGACGCCGTCGGAGGCCTCGAGCACCATCACGCTGCGACCGGCGTCGGCGAGCACGCGTGCGGCGCTGAGTCCGGCGAGGCCGGCCCCCACGATGACGGCGTCGAGCGGGTGAGCGGGATCCGGGGTGGGATCGACTCCAGCGTCGGGCCGAGCGTTCATCGGCGTCTGACGCTACCCGTGGCCAGCGCACCGCCACGGCCCTGCGAACAGCCGGTTCGTGCCGAGAGGTTGCCGACGGCAACAATGCGTCGTGATGTTCGCCGAGCCCCGCCGCCGCTGCGCCTCGCGCATGCCCGACGGGCTACGCGCTGACACGGTGACACCGTGCTGATCGCCCTCCTGCGACGGTTCCTCGGTCGATACCGGGGATGGCTCACGGCGGTGGTGGTGCTGCAGGCGGTGCAGGCCACGGCATCGCTCTACCTGCCGAGCCTCAATGCCGACATCATCGACCAGGGCGTGCGCACCGGCGACACGGGATACATCTGGCGCCACGGCGGGGTGATGCTGCTCGTCAGCGCCGTGCAGATCGTGTTCGCCGTGTCGGCCGTCAGGTACGGATCGCTCGCCGCAATGGGATTCGGGCGCGACGTGCGCTCGTCGCTGTTCCGGAAGGTGACCGACTTCTCGGCCCGCGAGGTGACCGAGCTGGGTGCGCCGAGCCTCATCACGCGTGTCACCAACGACGTGCAGCAGGTGCAGACACTCGTCTACATGACGTGCACCATGCTGATCGCCGCGCCGTTCACCGCAGTGGGCGGAGTCCTGATGGCGATGCGCGAAGACGTGCAGCTCACCTGGATCCTCGCCGTCGGCATCCCGCTGCTGATGCTCAGCGTGGGCAGCATCATCCGCCGCATGGTGCCCACATTCCGCGTGATGCAGGACCGCATCGACGAGCTCAACCGGGTGGTGCGCGAGCAGATCACCGGCCTGCGAGTCGTGCGGGCCTTCGTGCGCGAGGACACCGAGACCGCTCGATTCGAGCACGACAACGAGGGCCTGCGGATCACGGCCCTGCGCGGGGGACGTCTGATGGGCGCGATGCTGCCCACCGCCACGCTCATCGTGAACTGCAGCAGCGTGGCCGTGATCTGGTTCGGCGGCCACCGTGTGGGCGACGGCGACCTGCAGGTGGGGGCGCTCATCGCCTTCCTCACGTATCTCACCCAGATCCTGATGTCGGTGATGATGGCCACGTATATGGCGGCGATGGTGCCGCGTGCGTCGGTGAGCAGCGGGCGCATCATGGAGGTGCTCGATACCGAGAGCTCGATCAGCCGGGCGGCCGAGGTGGTGGCGCCGGTCGCTGGGCGCACCTCCCTCGAGTTCGACGGTGCCGGCTTCCGCTATCCGGGCGCCGAGCATGCCGTGCTCGATG
>JBJOMQ010000271.1:0-2936 GCA_046052275.1 Actinomycetota bacterium | reverse complement strand
CGATCGAAACGCCGATCGAGACGAGGTCGAGGCTCATGTGCGGAGCCCCCGATCGAGGACGACGATCACGAGCCCGGTGAGCACCAGTAACAACGTGGCGGCCGCCGAACCGGCGGTGTTGCCGACCCCGCCGCTGCGCCCAAGCAGGGATTCGACGAGGAGCGGCAGAGTGCGCGTGTCGCGTCGCGTGAGGAGACTCGTTGCTCCGAATTCTCCGAGCGAGACGGCGAGCGACGTGGCCGTCGCGGTGGCGAGGGCCGGACGCAAGAGTGGTAGCTCGACCGACCACCACGCGCGCCAAGGTGAAGCACCGAGAGTCGCCGCGGCCTCGCCGAGTCCGGTGGGAACCCGGGCCACGAGCGGCGCGATCGATCGGAGTGCGTAGGGAAGAGCCACGCTCGCGTGCACGGCCGGGATCAGCCACCACGCCGAGCGGAAGTCGAATGGCTCGACGTCGTAGGTGATCAAGATGCCGAGTCCGACGACCACGGACGACACGGCAACCGGCGTGGAGGTGATCAGGTTCACGAGACGCGAATTGCGACGCGGTCGGGCGATGAGGATCGCGAGGGGCACCGAGAGGATCACCCCGAAGCAGGTGACGAGCCACGTGGCAGCGGCAATCAGGTTGAAGATCCCGCTGACGAGCTGCGGCACGGTCACCGCCGTCGTCTTCCAGGGATCAACCACCACCGTGGGAGTGCGGCTCGACGGCCTCGACCTGCTCGTCAAGGCCGACGTCGGGCAGGGTGGGGCCGACCGGCTGCGCATCGCCGACCGCGTGCACGTGCAGGTGGACGCCCGAAGCGCAGTGTGCGAGCAGGCATAGAGGGCGCGTGCCGGTCGCTGCCGGCGAGGCTCAGCCCTCGGCAGCAGTGCGCTGTACTGCAGCGATGATCTTGGCGTAGCCGGTGCAGCGGCACAGGTTGCCGCTGAGCCCGATCCTGATGTCCTCGTCGGTGGGGGACGGACAGCGCGCAAGCAGAGCTGACGCCGAGACGAGCATTCCCGGAGTGCAGTACCCGCACTGCACGCCGCCCTCGTCGAGAATGTTCCGCTGCAGAGGATGGAGGCCGTCAGGCGGCATCAGCCCCTCGACGGTCGTGACCTCCCGGCCCTGCGCCTGCGCAGCGAGAAAGCTGCACGAGTTCACCGGTCGGCCGTCGACGAGCACCATGCACGCACCGCACTCGCAGTCGTCACAGCCCTCCTTGGTGCCGGTGAGGCCGACCTCGGTGCGAATGACGCTGAGCAGGTTGCGGTGCATCTCGACGGAGACGGGGTACTCGGTGCCATTCACCCGCAGGGTGATGTCGAGGCGGTCGCTCATGATGCGGCTCCTGTGGACGACCAGGCAGCGCCGATGCCGGTGCTGCGATTGAGGGGTACGGGAATCGACTCGCCGGCGGCGCGGCGGGCGGCGGCCTCGATGGCACGTCCGGCCATGACGCCAACGGCGTGCCGGCGGTAGTCGTCGGAGGCGCGCAGGTCGCTGATGGGCCTGGCCTGCTCGCTGGCCGCAGCACGAGCCGCTGCAGCCGCTGCGGCAACCGGCATGCCGACGAGCGTGTCGAGGCCGGTGACGGCGAGGATTGTGGGCGCCACCGCGGTGAGTGCCACCGAGGCGCACGCCACCGTGCCGTCGTCGGCGAGCGACACTGAGGCCGCTGCGCCAACGATGGCGATCTCCATCGCCCGCCGGTACTCGAGCCGCAGGTAGGCACTGCCCGAGCGAGCGCCCTGATCCGGCAGGTGCACGACAGTGCACAGCTCGTCGGCTTCAGCCGAGGTGCGACCCGGGCCGGTCCACAGGTCGGCGGCGGCGACATGCCGGCTGCCGCGCTGTGATCGCAGTTCGACCTCGGCGCCGAGCACCACCAGTGGCGCGCCGGTGTCCATCGCCGGGCTGGCGTTCATCACGTTGCCGCCGATCGTGCCGACGTGGCGCGTGGCCGGCGACCCAACGAGTGCGCATCCGTCGGCCAAGGCCGACCAGCGGTCGCAGATGAGCGCATTCGACTCGAGTTCGCCGTGCGACGTGAGTGCGCCGATGGCGACGCCACTATCGGTGGCGCACACCCCGCGGAGCTCTGCGATCCGGTCGATGGCGACGAGTTGGCCGGGCAGCGGGGCCTTGCCGTGGCGGGCGCCGACGACGAGGTCGCTGCCGCCGGCGATGGGACGGGCGCCTGCGGCCAATGCCGCCAGTGCATCGTCGAGTGTCGAGGCAATCGTGAACGACATCAGAGACCTGCCCCCGTGCGCCAGACGCGCTCGGCGGTCATGGGCAGCTGGCGCACGCGGCCCGAGACCTTGGCAATTGCATTGGCGATGGCAGCAGCAGTGGCGACGTTCGGGGCCTCTGCGAGGCCCTTCGCCCCCCGAGGGCCCGCATCGGGTGTGGGGATCTGCACGAAGTGGATGTCGATCTCGGGTGCATCGGCGCAGGTCTGCAGCTTGTACTCGAGCAGTCCGGCATTGCGCTGATGCCCGGCATCGTCGTAGACCGTCCCCTCGGTGAGCGCCTGGCCGATGCCCATCAGCACAGCACCCTGCACCTGACCCTCGGCCCCGACCGGGTTGATGATCGTGCCCGAGTCGTGGGCAGCGCCGACGTGGAGCACGCGCACGACGCCGGTCTCGCGGTCGACCTTCACGCGGACGGCGTGGCAGCTGAACTGCGGCGCAATCCAGGCCGCCACGCCGACATCGCCGATGCACGTGGCGCCTTCGATGGCTGGCGCTGACGGCGGCAGCCCCGATCCGTGGGCGATGAGCAGCTCTCCGCCGGCGGCCTCTGCGGCGAGGTCGGCGATGGCGACGCCGGCCGACGGGGTGCCGCGTACCGATGCCCTGCCGCCCTCGAGGACGACGTCGTCGACGGCGGCCTCGAGCCGGTCGGCGGCGAGTCGACGCAGCTGGTCGGCAATCTGCCC
>JBJOMQ010000270.1:0-2942 GCA_046052275.1 Actinomycetota bacterium | reverse complement strand
ACGGCAAGATCGATCCGGTCATCGGCCGCGACGACGAGATCCGCCGCGTCATCCAGGTGCTCAGCCGTCGCACCAAGAACAACCCGGTGCTCATCGGCGAGCCGGGTGTCGGCAAGACCGCGATCGTCGAGGGGCTTGCGCGCCGAATCGCCGACGGTGATGTTCCCGAGGGTCTCCGCAACAAGCGACTGATCGCACTCGACCTCGGGGCCATGCTCGCCGGCGCCAAGTACCGCGGCGAGTTCGAGGAGCGGCTGAAGGCCGTACTGAAGGAGATCACCGACGCTGCCGGCGATGTCATCACCTTCGTCGACGAGATCCACACGCTGGTCGGTGCGGGTGGCGCCGAGGGCGCGATGGACGCCGGCAACATGATCAAGCCGATGCTCGCACGCGGTGAGCTGCGCATGATCGGCGCCACCACGCTCGACGAGTACCGCAAGTACGTCGAGAAGGACCCGGCGCTCGAGCGCCGGTTTCAGCAGGTGTACGTGGGCGAGCCCACCGTCGACGACACCATCGGCATCCTCCGCGGCCTGAAGGAGCGCTACGAAGTGCACCACGGCGTGCGCATCCAGGACAGCGCGCTCATCGCCGCTGCCGTGCTGAGCAATCGGTATCTCACCAACCGATTCCTCCCCGACAAGGCGATCGACCTGGTCGACGAGTCCGCCAGCAAGCTGCGCATCGAGATCGATTCGCTGCCCACCGAGATCGACGTCGTGCAGCGCCGGATCCTGCAGCTCGAGATCGAGCAGGTTGCCCTCGAGAAGGAAACCGACGACGCCTCGCGCGAGCGGCTCGACACCATCGTCGACGAGCTTGCAGTGCTCAATCTCCAGGTGCACGAGATGAAGCAGCACTGGGAGAACGAGAAGCAGGCCATCGATGCGATCCGGTCGCTGAAGGAAGAGCTCGAGCATCTGCGCACCCAGCTCGAGCGCGAGACAGATCTCAACATCGCGGCTGAGATCCGCTACGGACGCATCCCCGAGCTCGAACGGCGGATCGCCGACGCAACATCCCATCTCGATGACCTCCAGTCGGGCGGCCAGCGCATGCTGAAAGAGGAGGTCGACAGCGAGGACATCGCCGAGGTAGTCAGCAAGTGGACCGGCGTGCCGGTGAGCCGGCTCATGGAGACCGAGATGAGCAAGCTCGTGCATCTCGACGACCTGCTCCACCAGCGGGTGATCGGCCAGCACGACGCGGTCGACGCCGTTGCCAATGCCATCCGCCGTTCGCGCGCCGGGCTCAGCGACCCGAATCGGCCGATCGGCTCGTTCATGTTCCTCGGGCCTACCGGTGTCGGCAAGACCGAGCTCGCCAAGGCCGTCGCCGAGTTCCTCTTCGACGACGAGCGCGCCATGGTTCGCATCGACATGGGCGAGTACATGGAGAAGTTCAGCGTCAGCCGCCTCATCGGCGCTCCTCCCGGATACGTCGGCTACGACGAGGGCGGCCAGCTCACCGAGGCAGTGCGCCGTCGTCCATACAGCGTGGTGCTGCTCGACGAGATCGAGAAGGCCCACCCCGACGTATTCAATGTGCTGCTGCAGGTGCTCGACGACGGTCGCCTCACCGATGGCCAGGGTCGCACGGTCGATTTCACCAATGCAGTGCTCATCATGACCTCGAATCTCGCCGGCGAGCCCATCGAGTACTTCCGGCCAGAGTTCGTCAACCGCATCGACGAGATCATCCGTTTCCGGCCGCTCGAGCCAGCCGACCTTCGGCGCATCGTCAGCATCCAGGTGCAGCACCTTCGTGATCGCATGGCAGATCGGCGCATCGCCCTTGTCGTCAGCGAGGCTGCACTCGACTACTTGGCCGAGGCCGGTTACGACCATGCCTTCGGTGCCCGGCCGCTGAAGCGGGTCATCCAGCGGCAGGTCAGCGACCCCGTGGCGCTGCTGGTGCTCGAAGGCAAGGTCGGCGACGGTGGCACGGTGCACGTCGACGTGCGCGACGGCCGACTCGACGTCACAGTCTGACGCTGTCGCCGTCCACCGCAACTCGGCCGCCGCACGGTTCTCAATCAGGGCGGTGACGCCCCTCCCGACGCGGACACGCGGGTACAATTCGCCGTCATCCGATTTCGGGTGGCAGCGGAATCAGCACCTGGAGCAGCACATGCCGGTCACCGTCGTCGTCGGGGCACAGTGGGGTGACGAGGGCAAGGCCAAGGTCATCGACCTGCTCGCCGCCGACCACTCCCACGTCGTGCGATACCAGGGCGGCCACAATGCCGGGCACACCGTCGTGGTCGGCACCGAGCGGTACGCCCTGCAGCTCATCCCGAGCGGCGTGCTCTATCCGCACGTGATTCCCGTGATCGGCAATGGCGTCGTAGTCGACCTCCCGACGCTGTTCCGCGAGATCGACACCCTCGAGGGACGCGGCGTCAGCTGTGGCCGGCTGCGAGTGAGCAGCCAGGCTCATCTCATCTTCCCGTGGCATCAGGCGCTCGATGCGCTCTACGAGGCCGGTCGAGGTGACGGGAAGATCGGCACCACGCTGAAGGGCATCGGGCCCGCCTACGCCGACAAGGCCCGTCGCATCGGCATCCGTGCCGGCGAGGTGCTCGATCCACAGGCCTTTGCCGAGGCAGTTCGTTCGCAGTGCCACGCCCACAACGCCGAGATCGCAGCGCTCGGTGGCGAGACACTGCACGTCGATGGCGTTGTTGCCGATTGTGCGGCACTCGGCGCCCGTCTTGCCCCGTACGTGTGCGACACGGTGCAGCTGCTGCACGACGCACTCGATCGCAACGATGCGCTGCTCCTCGAGGGTGCACAGGCAACCTTCCTCGACCTCGACCACGGCACCTATCCGTTCGTAACGTCGTCGAATCCCACCGCAGGAGGTGCATGCGTCGGCACCGGTATCGGGCCGCGCTATCTCACCCGCATCGTCGGCATCACCAAGGCGTACGCCACGCG
>JBJOMQ010000269.1:0-4977 GCA_046052275.1 Actinomycetota bacterium | reverse complement strand
TGCGCGTACCGCTCCATGAAATCGCCGGGGTCCTTCATGTTCAGCTGCACCATCCCGTAGGCGGGCTTCGTCTCGTCGCTCATGGTGATTTGCTCCTCTTTCGTTGGTCGTTAGATTGCACTTCGCAATCTAACGCCGTGACTTGCAGAGTGCAACTCAAGGGTCGACGAAGGCGCCGCCTCAGACGCTGTTGACCATCTCCGAGTGATACTGCTTGAGGTAGGTCTGCGCCCACTTGCCAAGCTCCTCGAGCACCGGTCGTAGCGCTGCACCGCTCGGGGTCAGCTGATACGCGTTGTTTCGTGCCGCTCCGTCGGGGTTTGTGCGCTCGATGATCCCGAGCGACGTGAGGAGCCGAAGCCTGGCAGCGAGGATGTTGGTCGCGACGTGTTCAGGTGACTCACGGAACTCGGAGTACGTGCGGGTTCCATGCGCGATCAGATCGCGAACGATCAGCAGCGACCATTTGTCGCCAAGGACATCGAGGCCCGACGTGATGGAACACACCGAGCGCCAGTCGAGGTCGTGTACGTCCCTTTCCGTGCTCATACCACCCACTCACCTCAGATTGCGGCTGCCATCTCCGTGATCGACGTTTCCATCGGCGTCGGCTGCCAGTCAAGCACGTCGAAGGTCGCGTGGTTGTCGAAAGCAGCCTTCTTGCCGAGGCTGGGAACCATCCCCTTGGCCTGCCGGTCGAAGATGCTCATCAGCTTGATCGCCATGTTCGGCGCCTTGCGCGTGGGCACCTTCGAGTAGCCGGCAGTGCGGAGCACTTCTGCGAAGTAGGTCATGCTCACCGGCTCGGCGGTCGCCGCGATGAAGCGCTGTCCTGCCGCAGCAGGATTCGTCATGGCCGCGACGTGCAGCCGGGCGACATCGCGGACGTCGACCATGCCCATCGCCACGTCAGGGATCATCGGCATCTTGCCGCGAATCATGTCGGTCATCAGTGCAACGCTCTGACCGTCGACCTCGGCACCGAGCGACGGGCCGAAGACGGCGCCCGGATTGACGACCGTGAGCTCCATGTCGCTCCCCGCCACTGCATCCCAGGCGGCCCGCTCGGCAAGCGTCTTGCTCTTGGCGTAGGCACCGATGTTGGCGTTCGTGTCCGACCACGCGTCGGGCCCGTACCTGCCGCTGGGCTTCCCGCTGATCATGGCCACCGTCGATGACGTGAGCACCAGACGCCGCACGCCGGCCCGCTGGGCGGCACTGATGACGCGTCGCGTGCCTTCGACGGCGGGCGTGATCAGTTCGTTCTCGTTCTTCGGTTCGGCGAGGACGAACGGCGAAGCCACGTGCATCACGAAGGTGCAACCCCGCACGGCCTCGTCCCACCCCTGATCCGAAAGGAGGTCAGCCTCGGCGAACGTGAGCCGCTCGACGACCGCTGCGATCGCAGCCCTGGTGGCATCTGCCTTCGACAGGGAGCGGACGGTTCCGACCACTTCGTAACCTTGGTTGAGCAGCTCGGCACCGCAGTGCTGTCCGATGTACCCGCTGATGCCGGTGAGTAGCACGCGTTCAGCCATGTCGTTGTCTCCTTCGGGTGACCGTCGATTCTTCACTTGCAGATTACAATTTACCTCTCCACTTGCAATCTGCAACCCAAAGGTTTCGGAGCCACTGGCACACCTCGCTGCTGTTCTGAACTGCCGGCCCAGACGCGCACGAGGCGCCCGGCTGGGTGCCGGACGCCTCGTTATTTCGGGAATGTCGCCCGGCAATTCCGGGCATACCCCCATGGTGGAGCTGGGGAGAATCGAACTCCCGTCCATCAGGCAGAACACGGACTAGCTACGACCATTCCCGACTTCCTCCCTAACGCAGGGAGACCGGCGGGTCGGCTGGCCGTCGCCCGAGAGCGGCGGCCCACGCCTCGTCTTTCCGAGAGGTCATCGGTCTTCCCCGACGCCAGCAGTCTTTTCCGCTGTCATCCCCCGCTTCTGTTGCCGGGCTGCGGTGGATCGGCCCCGTGCGCCATCTCTGGTCACGATGTCTCTGCTACCCCCTGAGGATCAGGCGGCGATTGGCAATTCTTTGGGTGCCCCGTTTAGCGAGTCTGAGCAACTCGGGTCGCACGTACGCACTCCGGCTCTGACGTCGAAACCTGTCAGCCCCGTGGTGATCACGCTGTATGTGGAAACGAACGCTACCGCCGATCGCGTGACCGCGTGGGGTGTCGGCAGTCAATGTCACAGCACGTCCACGATCTTGCGTTCTTCCGCCCATGAGCGACATCGAGACTGACGACGACATTGACGAGTATCCCCGCTGGGACTGCCCCTCCTGCGGCGAGCACACCGTGGTGAAGCTGCTGTTCGGCATGCCGGGGCCCGGCATGTTCGAGGCTTCCGACAGGGGAGACGTGGCGCTGGGCGGTTGCTGCATCGACAGCGATCACACGGGCCGCGAGGTGACGTGCACCGAGTGCGGGTGGCAGGGCACCCACACCCGAAACGGCTCGAAGGTCACCGCCGCACGGCGACGTCGATACGACTGAGATCGTTCGGCTGAGATCGTCCTGCTGCCGGACCACGGACCGACGCAGGCGTCTGCGCCACTCGGTCGCCGAGCCGTCCGGAGCCAGACCCGGCACCGAGCCGGGGCCTCTCATCTCGGCAGCGGCGACGATGGACACGCCGTGGCCCGTGGTGCCTCCGGTGTAGCGTCGGCCGGGTGTTGGCACGCGGCGCGGGCGCGTCTGGGCGGCGCCGCTCGTCGCTGAGCCAGCCGATGGATCCGGTGCCGCTCCCGCCGTCGGCCACGGGCGGTGCATCGGGGCGGATCGCCGGGCTCGATGGCATCCGGGCGATTGCGGTCGGGTCGGTTCTCGTCTACCACCTGTGGCCGAGCGTGCTGCCTGCCGGCTTCGTCGGGGTGACGGTGTTCTTCGCCCTGTCGGGATTCCTCATCACCTCGCTGCTCGTCGGAGAACTCGAGCAGTCGGGCACCGTGCGGCTTGGCGAGTTCTACCGGCGGCGGGTGCGCCGACTGCTGCCTGCGTCGCTCGCCACGCTGGCCATCGTCGCCGTGGTGTGGCGACTTGCCGGCTGGATGACAGCGGCGAACGCTCGGGAGATCGTGGCCGCCGCGCTGCAGGTGTCGAACTGGCAGCAGATCATCGACGGCCGCCAGTACGGGGTCGATGCCGATGCGTCCCCCGTGCTGCACTTCTGGTCGCTCGCTGTCGAGGAGCAGGTGTACCTGGTGCTGCCGCTGCTGGTGCTGGCAGGGCGGAGCCGTCGCGGCGTGGCCGCGATCCTGCTCGCCGTGCTCTGCGCCGTCGTCGCAGCACAGGCCCTCGTCGCCGGCGATCCCTCGACGGTGTACTTCGCCACCTATATCCGCGCCGGCGAGATCGCTGCCGGTGCGCTGCTGGCAGTCGTGCTGCATCGCAGCCGATCCGCCGCGAGACCGCCTGGCCGGATCTCGCGTATCGCTGCCACCGCGGCATCGATCGCCGGGCTGGCCGCACTCGTCGCTGTCGCCGCACGCAGCTCGCTGTCGAGCCCCGCGTACTCGAACGGCGGACTGCTGGCCTGCGGAGTGCTCGCGGCCGTCACGATCGCCGCCGTCACGCGGTCGCCAGCGGTGGCGAGTGCGATCGATGCCGCGCCGATGCGGTGGATCGGCGAGCGGGCGTACGGTCTCTACCTCGTCCACTGGCCGCTCCTGCTCGCGTTCGAGCGGACGGAGCTCGACAGCTCGCTCGTGCCGTGGGTCACGCTCGCCGCCACGCTCGGACTGTCGGCGCTCTCCTATTCGCACCTCGAGATGCCGATCCGGTCGCTCGGGCGTGTCGGGTGGCGTTTCGTCGGGGTGGTTGCCGTCGCTGCGGTCGTTGTCGCGGCATCGACGGCCACGGCGCCCGTCGGCGACGAGATCGACTTCGAAGAGCTCGCTGCCGAGTTCGAGGATGCTGTCGAGCAGTCGACGGCGTCGACGGCACCCGACGAGACCCGGCCAGAGATTGAGGTCGGCCCGGCAACGGCCCCGTCGATCAAGCTCGGCATCTTCGGCGACTCGAAGGTCCTCACCCTTGGACTCGGGCTCGCATATCGCGGGCCGTACATCCGATACGGCACGTCACTCACCGGCCTTGGCTGCCCGATCGCCCGCGCCGAGCGGCTGCGGAACGATGCGTCGAGTGCTGCCTCGCTGCTCGGTGACGAGTGCGACTGGAGCACTGCCATCGCCGAGGCCGGCGAGGGCAGGCCGCCGATCGACGTCGCCCTTGTGTGGACGGGCACGTGGGACATCCGGCAGCTCCAGGTCGCGGAGTTTGGCGACCGCTGGCTGTCGATCGACGACCCCGAGGGCCGCGACTGGCTGCTCGCCGAGATGATCGCCTACGCCGACGAGATCGTGCGCGTCACCGGCGCATCGCGGGTGCTGTGGCTCACCGTCTACCCAGCGGACGACTACCCGTATCCCGAGCGGTACGCCGCCTACAACCAACTCGTGTCCGACGTCGCGTCGGCGAGGCCGTTCGTGGAGGTCGTAGACCTTGCCGGCTGGGTCGCATCGACAGGAGAGGCAGACCGGCTGCTTCCCGACGGCATCCACCCGAGCTTCGACCTGAAGGGCGGGCCGAACTCGGCGGCCGAGATCGGCCGGCGGTGGCTCACGGCGATCATCCTCGGCGAGGCCTAGGCCCCCGGCGCATCGCGGAGGCGCACCGACAGGCAGGTGACGCAGCCCTCCAGCTTCACGTACTCGCTGATGTCGACCTCGACAGGCTCGAAGCCGCGGGCACGAAGCAGCGCAGCGCTCTGCGGGCAGTCGGCCGACATCAGCAGGTGGCGGTCGTCGAGCAGCACCACGTGGGCACCGCCCTCCTCGGGCATGGCGAGGAAGAACGAGTCCGGCGTCATCTGGCTGGCGTGCGCCGCCATCGCCGCCCGTTTCGCGCTCGTGTACTTCCGGACGTCCACGGTCGTGGTGATGAACTCCTCCGGCGTGCCGAAG
>JBJOMQ010000268.1:0-2947 GCA_046052275.1 Actinomycetota bacterium | reverse complement strand
GCGTGCGGCCCTTCTCGGCCGCCGATGAGGCCTTGCTGCCGGCATTCCACGTGCTCCGCCAACTACAGGTGATCGGCTGGCTGCACCCTCGGCTCGACCTGATCCTGGCTGTCAACGGGCGATCCGACACCCGGGCCGAGGTGATGGAGGGGCGTCTCGCGCGCGTGGTGCGCGACATCGACGAGTGGCTTGCCACTCGCTGACGACGGGCGAACTTCAGCGGTTGGGCAGGTGCACCATCGACGGCTCGAGGTCGGCGATCGAGGTGACGCCAAGCAGCTGCATCGTGCGCTCGATGTCGTCACGGAAGACGTCGACAACTCGCTGCACGCCCGCTTCGCCGCCTGCCATGAGGCCGTAGAGATAGGCGCGGCCGACGAGCGCGGCGGATGCGCCGAGGGCCACGGCGGCCACGACGTCGGCCCCGCTGCGGACGCCGGTGTCGACCATGATCTCCATCCGATCGCCGACGGCCTTCACCATCGGCGGCAGCAACTCGAGCGGTGTCGGCGCGCGGTCGAGCTGCCTGCCACCGTGATTCGAGACGACGATGCCATCGACACCCATGTCGGGCATCCGCTCGGCGTCGTCGATGCGCTGCACGCCCTTCACCACGAGCCGTCCCGGCCACACCTCGCGGAACCACCGCAGGTCGTCCCATGTCACCCCGGCGTCGAACATCGCGTCGGCAATCTCCTCGAGTGACATTCCCGAATCGTGTCCGCCGGACGCGAAGACGAGTGGCTCGGTGGTGAGGAAGTCGAAGAGCCACCCGGGGTGACGAGCTCCGTCGACGAATGTCCGCCAGGTGAGCGACGGGGGAATGGTGAGCCCGTTGCGCAGGTCGCGCAGCCGGCCGCCGGTGACGGGAACGTCAACGGTCAGCACGAGCGTGTCGAACCCAGAGGCCTTTGCACGCTCGATGAGCGCCAGACTGTGATCGCGGTTGCGCTGCACGTAGAGCTGGAACCAGCGACGCCCGCTGCCCGATGCGGCAGCGAAGTCCTCCGGTGAGGTGGTGCCAACAGTCGACAGTGCGTAGGGAATGCCTGCACGGGCGGCGACCCGTGCGACTGCCGACTCGCCCCTCGTGTGCATCATGCGCGTGTATCCGGTCGGCCCGAAGACGAGGGGCATGGTGCTCGCAGCTCCGAGAATGGTGGTGGCGGTCGACACAGACGTGACATCGCGCAGCACGAACGGCCTGAACTCGACTCGTTCGAAGGCATCACGTGCCCTGCGCATGGCCACCTCGCTCTCGGCACCGCCATCCACGTAGTCGAAGACCGCTCGTGGCCTCCTGCGCTTTGCGAGCGCGCGGAGGTCGTTGATGTCGACAGCACCCTGCACGCGTCGCTCGTCGCGGGTGGCCGCGCGCTGCCTGCGCTGCAGGAGCGGCGCGAACTCGCTGGGCCGGGGCAGCCGACGTCGGATCCGGGGCGGACGGGGATGCATGCCGCGACCCTAATGAGACCGGATGGCCTGTCGTGATGGGCGAGTTTGGCCAGGTCGAGGTGGCGCGAACGAGCGGCATGCCTGGCGCGCTGCGGCCCGGATCCCGTGGGATCCGGGCCGCTCGCCTGTCGATCGTCACGTCGGCCTGATCAGCCGCCCGTCGCTACGGGCCGAAGCAGCCGCCGTACTCGACGTCGAGCCACTGCCACCAGCGGAAGTAGTCGTAGTCGGCTGCGATCATGAACGGCATGGGCTCCCAGTAGTTGGCATTGTTCAACTGGTAGACGGTGCCGTACTTCACCGGTGTGTACGAGCCGGTGTACTGGTACACGGCGCCGAACAGGTAGGGAAAGCCCGTCCAGATCGGCGAGCAGGAATCTGTCTCGTAGATCTGGTGCCACACCGAGAGGCGGTTCTCGGCGGTGAATCCCATGTAGTCGACATCGACCGGGTTGGCGATGCGCGCCGAGAAGTACGCGATGACGGTCTCGTCGGGATCACACCACAGGTTGTTGAGCCGCAGCGTCTGTGCCTTGCCGGTGGCGAGCACGCTGAACGAACCGGACCACCAGCAATCGCTCGGCGGAGCCCACAGCAGTCCGCCCGAGGGGCCGGCCACCTTCTTGCTGATGGAGATACCGGCCGGAAGGTTGATCTGCGCGCTGCCCCCCTCGAAGTCGTCTTCGCCCGTGTAGAGCGTGACGGCGACGCAGTTCTGGCTCTTGACGAGCGACGGGACCATCGGTCCGTCGAGCGGCTCGGGTCCGTAGGGACCCCAGAGACAGTCGCTGAGATACATGCTGGAGGTGCCGACCTCGGCGCTGAAGGCGCTGCTGCCGGGCCCGGCATTGGCTGACGGTGCAGCACCCACCGCGAGGGTGCCTGCAGCCAGCGCACTGGCGACCACGGCTCGGATGAGCCTTGGAGATAGTCGTTTCATGGGATCGCTCGCTTCCTTGTGAGTGGGGCGGTGATCCGGGTGTCGGGTTCGATGACAGGCCCGCGACATCGCCCGGCATTCCGAACCGACCTCGAACGTACGGCGCCGAATCAGTGCGCAGACGGGCCACCCGTCATGTGCTCGATGCCGTGCGGCACGGAGGGCACCTGTCGTGGGGCCGCGACTGGTTACGGTGAGACGGCCATGAACGACACCGAGCACCGAGCGACACGACGCAACGCACACCCGAATCCGATCCTGCCGGTGTTCGTCACGGTCTTCATCGACCTGATCGGCTTCAGCATCCTCATCCCGGTCTTTCCGCTGCTGATCGGCGATCCCGAGGTCAAGGTGATCCCCGATTCGTGGACACCGCAGCAGGGCCTCATCATGCTGGGCTTCCTCCAGGCCGTGTTCCCACTGTGCACCTTCTTCGCTGCTCCACTGCTGGGGCAGCTGTCCGATCGACATGGTCGTCGGCCGGTACTGGCGATCTCGATCCTCGGCACTGCGGTGGGCTACGCGATCTTCGCTCTCGGCATCGGTGCGAAG
>JBJOMQ010000267.1:0-3005 GCA_046052275.1 Actinomycetota bacterium | reverse complement strand
GAACTGGTCCTGCTCGTCACGCGAGATCGAGTGTCGGTCGGCCAGCACCTCGGCACCCTCGCCGAGCGAGATGGTCCAGGCCTCGGGCATCGAGGGGTTCACCATCCGCCAGCCGAGCGCGCTGTTCCAGAGCTGCTCGTGCGTGGTCGGAAATCCCTTCGCCGGTTTCAGCATCACCCACGGGGCTCGGGTCATCGACTCGACGCCGCCGGCCACCACTACGTCAGCGTCGCCGGTGGCAGCGGCCCGGCTGGCGGCGAACACCGCCTCCATTCCGCTGCCGCACAGTCGGTTGACGGTGGCACCCGGAATTCCCACCGGAAGACCTGCCAGCAGCACCGCCATGCGGGCCACATTCCGGTTGTCCTCGCCGGCGCCGTTGGCGTCGCCGAAGTACACCTCGTCGATTGCAGCACCGATGTCGGCGCTGTCGGGCCTGCGCTGCACCAGTCCGCCGAGTGCCGTCGCAGCGAGGTCGTCGGGACGGATGCCAGCAAGTGCACCACCGAGTCGCCCGATCGGCGTGCGCACTGCATCGACGATGTACGAGTCGGTCATGGGGCGTCTCCAGGCGTGGGGCGGGCACCGGCAAAGGCGCGCTGCAGCAGGCCGAGCATCTGCTGCTCGGAGCATGGCCGCGGGTTGCCGGGTGCGGCGATCTTGGCGATCTCCGCCGTGGCGCGCTCGGCAGCCTCGGCCAGATCCGACTCGGAAAGGCCGAGTGATTCGAGCGACGTCGGCACGCCCGACTCGACGGCGAGGTCCCACAGCGCCCCTGCCGGTTCGGCGCCGAGCACCTCGCCGAGGGACTTCATCTCATCGGGAATCGAGGGCGCAAGGAACGCCACGGCGTGCGGCAGCACCACCGAGTGGGCGTCGGCATGCACGAGGTCGAATGTGCCGCCAAGGACGTGGCAGATCTTGTGGTGGAACGCCGCCGACGTGGCGCCGAGCGCTACGCCCGAGAGGTATGCGCCGTAGAGCAGCGCACCGCGCGCATCGATGTCGGACGGCGCTGCCATGACACGCGGGAGGCTGTCGCGGATGGCAGCGATCGCCTCCTTCGCCAGCGCCGTGATCACGGGATTGCAGCCCGGCGCATAGAACGCCTCGACGCTGTGTGCCAGCGCGTTGAAGGCGCTCGGCCCGGTGACGCTCGCCGGTATGCCCACGGTGAGCTCGGGGTCGTAGATCACAGCACGCGGCAGTACGTCGATGCTCTTGCCCGTCTGCTTGTGCCGATCGCCGGTGAGGCCGTAGATGGTGGTCTGTTCGCTGCCCGCATAGGTGGTGGGCACGGCGACGATCGGTCGGCGCGACGTCAGCGCGATCGCCTTTGCCAAGCCGGTGGCCGAGCCGCCGCCCACGCAGATGATGACGTCGATCGAGGCTGCTTCGGCTGCGTCGCGGGCTCGTTCGGCGAGATCGAGCGGCACGTGTTGCACGATCTCGTTCCATCGCAGCACGACTCGGCTGCCGAGCAGTTCGGCGATCTCGTCGCTGCCCTCGTGGGCGATCAGCATCACCCGGTCGCCGCGCAGCGCCTCGACCTCGCGCACGATCTGGCTGCGAGATCCCGCGCCGAATACCACCCGCGCTGGATGCTGCACGTAAGTGAACGGCTTCATGCCGACTTCAGCGCCCGGAGTTCGGCGAGCTCGAGGTCGCATGGCGCCTCGGTGACAGCGAGGTCATCGGCGAAGCGCAGGTCCCAGCCGGTGGCGGCCGTGCAGTCGTCGCGGGTGACACCGGGATGGAGGGCACTCATCACGAGCTCGCACGTCACGGGATCGGGCGTGAGGATTCCGAGGTCGGTGACCACCCACTGCGGGCCTCCGCCACGCAGTCCGAGCCGCTCGCGATGTCCCGGCCCGTCGCCGAACCCGATCGAGGAACGGAAGTCGCAGCGCTCGACGAAGGCCCGGGCACCCTGGCGCATGATCACCATCACCGCCCCTGCGGATGCGGCGATCTCCGGCGCTCCGCCCGCGCCCGGGAGCCGAGTGCGCGGCGAGCGATAGTCGCCGATGACGGTCGAGTTGATGTTGCCGAACCTGTCGAGTTGGGCTCCTCCGAGGAAGCCCACGTCGATGCGGCCGGCCTGGAGCCAGTACGAGAAGATCTCCGGCACGCTGACGACTGCGTCGGCGGTCTCGCCGAGCTCGCCGTCGCCGATCGACAGCGGAAGCCGGGTGGGCTTCGATCCGATGCATCCCGACTCGTACACGAGCACCGGCGAGGGGTCGTACAGGCGGCGGGCGAGGTTGGCGGCGGTGCTGGGCAGCCCGATGCCGACGAAGCACACGCGTCGACCGGCTGCGGCGAGCGCGCCGAGCCGGCGCGCCGCATTGACGATCATCAGCTCATCGGCGCTGTATGCGGGTGTTCCGTCGTGCGGCGACGTCGTGGTGGCGGCCTCAGGCATGCACGGTCTCCCGGGAGACACCGGCCGAGCGAAGGAACTCGGCGTGGTCGGCCGTGCCGCGCACGTGGCGGTCGATCCAGTCGGCGAAGCGGTCGCGGTCCTTCGAGACGTCGTCCCATGCGCGGTAGAACGCGTTGTCGCGCACCGAATAGCCCATCGCGAAGCTGGGATGCGCGCCGTCGGGCACGCAGCAGACAGCGCTGACGGTCCACTCGGGCAGCACGACGGCGTTGGGCATCGGCTCGAGTTCGTCGACGAACTCCTCGACGGTGATGATCGAGCGACGAGCGGCGAGGACAGCCTCTTTCTGCACGCCCACGAGTCCCCAGATCTGCACGTTGCCGTGGCGGTCGGCCCGCTGGGCGTGGATCAGCGTGACGTCGGGATTGATGGCCGGCACCGCCGTGAGCCAGTCGCCGGTGAACGGGCACTGGATCGGCTTGATGGTGGCCGTGTGCTCGGGAAGGTCGGTGCCCACATAGCCGCGGAGCGTGGCGAATGGCAGGCCAGCGGCACCGGCCGCATACCGGGCCGCCATGCCGGCGTGGCTGTGCTCCTCGATCTGCAGCGGGTGCGGCCA
>JBJOMQ010000266.1:0-3017 GCA_046052275.1 Actinomycetota bacterium | reverse complement strand
CAGGCCATCGAGCGCATCGGAATCGGCCACCGGTTCGACGACGAGGTCGACGGTCTCCGACCCGCTGGGGCCGATGAAGGAGATAGCGGTCCGCCGGGCAGCGCGGCGCTCGCGGAGCGCAGACCGGACCGCCTCCTCGAGCGGAGCCTCCAGTCCGGTCCGTGCCATGGCAAAGAGGTTCAGGTTCGCCCGACCCGCGGGTGGCGCAAGGAACCTGTCGGTCTCGCCGCTGAAGTAGACGATGTCGCCGGTGCGGGTGGTGAGCACGGCGATGGGTGCATGGTGGCGAAGGAGGAGCGCCTCGGTGAGGCCCTGCATGCTCAGGGGAGTCGACTGCGCGTCGGCAGCGTCGAGCGATGACGGACGCTGCCGGCCAAAGCTCACCGCGAAGTCACCGAAGCTGCCGGTGGGCGAGGCGGGTGTTCGCTGGTAGCAGTAGTCGGCGCCAGGAATCGGCCTGAACGACTCCGAGGCGGTTCCGACTGTCTCTGCCGCGCCGAGCACCAGTACTCCATCTGGACGCAGCGCATAGTGGAACAGGGACAGCACCTTCTGCTGCAGTACGGGCTCGAGATAGATGAGCAGATTCCGACAGGTGACCACGTCGAGTCTCGTGAACGGGGGGTCCATCGTCACGTTGTGAGGCGCGAAGATCACCATCTCGCGGATCATCGGGCTGATGCGGTAGCTGTCGCCCTCGCGCACGAAGAACCTCGTCAGCCGCTGCTCCGAGACGTCGACTGCGACGTTCGATGGGTAGACCCCCGAGCGAGCCTGCTCGATGGCCGACACGTCGAGGTCGGTTGCGAAGACCTGCAGCGAGATGCTCGCTGCCGAGGGAATCTGGTCGCGAGCCTCGACGAACGACATTGCCAGCGAATAGGCCTCCTCGCCGGTCGAGCAGCCCGCTGTCCAGGCGCGTAGCCCGGTTCCCTCTGAAGCACGCGTGAGGATCTGGGGCCAGATCTGGTGAACGAGGTGATCCCACACCTCTGGATCGCGAAAGAAGCTGGTGACACCGATCAGCAGTTCCTTGAAGAGGAGGTCCGCCTCCTGGGGATTGAGCGCAAGGAAGTCGACGTAGTCGGCGACACCGTTGAGATCGAGGACGCCGATGCGGCGATCGATGCGCCGCTCGAGCGTGCGCCGCTTGTAGAGGGAGAAGTCGTGTCCGGTACGACGCTTCAGGATGTCGAGCACGGCGGGGATCGACTGAGGGTCGCGTGGGCCGGTGCGAGAGCGCAGGAATCCGGCAATTCGAGCGGGCAACTCTGCTGCTGGTGCTACCACATCGGCCAACTGCGAGTCGATGGCGCTGCGTGGCATGGCGTCGAACGCAGCGGTGGCGGGATCCTGCACGAAGACGGCGCCGCCGCTCTCCTTGACGGCGGCAAGGCCGAGAGTGCCGTCAGAGCCCATACCCGAAAGGATCACCGCAATCGCCAAGGCACCGCGATCGCCCGCAAGTGAGCGTAGGAAGTGGTCGATCGGAAGGCGCAGGCCTCGCCGGATGTCCGACGATGCGACGCGAAGCACGCCGCTCTGGATCGACAGGTCACGATCAGGCGGAATGACGTAGACGTGGTCGGGTTCCACCGTCATCTGGTCGGTGATTTCCGTCACGGGCATCGGCGTCGTGCGCTGGAGGAGCGCTACCAGTCGCCCCTCGTCAGCGGGTGAGAGGTGCTGCACGATGACATACGCAAGTCCGCTTTTGCGATCGACCGCCGACAGGAATGACTCGATCGCTTCGAGGCCGCCCGCAGACGCACCGATCCCAACGATGGGACACGTGGCACTCGCCAGAGTGGGATCGGATGGAATTCACTCATGCTACCGAAAGCGTGTGCTTACCGAGTGCCGGGTGGCCCTGTATGGGAGAGTGAGATGACATGTTCATCGAGCGGATGCGAGATCCAGTGCTCGTCATCGATCGCGACTCGGAACTGGTGGTCGAGGCGAACGCTGCGGCAGTTGCCCTCACGGGCAGGAGCCGTGACGATCTCATGCGCCTTCGACCGAGTGATCTCTTCGCCTCGCTCGATGGAGAGCTCGACCTTGCGCCGGCTGCAGATGTCGAGAATCGGCACATCGACGTAGTCCGCCCCGATGGAACGCGCTCGACGGTCGAGTTCTATGCGGGATCACCGAGGGAATCGGGGTTACTCATCCTGGTGCTCGTCGATGTCTCGCAACAGCAGGCAGACGAGCATCACCGGTCGCTGAAGCGCTCCGTCGAGACTCTCATCGTCGAACGCAAGCGCCTGGCGCGCGATCTCCACGATGGTGTCGTGCAGGAGGTCATCGCCACGGGGCTCGTTCTCGCGGGCATGCGTGAGCACATGCCCGACGAGCTGAGGGATGGTGTCGAGGAGTTGATCGACGCCCAGGCACGCATCGTGGCGATGCTCCGGACCTCTGTCCTCGACCTGTCGCAGCCGCTTGCGTCATCGGCAAGCCTCGAACTGACGCTGCGCGACATCGTTCGCCAGGCGATCCCGAGCCTTGGCTTCGTGCCGGAGACAGCGGTGGCCGGCGGCGACGTCGGGTCGCTCGATGCTGCGCTCGTCGGGCACATCGCACTCTCCCTCCGCGAAATGCTGTCGAATATCGCCCGGCACTCCCAGGCCACGGCGGCACACGTGACGTTGCGGTTCAGCGAGTCCGTCGTAGAGGTCGAAGTGTCCGACAATGGAGTCGGGATCGACCTCGATCAGCGACGGGGAAATGGACTGTCCAACCTCGCCGAACGCGCCCGTTTGCTCGGCGGCACGTTCGAGATCAACGCCGGTCCGTCAGGCGGGGCTCGGGTGCGTTGGACTGCCAGGATTCATCAGCTCGAATCCGGATGACATGTCGGCATGGCCGACCGAGGACGCCGTCGGACAGGCGGCAGCCTCGAGGACTCTCGCAACCCGGACGGCCTCCGTCAAACCCATGTGCAGGACCTGGCTACCCGGTTCACGGAACCCGTCAATCTCGGTGACACGCACAGGGTCATGCCCTGCTACCGTCCA
>JBJOMQ010000265.1:0-3029 GCA_046052275.1 Actinomycetota bacterium | reverse complement strand
GCGGTGGACGCGTAGGCCACCGCGACGAGCACCGGCGAGACGGCGAGGGCGATGTGACGCGACCTGCGGAGCCGGGCTCGCCGGCGGACGGATTCGAAGCTCGCCGGCGTCAGCTCGACATGATCGGCATGCTCGTGGAGGGCGCGGGAGATGAGGTCGTCGAATTCGGTCATGACAGTTCCTTTCGGAGAATGGATCGGGCCCGGTGGAGCGTCGACTTGACGGTGCCCACCGGGAGTCGGAGGGTGGCAGCGATCTCGGTGTCGGAGGCCTGCGCGTAATAGCGCAGCACCACCATCTCGCGCATCGGTGAGGGCAGTGCGCGCACTGCGTCGACCACGTGGTCGGCGACCTCGTCGGCGCCCGGTGAGTCGACCGGGCGGTCGTGCGGGGCCCTGCGGGCCACGGCGCGGCGTCGGTGCGTCTTTCGGCACAGGTTGAGCACCGCCGACCGCAGGTAGGCGTCCTGGTTCGTGATGCGGTGCCAGCGCGGGTACGCCCGCGAGAAGGCGTCCTGGACGATCTCCTCGGCATGCTCGCGAGTGTCGACGAGCAGGATTGCGAGCCGCACGAGCGACGGGTACATGCGGCGGTACGCAACCTCGATCGGCTGCGCGACGGGGACTGCGACGACCGGGTCGGTGCCGAGCTCGGCTGATGCCAGGGCATCGGTGAGGTCGATCGGCACATCGCTCATAGTGGATGAGACCCCCGAGGGGGCCGTTCGGTTCTCAGGAATTCCGGGAGTCGTGGCGTCGCTCAGATCGGGCCGAACCTGGCGAGCTCGTCCTCGTCGGGGGCGAGGGTGCTCGGGCCGACGTGCGTGTCGAGCCAGGCGTTCATCGCTGCGCCAGCCTCCCAGGCATCTCGCACCCTCGTGACGAGCGTCCGGGTCGCCATCCATGCCGCAGGCTCCCAGCTTCGGAACACCATCAGTCCCTTGCGCCGCAGCAGCGCGATTCGCGGGTGGTCTCTCGGATACCCGCGTGGTGCCGTCTTCAGTTCGCCGATCGAGCCGGCGGTGAAGCCCTTGCGTGCCAGCGCGCCGACGACCGTCTCGATCTCGCAGCCGCGCGCGTCGTGATCGACCGCTTCTCGGAATCTCGCCAGTTGG
The DNA here is from genome assembly GCA_046052275.1 of Actinomycetota bacterium. GTDB lineage: Bacteria > Actinomycetota > Acidimicrobiia > Acidimicrobiales > Ilumatobacteraceae > UBA668. The sequence continues at coordinate 1,915 of JBJOMQ010000265.1, read as the reverse complement.
TCGCTCGCCATCGCGTAGTAGCCGGTTGCGGCCATGAGGCCTGTGGCCGAGACCTGCACGTAGAAGCCGGCACCGCCCTCGCTCTCGCCGTAGGCGCCCTGGTGGTCCTTGTACGGAATCTTCTCCTTCGAGAAGCGAACGTCCTTGTACGGACGGAAGACGTGGAACGGGCCGTAGGCGTCGAGTTCGGCCAGCAGTGCATCGAGTGGGGCGCGCACTGCCGACTGGTAGCGGTGCTTGTTCGCCTGCCAGAAGGCCCGGCTGTTGTCGGCCTGCAAGGTCTCGTAGAAGACAAAGGTCTCGTCGGTGAAGCCGGTGAACGCCACGCGCTGACGTTAGAGGCCGTCGTGCCGGCGCGTGGTCCGCATACCTACTTCAGCCGGTGCGGCGGGGCGTTGGCAGGATCGGCGGGCCACTGGTGCTTGGGGTAACGGCCAGCCATGTCCTTGCGGACATCGGCCCACGTGCCGGCCCAGAATCCGGGCAGGTCGCGGGTGATCTGCACCGGCCGGTCGGCAGGTGACAGCAGCGACAGGGCGATCGGCACACGGCCACCGGCGACGCACGGGTGCACCTTCGTGCCGAACATGTCCTGGACGCGCACGTGCGCCGTGGGCACCTCTCCCGAGTAGTCGATGGCCACCTCGCGGCCATTGGCCGTGGTGAGCGTGGGTGGCGCCAACTCGGACAGCCGCGTCGACGTATCCCAGTCGAACTGCGCGCCGAGCACCATCTCGAGATCGAGCCGCTCGAGATCGGCGCGGCCGGTGGCATGGCCGAGGTACGGGGCGAGCCAGTCGTCGAGCGTCGCGAGCAGCGTGGCATCGCTCCAGTCGGGCCAGTCGCTGTCGATGGCGCTGTCCAAGGCTGTGCGGCGCAGGAAGTCGACGCGGTGGCGCAGCGATGCCGCCCGGTCACTCCATCGCAGCGCGGCGAGCCTCGTCCCGCGCACTCGCTCGACGAGCGCCGCAGTCGTTGCCTCGCCCGGCTGCGGCGAACGGACGACCTCGTCCAGCAGCATGCCGCCGAGGCGTGTTTCGAGGCGTTCGACGAGATCGTCGCGCTCGCGGTCCCATGCGAGCGAGACCCGTCGCTCGATCTGGTCGGCCAGCGCGTCGACCAACTCGGCGGTGTCGAGTGCGGCGGCGATGCGGATCCGGGCGAGGTCGCGTCGGCCGTCGAGGTCGGCGGCGACCACGAACCGCTCGCGGGCGAGTTCATCCGTATCGGGCATCCATCCGCCCGACCCCGTGCGCAGCTGGAACTGGCCCGCCTGGCTGCGGCGCACTGCGATGCGGTCGGGATATGCGAGTGCCAGCACTGCGCCCACGCTGTGCCCACCCGACCGGCCATGGGCGTCGATGCGATCGATGTCGAGCGGCACTCGGGCGCGTCGTGCAAGGTCGGCAGCCCGCTCGCGGACTCGGGCGACGTCGCGGCGGTCGGCGGCGTCGTGCGCCTCGCCGCACACCACGCCCACGCGCAGCGCAAGGTCGACCGGAAGATCGTCGGGCCGGCCGCGCAGCACGTCGCGCTCGTCGAGCAGCGCGGCGACCACGCAGGCGAGGTCGGGAGCGCCCGACTCGACGACCATCCGCGCCAACCGCGGGTGGAGGGGTAGGTCGAGCATTCGACGGCCGGCAGGGGTGAGGGCACCGTCTCGCACGGCGCCGAGCAGGTTCAGCACCTCGGCGGCCTGCTCGAGGGCGCGGCGCGGCGGCGGGTCGATCCACTGCAGTTCGCCGACGGGCGTGCCCCACGCCAGCACCTCGAGCAGCAGGCCGGCGAGGTCGACGGTGGTGATCTCGGCCTCGAGATGTGGTCGGCGCGTGCCGTGCTCGAGCTTGCTCCACAGCCGGTACGCGGTTCCCGGCTCCGTGCGCCCGGCACGCCCGGCACGCTGGTCGGCCGAGGC
>JBJOMQ010000264.1:0-3037 GCA_046052275.1 Actinomycetota bacterium | reverse complement strand
GGTGTCGACGACCTGGTGCTGATCGATCCCCAGTCGTGCGACCTGTCGCCGCTGCGCGAGCTCTTCGCCTCAGATGCCCTGGCCGTGCTGCACGCTGCGCAGCAAGACCTCGACGTCCTCTTCCACGCTGTGGGTGCAGTGCCGCGGCGGCTCTTCGACACCCAGCTGGCAGCGGGCTTCGCCGGCTACAGCACGCCGTCACTCGTGTCGCTGCTGCAGAGCGAGTTGCGTGTCGCAGCGGCCAAGGGAGACCGCCTCACCGACTGGCTGCGCCGGCCGCTCACCGCCGAGCAGTGCGCGTACGCAGCTGCCGACGTGGCGCACCTGCTCGACCTGCACGACCGTCTCGTCGGCCAGCTCGACGCCGACGGCCGACTGCAGTGGGCTGAAGAGGCATGTATCGAGTTGCTTGGCCGCCCGGTCAGCGGCATGGATCCCGACTCGGCGTGGACACGCCTGAAGGATGTGCGAATGCTCAAGCCGCGTGCTCGCGGCGTGGCGAGGTCTGTGGCGGCCTGGCGGGAGCGGCGGGCAATGTCCATCGACATCCCGGTGCGCCAGGTGCTGCCCGACCTCGCGGTGCTTGGCATCGCCCAGCGTCAGCCCACCTCGCCGGCCGAACTGACCCAGGCGCGCGGCGTCGAGGAGCGCCACATCCGAGGCGCCGCAGGCCGCGAACTGCTCGAGGCAGTGGCCGCCGGGTTGGCGATGGACGCGCCACTGCCGGCGCCCGATGGTGACGACCTCGAGCGGACCCTGCGTCCGGCGGTGGCGCTCGTCTCGGCGTGGGTGAGCGAAGTGGCACGTCACGAGCGCATCGACACCGCCCTTCTGGCCACTCGCAGCGACCTGGTGTCGTTCCTCAGGGGCGATGCGAGTTCTCGGCTCTCGGCGGGCTGGCGCCACGACCTGCTCGGTGACGGGATCCGCCGGCTCGTCGAGGGACGGGCCGCCCTCACCTTCGACGGCCGCGGAAGCCTCCGGCTCGTCGACACGGCCGTCGCGGCTGCCGAGTCTGACTGACCGTCAGCCGCGGATCACGCGGCGCAGCTTTGCCCAGAGGTGGTCGAACGCATCGACGACGTCAGCGGCACGCGCGCCGTACGAGTGCACCGGACGGCGTTCGCCGATCGCCTGGTTCACCACGACACGCTGCGGGATGACCGGCTGCCACACCGCCCGCTTCCCGACGTCGCGGGTGAGGTCGTCGTAGCGGCGCTCGGCCTCGGCGCTGACGGCCGGCACCTTGTTGACGATGACGCCGGCGAGATCGAGATCGGGATTGTTCGAGTCCCAGACCTCGTCGACGAGATCGGCGACTGCGCCGACGCCGCGAAGGCTGAGTGCCGACGGCTCGACCACGATGATGGCGTGATCGGCTGCCGTGAGCGCAGCGGTGCTCAGGGCGCCGAGCGACGGCGGGCAGTCGATCAGCACGGCGTGGTAGTCGTCGGCAACGGCGGCCAGTGCATCGGCCAGTCGCAGCGGATTCCCCCCGTGGTCGCGCTCGAGCAGCCGCGGCGAGGCCGGCAGCACTGAGACCTCGTCGCCCCATGCCGAGGCGATGATGGCCGTCGACGCAGCTGCACGGCCGAGCACCTCGGCAGCCGAGCGCTCGATCTCGGCCGGGTCGATCCCCAGCACCCATGTGCTCGATCCCTGCGGGTCGAGGTCGACGACGAGCACCCGGTGCCCGGCAGCAGCTGCCGCCGAGGCGAGTCCGAGCGTGACGGTGGTCTTGCCGACCCCGCCCTTCTGGTTCAGGATGGCAACGATCTTTCCCACGGGTGCAGTCTCGCACGCTGGCTGCGGGCCGTCTGCGGCGGGCCGGTCGGGCGTCACACGGGCGGCCGCGTATCCCGTGTCGGGCCGCCGGGCGCCGGTAGAGTGGCCTCCAATGTCACTTCTCTAGTTCGGGAGCCCTCTCATGAAGAAGGGTCGTCACCGTCGCTTCGAAGAAGCGCGGAAACTCAAGCAGTCCGGTCCCAGCGCCTTCGACCTGGGCCTCGGCGGCAGCGACCGCCCGCAGCACAGCGAGGACGACAAGTACGCAGCCCTCGCCGAGAAGTACGGCGTGTCATTCGACGACGACGACGAGGCCGACGAGGCCGACGACTGAGACCCGGCTGGCCCCGTGCCGCCGCTCGAAGCCCCACATCATGACCCCTCTCCGCAACGTCGCCCTCGTCGCGCATGTCGACCACGGCAAGACCACCCTCGTCGATGCCCTCCTTCGTGCCACTGGGTCGTTCGCCGCCCACCAGGCGGTGGTCGACCGTGTGATGGACTCGAACGACCAGGAACGCGAACGCGGCATCACCATCCTCGCCAAGGCAGCGTCGGTCAGATGGCGCGATGTGAAGATCAACCTCGTCGACACGCCCGGCCACGCCGACTTCGGCGGCGAGGTCGAGCGGGCGCTCACGATGGTCGACGGCGTGATCCTGCTCGTCGATGCAGCCGAAGGGCCTCTGCCGCAGACGCGTTACGTGCTGCAGAAGGCACTCGCTCGCGACCTGCCGGCGATTGTCGTGGTGAACAAGGTCGACAGATCCGACGCGCGAGCCGATGAGGTGCTCGACGAGATCTACCAGCTCTTCATCGATCTCGATGCCCGCGACCACCACATCGACTTCGAGATCATCTCTGCCGTTGCCCGCGAGGGTCGTGCGATGCGAGCACTTAAGGGCGGGGTGGTTGTTGCCGAATCAATGGGCGTTAATACAGCGCGATCGAAGATGATTGTCTTTTTGCTTGCTGCTCGCCTCGTGTTGATAGTATTCCTCCCAGCTCAGGCCATCGTTGAGACCGAGCTGATTCGGCCAGCAGCCATCGGGCGGCAGTTTATATCCGGCTCGGATTACGAGCGGATTGATTTCGCGGTCCATCGACCTATTAGCTCGGTCGTGGTCGAGCCAGCCGCTATCGGTAAATCGCTCGGTATGCCTGAAGCGGACGTGGCAGACCTCGTGGACCAGCAGACCACAAATCTGGTCGATGCTCAGCGTTTCGATGTAGTCTGGATTGACCAGCAGAA
>JBJOMQ010000263.1:0-3046 GCA_046052275.1 Actinomycetota bacterium | reverse complement strand
AGCCCGTAGAGCAGGTAAAGCCGGTGGCGCATCTGAGCCCGATAGCTGTAGATGATCGAGATTGCGATGAGTCCGACGAACCCGTAGAAGGCGTGGAACTTCGGCAAGGGCACCTTGTAGGTACCGACAAGCACTGCACCGAGCACGACCTGCACGAACATCGTCGCCTGCGCTGCGCCGACGAACCACCACAGCGCCCTTGTGCGCACCGCCGTCGTCCAGTGGCCGCCGAGCGCCCACAGGCCGGCGAGGCCGTTGGCGATGATGACCACCCACCCCCATCCCTGGTGGAGGTTCTTCACCGTGTCGAGGCCGGCGGCGAGCATCACGGCGACCCTACTCGCTGCACCCGAAACCGCCCTGGAACGACCGAACGATGCCTGCACCGACAGCTTCTGTCACGTATGCCACGAACCCATCCTCGATCTGGTACTTCGGACCGACCACGTCGTCGCCGGGCGACAGCAGCCCGCCGGGATGCGCAGTTCGAAGATCACTCACCGTCGCTCCGAGCCGGATCCCCTTGTCGGTGGCGAGCCCGTAGGGCGACGGCGTCGGACCGAATGCCGGCCCGTAGGCGAACGATGCAAAGTGCCTCATGCTCGACGCGGCGGTGGTGTCGTCGCTGAAGAAGAGCCGAAGGTCGTCCCACTCGACGAAGCGGATCTCCGACCCGGGGCAAGCCACGCCGATCGCGAACGGGTCGATCCATCCGGAATCGGTCGTCGGCTCGCCGAGGATCGAGACGACGTACTCGACGACGCTCTCGGCCTCGGCGCCGAACAGCGCAGTTCCGAGCCCTCGCGCCGAGAGTCCGAGTCCCTCCACGGCGGGGATGGTGCTCGTCGTCGGCAGCACCGAACTCGACGGCACTGCGCTCGTAGTCGACTCGACCGTTGACACTGCCGAGTCTGAGGGCAGATCCGTGTCGGTGGTCGAGGTCGACTGTCCCTGTGGTCCCGAGGTCCCGGTGCCTTGCGAGTCGTCGTCGCTGCACGCGCCGGCGAGCACCGATGCGACCACGGCGGCCGCCACTGCAACTCTGAGTCTGGATCGCTGAAGGCGGGCGCTCACCCGGTCAGTCTGCCAAAGCGACCGTGGGAACACAGGTCACCTGCGTCGGCGCGCTGTTGGCCGCGACACCTCGTCTCAGCGGATCAGCGGATCAGCGGATCAGCGTGTCGGCCTCGCGCCCCACCGAGATCAGGGTGATGCGGTCGCCGACGATGTCGATCACGGTGACCGACGCATTGTCGAGGCTGTGCAGCACGAGCCGGTCGTCACCCGACACAGCACCGATCACGGCGTTGATGGCGATGAAGTGGCTGAACACGACTGCGCCGCCAGGCGATGCAGCCGCGAGGTCGACGACAGCGCGTATGACGCCGTCGCGGAACGCCGTGTATCGCGGTCCGAGATCCGACCACTGCCCCTGCATCGCCGCGCGCAGCCATCCCACTCGGTCAGACATTGCGATGCCCTCGGGTGACGGGATCTCGGCGACCCCCTGCTCAACGGCCACGGGGCGCGCCCAGGCCTCGGCGAGCGGCGCAGCGGTCTCACGGCAGCGACGCAGCGGACTGGACACGATGTCGAGCGCCGGGTGGCGGCCGAGGTCGGACGCGACCGCCTTCGCCTGCCGCTCGCCGACGTCGTCGAGCGGCGGATCAGGGTCGACATCCCACCCGGCAGCGGCGCGGCCGTGACGGACGAGGTAGAGGCGGGTCACTCGAAGAGCCACCCGGGGCGCATCGGCGGCGTGCCGCCACGCTCGATGAAGTGCTCAGTGCCGAACACCATCGCGAAGATCTCGTCGGACATCGACGAAAAGAATCCTGCATCGGTCATCTGGCTCGCATGGCATCGGATCGACCGTTGCTTCAGGTCGACGAATGCCGAGACGTCGACAGCGTGGGTGATCTCCGACTCCGGGGTGCCGAACGGATTGCCGTCGTCGGCCGGTGCATCGGGATCCCAGTCCTCGCCCTCAGGCTCAGCGGCAATTCCGAGCTCGCGCGCCATCGCGAAGAAGCGCTTCATGGCGTCGCGGTTCATCGTCGACTCGAACACCCTGGGCGTGCCGGCCATCTCGGCCGCGCGATGGCCGACGTGATGCACCTTGATGTGGTCGGGATGCCCATAGCCGCCATGCCAGTCGTAGGTGGTGAGCACGTCGGCGCGCTCGTCGCGCAGGACAGCAGCCAGCTGTGCGGCAGCATCGTCGACCGGTGCCTGGACGAACGCCTCGGGGTGGCCGTTCTGATCCCATCCGGTCATTCCGCTGTCGGCGTACCCCAGCCACACGAGTCGGTCGATTCCCAGCACTGCACACGACCGCTCGGTCTCGGCCCGTCGGCGATCGACGAGCGTCTCGCCATCGGCGAGATCGGCGGGGACCTCGCCGTGATCGCCATTGGTGGCCACCACCAGCACGGTTCGGTGGCCCTCGGCCTTCGCTCGTGCGAGCGTGCCGCCCGTCGCGATGCTCTCGTCGTCGGGGTGGGCGTGGAAGCAGACGAGCGTGCCCATCACGCCTGCCGAGCTGCGCCAGCGGCGAGCAGCGAGTCGATGCGTGCAGGGTCGAAGCCCCAGTCGGCGAGCACCTGGCGGGTGTGCTGGCCCGGATGGGCGGGCGGCGAGTCGATGTCGGGGGCTGTGCGAGAGAAGCGAGGGGCAGGTGACGGCTGCGGGGCCCCGGCGACGGTGGTGAACGTACGCCGAGCCACGTTGTGCGGATGCGCCGCTGCCTCGGTCATGGTGAGCACCGGCGCAAAGCAGACGTCGGTGTGCTCCATCTCGGCGCACCACTCGTCGCGGGTGCGGGTGCGGAACACGCCGCGGAGGCGATCCTTCAGGTGCGGCCACATGCTGCGATCCATCTGCTGGGCGAACTCTGGATCGCCCTCGAGGCCGGTGCGGCGGAGCAGTTCGGCGTAGAACTGTGGCTCGATCGAGCCGATCGACACGTACTTGCCGTCCTTGCACTCGAACACGTCGTAGAAGTGGGCACCCGTGTCGAGCAGGTTCGTGCCGGGTGCGTTCTCGT
>JBJOMQ010000262.1:0-3058 GCA_046052275.1 Actinomycetota bacterium | reverse complement strand
CGTCTGGACCTCCCGGGGCAGAACCCTCCGCTGGGATCGCACTGTCGACGGAATCCTGCTCGGCGTGCACTCCGGCGACGGGGAGCGACACGCTGAGCGCAAATCCTGCGTCGCTGCTCCCCTGCCGGGAATCGCCCACCACCCTGTCGGCGCCGAGCGCCTCGGTCTCGGCATGCACGGCATCGATGGCGATCCGCAGCGCTGCCTCCACCAGAGCGGCATCCACCCCGATGAGATCGCTGGCACCGCCGGTGTCGGGCAGGGACTCGCCGGGCACGTCGCGCTCGGGCTGCGCCTCGACCTCCGGCGCCGGCGTGACGGGCGACGCCGGCTCGGGTGCGCCGGGCACCGACTCGCCGGACTCGTTGCGCTCGGGCTGCGTCTCGAGAACCGGCGCCGGCGGCGACGTCCTGGGCGCTGTCTCGCCCGGGTCATCGTCGTCCCAGAACGAGTCGGTGTCGTCTGAGGCCGACAGCAGGGGCCGGCGGGCGCTGCCGAGCCCTGACGGCACATCTCCTGCGACATGGCGGAGGTGATCGGCGACGGCTCGCAGGCGCTCGCGCTGGCTGTCGAGGAACTCCTCGAGTTGCTCGACGTCGCCCAGCAGGAAGTCGCGGCGGGCCAGCAGCGCGTGCACTTCGTTCTCGGCGCGGACTCGCTCGTCCTCTGATGCCCTCCTGGCCTCGTGACGGGCATCGTCGATCGTGCGCGCTGCCATGCTCCGCGCTGATTCGAGCAGCCTCGTCGCCTCGTCTCGTGCCTCGGCCACCATCGACTCTGCGGTTCGCTGGGCCACGAGCAGCGTGCGGCTGATGACCTCAGGCTGCTCGCCGGACGCGTCGCCATCCGACGCGACCTGCGCCTCGTCATCGGCGAGCTGTCCCTCGCGTGCGGTGCGAACCTGCTGATCGACGAGTTCTTGGAGCTTGGCCACTGCCGCCCGCGCCCTCGACTCCATCGTCTCGGCCTGGCCCTGGACATGCTCGACGTGGTCTGCGACCTTCGTCCTGAAGGCCTCGACCTCCTCGGGGTCGTAGCCGCGCTTCACCCGTCTGAACGAGGTGGCGCGGATGGCCTGGGGGGTCAGATCCATAGTGCGATGTTAGGGCAGTGTCCAATCAGCCGTCGGCGGCACGAGCGCCGCCAGACCGGCTCAGAGGTCGCCGTAGGCGGCGCGTCCGGCCGGCTTGAGCAGGTAGACCCCGGTGGCGACCTTCTCCATCGTGCCACCGAGTCCGTAGCAGAGTCCGCTGGCGAAGTCGATGAGTCGGCGCGAGACCTCGCGGTCAGCGGCCTCGAGGTTCATGATGACGGAGTATCCCTGCTTGAAGCGGTCCGCTATCTCCTGTGCCGAGTCGAAGCGCCTCGGGCTGACCGTGTGGGGCTCGGTGCCGCCTGACGGCACTGCCGTGAGTGCCGCCCGCGGATTGCTCGGGCGCGGCTGCACCTGGCTGTCAGATCCAGATGCCTGCGCCCTGCGCACCACGACCTCGCCCTCCTGGACGTGGGCGCGGGGAATGCCCCGGCTCGAGGGATCGGAGGGATAACCGCCCCCCATGCCTCCCCTGCTGCGAGGCTGGTTCGGCTCTCCGCCACGTCCGCCGTAGTCCGGACCGGAACGGGACGGCCGGGAGGGGCGCTCAGGCTCCTCGTAGTCGTCGTACTCGTCGTACTCGTCGTAGTCGTCGTAGGCGCTCTCGGGGCCAAGGCCCAGATAGTCCATCGCCCTCTTCCACATCGACATTCGCCGTCCTCCTCAGCGAGATTACCGCACAGCCCTGTCGGGACGCGGACGGTCACCGAACAGCGCGCTGCCGATCCGCACCTCGGTGGCGCCCTCCTGCACCGCCACCTCGAGATCGCCCGTCATGCCCATCGAGCACTCGACCAGGCCGAGACGGTCGACCAGGGCGCGGACGGCACGGAATCCCTGACGGGCCGCCTCGGGTCCGCCGTGCGTCGGCCCGACCGTCATCAGGCCACGTACGTGCAGCCCGGCTCCCGCGGCTCGCTCCACGAGTGCCGGGGCCGCATCGAGCCGGCAGCCGCCCTTCGCCTCGTCGCCGACTGCAGTGTCGCTGGCGGGCGCCACCTGCACGAGGATGGCTGCGCCCGGGGCTCTGCGGGCCAGCTCGTCCACCAGCGACGGACGGTCGACCGATTCGTAGACGTCGATGTACGGCACGAGCATCCGCACCTTGTTCGACTGCAATTGGCCGATGAAGCGGACCTCGAAGGGTCGGTCGACGCCCTCGAACTTCGAGACCACCTCCTGCGCATAGTTCTCGCCGACCGCCGCGCACCCGGCTCGGAATGCTGCAAAGCAGCGGTCGATCGGCCATGTCTTGGTGACGGCGAGCACGCTCACGCCGATGCCTCCGACACCGGCAATGCGCGCCCGGATCTCGGCCAGGCGCTCCGCCACGCGGGCATCCAGATCTCCGTCGCCCGTCTCGGGCGGCAGGGTGTCGATCGGCACGGTGCTCAGCGGGTGAGTGCCGACGCCGGGGCGTCGGTGGCGATCACTTCAGGAACGACGGCACGTCGAAGTCGTCGTCGCCGTCGAGCGACTCGTTCTCGTCGCTGGCGAACAGGTCCTTGAGCGCCGAGGAGGTGGTCCTCGCGGGCTCGGGAGCGACCGCCTTCAGCGGAGCACGCGGTGGCGTCGAGGGAGACCCGGCACTGTCCCAGCGATCAAAGCCTGCGGCAATGACCGTGACCTTGACCTCGTCGCCGAGCTCGTCGTCGATGACGGTGCCGAAGATGATGTTGGCGTCCTGATGCGCAACACCATGGATGATCTCTGCAGCGGCATGCATCTCGAACAGGCCCATGCTGCTGGGACCGGTGATGTTCAGCACAATGCCCCTGGCTCCGTCGATGGCGGCCTCGAGCAGCGGACTGTTGATGGCGTTCTTCGCTGCCACCACGGCGCGATTCTCGCCGCTGGCCTGTCCGATGCCCATGAGCGCCGAACCGGCACTCGACAGGATCATCTTCACGTCGGCAAAGTCGGTGTTGATGAGGCCCGGCGTGGTGATGAGGCCAGTGATGCCGG
>JBJOMQ010000261.1:0-3063 GCA_046052275.1 Actinomycetota bacterium | reverse complement strand
GAACTCCTCGGCCTTGGCCTCGAGGGCGTCGGCAAGTCGCAGCAGCAGCCTGCCGCGCTCGGCGGCCATCATCTTCTTCCATGCGGGGAAGGCCCGCGACGCAGCCTCGACGGCTCGGTCGATGTCGGCCTGCCGGCCCTCGGCGACGGGGGTGATGATCGAGCAGTCGTGGGGGTTGAGCACCTCCACGGTGGCGCCGTCGAGCGCGTCGACGAACTCGCCGTCGATGAACAGCTGGTTGCGGTGCGTCATGTCCCGCCCGTCAGAAGTCGACCGCGTAGACGCTCGCCTTGCCCGTGCGGATCAGCTCGGGCAGCTCGGGCGAGCCGTTCTCCCACACCAGCAGCATCGAGCGCTTCGCGCTGTAGCCCTGGTGGCGGATGTCGCCGGGCATGGCGGCAACGTCGCCTGCGCGCATCGTGACCTTGGCGCGTGCCGCCCCGGTGTCGCGGTGCTGGACGTCCCAGACGATCTCGTCGCTCAGCTGCACGAACCACTCGACGCGGTCGTTGCCGTGGACCACGGGAAGGATGTACTCCTCGGTCGTCGGGCAGTAGAGGCTGTTCTTGCACACGCTGACCACGCTGGGGTTCCACGTGACGTCGCTGCGGCTCAGGTAGGCGAACAGGTTGAAGGCCGCCACCTCGCCCTCGAAGCCGGGTTCGGCGTGCACCTCGGGCTCGCTCTGGTCGACGTCGGCGAACATGCGGTTGACGGGGTGCGTGGCGTCGGTGCGGATCTGCTCGTCGCCGGGCACGCCCACCATGCGGGCAGCAGCCACTCGGCGGCGGGTGATGGCCTCGGTGTTGCTGCCGTCCTTCACGCCGAAGGGCTTCTCGGTCTCGGCCGGGCTGGCGAAGGGATCGAACGAGGCGTTGGTCCAGTCGTCGAGCATTGCCTTGAATGTCTCGCGGATGACGGGCGAGTCGAAGTTCTCGGTGTGGTCGAGTTCGTTCTTCCGGTAGGCCTCGTTGAACCGCCCGGCGAACATGTCGACGGTGCCGTAGTGGTTGACAGTGCCGAAGACATGATCGAAGTTCACCGTGCCGTAGAAGAAGTCCCACGCCACATCCCGCTGCAGCGCGCGCAGGAAGATGTCGGCGCTCATCACGTGCATGCCGGTCGGCCAGGTGATGTGGACGAAGAACTCATCGCGGCGGAAGTGGAAGCCGCCGAGGGTGAACTCGCGGTAGCCCTGCTCGTTGGGCTCGCTGTGCTGGACGCTGGAGTCGATGGTGGTCATGGTGGGTGTCCTCGTGTGGAGTCAGTCGTGTCGGTGTGTCGAGTGAAGTGGGTTGCCGGTTGCGCAGCGGCTCAGCTGAGGCAGATGTCGGCCCATCGCTCGATGGTGTCGTCGCCGAGGATTGTCTGCAGCAGGATGACGCTCGGCGAGGTCGCCGTGAAGCGGTACGCCGAGTTGGCCGGCAGCAGTGCCTGGTGGCCGCGGCGCAGGATGATGTGGCCCATCGGGCGGCCGGCGGGTTCGCCGGCGATGCGCACCGAGCCGTTCTTGTCGGCCGGCACCATCGGAGTGTCGAGCTTGACCAGGTCGAGGCGCACCTCGCCATCCATCACCAGCGGGAACTCGTCATGCGCGCAGGTGCGCCATTCGCTGGTGCCCTCGGCGCGGATCACTTCGAGGACGTACTCCATGTTCTTGCCGACGGCCACCTTCTCCCACGGCTTCGACATCGAGGCGACCTCGAACATGTTGGAGAAGGCGTAGTGCTTCGGATCGTCGTCGACGACCTCGATGCCACCCTTCTTGTACGACTCGAGCGAGCCGAACCTGGTGACGTACGTGGGCATGGGTACCTCCTGCTCGTCGTTGACCGATGTGTTCGCTATGCGTACACTCGTGCGGTATTAGAACAATCATGTCGGTCGTCGGCATGGTCGTCAAGAGCCCGCAATGACGATTCACGACTCCACTCGCTCCCCTCGCCCGGACGCCGGCCACGCCGTGCATGCGGGCGAGCGCGAGCACGGCGACTTCGTGCAGTCGCTCGAGAGGGGCCTTGCCGTGCTGCGCGCCTTCGACGCGCAGCACGCGCTCATGACCGTCGCCGACGTGGCGAAGGCGACAGGCCTCACGCGTGCAACCGCCCGCCGCCTGCTGCACACGCTGGTGGCGCTCGGCTACGCCGAGTCGGACGGTAAGTGGTTCGAACTCACGCCCAAGGTGCTCGACCTCGGCCACGCCTACGTGTCGTCGCTGCAGCTGCCCGACATCGCCCAGCCGTTCATGGAGTCGCTCAGCGAGCAGGTGCACGAGAGCGTGTCGGCCAGCGTGCTCGACGGTCCCGAGATCGTCTACGTCGCCCGCGTTCCCACGCAGCGCATCATGGCGATCTCGCTCTCGATCGGCTCCCGGCTGCCTGCAGCGTGGACGTCGATGGGCCGGGTGATGCTCGCCGGCCGCGCCGACGACGAGGTGCGGGCGGCGTTCGCCGCGTCGGCAGCACCGCGCACCGATCGAGCCGTCACCGACGTGCAGGCCCTGATCGACGAGGTGGCCACCGTCCGCCAGCAGGGATGGTGCCTGCTCGACCAGGAGCTCGAGGAAGGCATCCGCTCGGTGGCGGCACCGCTCCACGATCGCCGCGGGCGGGTGATCGCATCCATCAACGTCGGCACCCACGCCAGCCGGGTGACGCTGCGGCAGTTGCGCAGCGAGATCCTCCCTGCGCTGCTCGCAACAGCACGGTCGATCGACGCCCAGCTCGGGAAGCGCTGACATGCTCGATGCCCTCGCCGTGCTGGCCGAGCGGCTCCGCCACGAGGGCTTCGATGTGTCGGCGAGCGAGCTGATCGACGCCTCCACGGCACTGTGCCACGTCGACATCGCCGACCGACCGCTCGTTCGCGAGGTGCTGCGCTGCACGATGCTAAAAGAGGCCGACCCTGCACGGCGCTTCGACGTCCTGTTCGACCGCGTGTTCCGCGAGGCCAGTCGCGCTGCCGGAGCGCAGCGCGACCCGAGTGCAGCCGCAGGCAATGCCGGACCCGCACCGGGCGGTCCGCCGTCGTCGCTCTCCGTGCCATCCGCCGGACAGCTCGATC
>JBJOMQ010000260.1:0-3095 GCA_046052275.1 Actinomycetota bacterium | reverse complement strand
GCCCGCCTGCAGCCCCATCGGGACGAGGTCGGTTCGCTGGACGATGCCCTTGGCGGCCGCCCGCATCCACCACTGCTCCATGTCGAGCGTGATGCCGAGGTCCTGCCCGACCACCATGCCCGGAGTGATGATCTCGACCCTGCAGCCGCGGTCAGCGAGCAGCTCGGCAGTCGACGTTGCATGGTGGAACCCGATCTCGTCGATGACGGCCACCGTGTCGCCCGCTGCCGGCATGCGCTGTCCGGGTGCGGGATCGAGCACCTCGCGGACATCGAGCACGCGCGTTTCGTCGTTGCCGACCCACCAGGGGCGCATCGGCGACGAGCCGGTGGCGACGATCACGTGGTCGGCACCGCGTGAGGCGACGAACGCCGCGTCAGCCTCGATCCCGAGCTCGATGCACACGCCATGTCGGGCGCATTCGGCGAGCTGGTTGCGGATCAGGTCGCCGAACTCGGCCCGGTTGGGAACCGATGCGGCAATGCGCACCTGCCCGCCGGCTCGGCTGGCGCGGTCGACGACGGTGACGCGATGGCCGTTGCGAGCGGCCGCAATGGCTGCCTGTAGTCCGGCCGGCCCAGCACCGACCACGAGCACAGAGCGGCGACGCGGAGGTCGAGCCGGCATGCCGATCTCGGTCGACTCGCGGCCGGTACGCGGGTTCTCGATGCAGCCGAGCCAGCGGTTCAGCCCCATGCGGCCCACGCACTCCTGATTGCAGCTGAGGCACAGTCTGATGTCGTCGGCATGGCCGGCGCGGGCCTTGGCTGCGAAGTCGGGATCGGCGATCTGGCCGCGCACGACACCGACGAGATCGCAGTGGCCCTCGGACAGGGCGCGCTCGGCCTGCAGCGGATCCTTGAATCGGCCGACGCCGACGACCGGAAGGTCGATTGCCTTCCGGAAGGCGGACGAGATGAACAGTGCGTAGCCGGGTGGCACATGCATGCTCGCCTCGATCATGTAGAGGCTCGCCGTCGCCACGCCGATAGAGGTGTTGACGTAGTCGACCTGCCCCGTCGCCTCGACACGCCGGGCCACCTGCACTGCCTCGTCGATCGTCGTGCCGCCGTCGATGAGCTCGTCGCCGCAGAGCCGGACGCCGAGCGCCAGGCGATTGCCGATGACGCGTCTCACGGCGGTGATGATCTCGATGAGCAGTCGGGATCGATTCTCGAGCGAACCGCCGTACTCGTCAGTGCGCGTATTCGTGGCGGGCGAGAGGAATCCGCGGACGATCGACGAGTGGCTGCACTGCAGTTCGATGCCGTCGAAGCCGCCCTCGGCGCAGTGCTCGGCCACGGTGGAGTAGCCGGCGATGATCTCGTCGATCTCCGCATGCGTGACCGCCTTTGGAACCTCGCGGAAGAGGGGATCGGCAACCGGTGACGGCGCCCATACGGGAAGCCTGGTGTACATCGACGACGCCTGGCCGCCGTTGTGGTTGATCTGGGCGAAGATCGGGGTGCCGTGTCGGTGCACTGCGCTGGTGATCCGTCGATAGCCCGGGATGACGTCGCGGTGGAACCCGTGGATGAGCTTCTCGTACGGCCAATCGGTGGGATGGGTGCTGTGCTCCTCGGTGATGATGAGACCTGCGCCGCCTGCCGCGCGGGCTGCGTAGTACGCCGCATGTTGCTCGGTCGGGAGGCCGTCGCGCGCGTAGTTGGTGAGGTGCGCGCTGAAGACAATTCGATTGCGCGTCGCGACTGGCCCGAGCTGCATCGGCGTCCACAGATAGCGGTACGACACGCCGCCACTCTATGGGGGAGTACCGATGAGGTGCCTACTGTGCGCAGCGCGCATCGCGCGCAACGCGCGTCGCACCGCGTAGCCTTGCCGCGTGGGGGCGAGGCAGTGCAGCGGCGCAGGGAGCACGAGGCGCCAGTGACATCGGCGCGACGCGGCACGCGCACGTCGGCATTCGGGGTCGGACGCCGGGAGGGCCACGATTCGCGGCCCTTCTACGAGCGCTTCTCGGCCCCGCAGGTGTCCGACGATGCCCACATCAACGAGCCGGTTGAGATTGATCAGATCTACGTGGGGGACGCCCGCGACATGCACCAGGTCGCCGATTCATCGGTGGCGCTCGTGGTCACCTCACCGCCCTATTTCGCCGGCAAGGAGTATGAGGCAGTGCTCGGCGAGGGCCATGTGCCGGCCGACTACGTCGAGTATCTCGCCATGCTGCGCGATGTGTTTGCCGAATGCCGGCGCGTACTGCAGCCTGGCGGCCGCATCGCAGTGAACGTGGCCAATCTCGGCCGCCGGCCGTACAGGTCGCTCGCCGCCGACGTGACGGGCATCCTGCAGGACGATCTGCGATTGCTGCTGCGCGGTGAGATCATCTGGGTGAAGCAGCGCGGTGCTGCGGGCAACTGCGCGTGGGGAAGCTTCCAGCGTCCCGGCAACCCGGTGCTCCGCGATCTCACCGAGCGGGTTGTCGTTGCCTCGAAGGGGCGATTCGACCGGGCTGTCGACGTCCGCGAGCGAGCACGCCGTGGGCTGCCATCGGTGAGCACCATGAGTCGTGATGAGTTCATGGAAGTGACCGTCGACGTGTGGGAGATCCCGCCCGAGAGCGCATCGAGGGTGCAGCACCCTGCGCCGTTTCCCGTCGCGCTGCCCGAACGGCTCATTCACATGAACACCTACGAGGGGGAGTTGGTGCTCGACCCGTTCATGGGATCGGGTACCACTGCGGTGGCGGCGCGCCGCACCGGCCGCCACTTCGTCGGGTACGACACCGAGCGTCGGTATGTGCGCGATGCGCTGGCGAGGGTCGGGGCTGAGCGAGCCCGAGCCCAGGTTCGGCTCGGTGCCCGTCAGGCTGCCGCTGATCCATTCGAGGCCGGATGGGCAGCGAAGGACCTCGCCGTCGCGCTGCTCGAGCGGGCGGGCTTCACGTCGATCGCCGACGGGACGCGCGTGGTGCCGGCGGTCGAGCCGACGCTCGCTGCCGTCGACCGCCGTGGTCGCCGGTGGTGGTTCGAAGTCGTCGGCGGGCGAACATCGAACCGTCCCGGCGCCCAGCGCATCGAAATGCTCTGGCGCGCCATCGCCAAGGCATCGATTGCCCACGCTGTCGATCCGTC
>JBJOMQ010000259.1:0-3122 GCA_046052275.1 Actinomycetota bacterium | reverse complement strand
GCGTCGTATCGCCCGGCTCGCCGGTGTGAGATCGGGTGACCATGTCGTCGAGATCGGCGCCGGCCTCGGATCGCTCACCCTGGCACTCGCCGAGACCGGTGCCGCCATCACTGCCGTCGAGGTCGACGGTGGCGTGGCGCGCATGCTGCGCGAGGTCGTGCGCCGCTGCGACGCCGTCACCGTGGTCGAGGCCGACGCGATGCGCCTCGACTGGACGAGCCTGCTCGACGGGCACGACCAGTGGGTGCTGGTCGCAAACCTGCCGTACAACGTGGCAACGCCGATGGTGTGCGACCTGCTCGATGGAGTGTCGCAGATCGCGCGCATGCTCGTGATGGTGCAGCGAGAGGCCGCCGAGCGATTCTGCGCCGCACCGAGAACGCCGCAGTACGGAGCGGTCAGCGTGAAGGTGGCGTACTGGGCGACGGCGCGCATCGTCGGCGACGTCCCTGCCAGCGTGTTCGTGCCGCGTCCTAACGTTGAGTCGTCGCTGGTCGCCATCGAACGCCGAGTTGCTCCGCCCACCGAGGCGCCAGCGGCCGAGATGTTCGAGATGGTGCGCACGGCATTCCAGCAGCGACGCAAGATGCTGAGGCGGTCGCTCGCCGCAGTCGTGCCGACTGATGCGTTCGAGGCAGCAGGCATCGACTCGACACGTCGGCCCGAGGAACTCGACGTCGTCGAGTGGGGACGGCTCGTGCAGGCCCGGCGCACGCTGGGCGGACAGGCCGACAGCTGATGGCCGCGGCCGACGACGGAATCAACGGTGTCCCGGCTCATCGCACAGCGGTGAGCATCGTGGCACCCGCCAAGCTGACGCTGTCGCTACGCGTCACCGGTGTGCGCCCCGACGGCTACCACCTCATCGACGCCGAGATGGTGTCGCTCGACTGGGCCGACCGACTCGACATCACCCCAGGTGGGGCCGGCCTCACCGCCGACGGCCCGTATGCCGACGGCGTGCCGCTCGACGAGCGCAACCTGGTGTCGGCGGCGCTGCGCCTCGTCGACCGGCAGGCCTCGGTGCACCTGCACAAGCAGCTCCCGCACGGCGGCGGACTCGGCGGCGGGTCGAGCGACGCTGCCGCCGTGCTGCGATGGGCCGACATGCGCGATCCGGCACAGGCCGTGGTGCTCGGTGCCGATGTGGCCTACTGCGTCGTCGGCGGACGCGCCAGGGTGCGCGGCATCGGCGAACTCGTCGAACCCCTCGCCTTCGAAGCTGTCGACGTCACGCTTGTCGTGCCACCTCTGCACGTGAGCACGCCGGCGGTGTACGCAGCGTGGGACAGACTCGGCGGTCCCACGTCAACGGGTCCGAACGATCTCGAGCCGGCAGCGCTCGCGGTGGTGCCCGACCTCGCCCGCTGGCGCGACCGGCTCGGCAACGCCACCGGCGCCACCCCGGTGCTCGCCGGAAGCGGCGGCACATGGTTCGTTCGCGGCCATCACGACCTCGACGGCACCTTCGACGATCTTGCACGCGTCGCCGGCGGACCGGTCACCGTGCGCCGTGCGTCGACCGTGCACGCAGCCTGATCCGACACCGCACGGGGTCATGGCGCGACAACGGCGGCCGGGCCGTGCGTGGCACAGTCGGCCGCCGAGGCGAACGGGCCGTCGGCCCGAAGGGCGTGATGATGACTAGCGGCGCTGGTGACGCGTGCGGCGAAGCATCTTCTTGTGCTTCTTCTTGCGCATGCGCTTGCGGCGCTTCTTGATGAGCGATCCCATGAGTTCGCCACGCTACCCGCTGGCACCCACCGACGCCACCTCGCTGCGCCCGCCGGCGCCCCAGCCATTTGCGGGCGACCGATAGCCTCGGCACCGTCCGATCCGGGGTCGTTCAATGGCAGGACAGCAGATTTTGGATCTGCGTATAGAGGTTCGAATCCTCTCCCCGGAACCACCCCGACCGGCCGCCAGCGCGACCAGGTGACGCCGCCGCCTCAGCTCGACAGCAGGTGGCCGAGGATGCCGACGGCGAAGTCGGGCAGGCCCGGCATGCCGGCCATCCGCTCGAGCTCGGCCCGCAGCAGGCCAGAGCGGTGCTCGTCGAACCGCTTGAACTGCAGCAGGTCGCCGACGAGTCGCACGGCAAGCCCTGCGTTCTCGGCCAGCAGCGGCCCGAGCGCATCGACGAAGATCCGGTAGCCGTCTCCGGACGGATGGTGGAAGACGCTGCGGTTGCGCGTGGCGAACGGGAACCACACCGCCATCACCCGGGCACGGTCGCCTCGGTCGTACAGCGGACCCGCAGCGAGCGCCGACACGCGCTGGATCGTGTCGCTGCGCCGCGCCCCCGACTGGGCGCGCAGCCACCGGTCGACGAGCTTCGGTGCATGCCGCCAGCGCTCGAAGGTGGCTGCGATGAGATCGTCGGCAGGGGATGCGTCGTGGTGGAGGAGCTGTGCCAGCGACCTCATCGCAACGGTGTGATCCGGACATGCCGTCATCGATGCCGCCAGCGAGAACGCCTCGTCGCTCCCCGATGCCAGCAGTGGCGCAAGTGCCGGCTCGACGAGCCACCGTCGGGCGATACCGGCAGCGTCGGTGCTGCCGGGCGACGAGCGCAGGCGCTCGGCGATACCGAGTAGACGGTCGTGCAGCGCAGCACCGATCCTTGCGCTCAGGGCGGCAAGGCCCGACGCCACACCATCGACGTCGATTACCTCGTCGCGGTCGCCGAGCATGAACTCGTCGGGAGCCGCCAGCAACTGCGCGGCCAGCAGCGGATCGCCCACGACGGCGTCGTCGTCGAGCGCCTGCGCCAGACAGCCGACCAGGGCGCTCATCGCCGACTCGGCGTCGGACTGCCGGCCGGCGCGGTGGGCATCGACGAACCGGATCTTCAGTTCCTCTGCCGACCACCACCTCGTGAACGGGTCGTCATCGTGCAGCACCAGCACGGCAAGGTGATCGTTCGACGAGTCGACGGCGAGGTCGACCGGTGCCGAGAAGCGACGCAACGCCGACACGACCGCATCTCGCGCGCCAGCCCCGCGGAGCATGATCGACCGTTCGCTGCCGTGGAGCATCACGAGGTGCTCGTCGGCGGGCGGTGCATCATCGGCCGCCAGCGACAGCCGGCGACCGCCCGCATCACGTGCGGCGATGACCAG
>JBJOMQ010000258.1:0-3124 GCA_046052275.1 Actinomycetota bacterium | reverse complement strand
CCGCAACTGCATCACTGCCGCAGCCGACGACGTGATCGTCGCCAACGGCGGAGTGGCGGGAATCTTCACTGCGCTCGCCTCGATGGCAAACCCCGGCGACGAGGTGCTGATCCCCGACCCGAGCTGGCCCAACTACGTGCAGATGACCCTGCTGCTGAATGCCCGTCCGGTGCACTACCCGCTGCGACTCGAGCACGACCTCGTTCCCGCTGTCGCTGACATCGAGGCGCTGATCACCGATCGCACCCGAGTGCTGGTGGTCAACTCACCCGGCAATCCCAGCGGAGCCGTCATTCCGCGAGAGCGTCTGCAGGAGCTCTACGACCTTGCCCGACGGCACGACCTGTGGGTGATCTCCGACGAGGTATACGACGAGATCTACGTCGACGAGCCGCCCACGTCGATGCGCCCCATCGACCACGATGACCGCGTCGTGAGCGCCTTCACCTTCTCGAAGACCTACGCGATGACCGGCTGGCGGATCGGCTACATCGTCGGCCCCGAATCGATCATCTCGCACATCCTCCGCGCCCAGGAACCGACCGTGTCGTGCATCAACTCGATCTCGCAGAGGGCTGCGCTGGCGGCGCTTCTCGGGCCGCAGGACTGCGTCGCCGAGATGCGCGCCGCGTATGCAGCGCGTAGTCGCCTCGTCAGTTCGATCCTCGACCAGCACGGCCTGCGCTACTCGACGCCGAGGGGCGCCTTCTACACCATGGTCGACATCTCTCCATCGGGGATCGACGACCTCTCATTCGTACGCCGACTGGTGGCCGAGCGGCGAGTGGCGGTGGCTCCAGGCACCGCCTTCGGCCCGGAGTCGGGCCGCTACGTCCGCGTCTCGCTGGCATCCGACGACGACACGCTGCGCAACGGCGTCAGTCGGCTGGCGGCCGCAGTCGGTGACTGGTCATGATCCGCACAGGAATGGAGACAGCACAATGAGCGAGCGCATTCTTGTCACCGGAGCAAATGGCTGCATCGGCGCATGGGTGGTCCGCTCCCTCGTCACCGACGGCAGCGACGTCGTGGCGTTCGACCTCGGCACCGACGAGCACCGCCACCGCCTCGTGAACGACGGCGAACTACCCGAGGTCGAGTGGCGGCACGGCGACCTCACCGTGCTCGACGACGTGATGGCCGCTGCCGAGGGAGTGCAGCGCATCATCCACCTTGCCGCCCTGCAGGTGCCGTTCTGCCGCGCCAACCCGTCGCGTGGCGCCAGCGTCAACGTCACCGGCACCGTGAATGTCTTCGAGGCGGCCCGGCAGCACTCCGTGCAGCAGGTCGCGCATGCCAGCAGCATCGCCGTGTTCGGCAGGGCGTCCGACTATGGCACCGCCGTGCTCGGCCCCGACGCCCCGCGGCTGCCATCCACCCTCTACGGCGCCTACAAGGTGGCGGGCGAGGACCTCGCCAAGGTGTACTGGAACGACCACGGCATCCGCAGCGTCGGCTTGCGCCCGCACACCGTGTTCGGGCCGGGCCGCGACCAGGGCATGACGTCGCTGCCCAGCGTCGCCATCGACAAGGGCGTGCGTGCCGAGCCGTTCCACGTCGAGTTCGGCGGCACGCTCGACTTCCAGTACGCGCCCGACGTCGCAGCCGCGTTCATCCATGCGTCGCGTGTCGCGATTGACGGTGCACCCACCTACACCATCGGTGGTCACGTACTGCCGGTCGCCGAGTTCCTTGCGGCTGTTCGCGAGGTCACCGGATTCGAAGCGCTCACGTGCGGCACTGACGCCCTGCCACTCGTTGATGCAGCCGATTCGAGCGCATGGTTCGGCGAGGCCGGGGGGCCTGCCCCGACACCGCTGCGCGACGCGCTTTCAGCGTCGGCTGCCGTGCTCGCCGCCGCTGCCGGCCGCTGAGTATCGCTCAGCCGATCGAGCGCAACACGAGGGCTGCCTCGAGAGCGGCCATGGCCGCTTCGATGCCCTTGTTGCCGGCCTTCGTGCCAGCCCGCTCGATGCACTGCTCGATGGTCTCAGTGGTCAGCACCCCGAACGACACCGGGAGACGCGACTCAAGCTGCACGCGCATCAGCCCGGCCGCGCACTGGCCGGCAACGTGGGTGTAGTGATCGGTCGAGCCCTTGATGACCGCACCGAGCGCCACGACCGCATCGAACCTGCCCGACGACGCCAGGCGCTGCGCGACCACCGGCAGTTCCCACGCACCGGGCACCCAGACGGTGGTCAGGTCGCCGATGCCAACACCGTGCGAGGTGAGCGCCTCCGTGGCGCCATCGACGAGTCGCTCGACGATGAGGTCGTTGAAGCGGCTGGCGACAATCGCGATCCGCAGGCCGGTGCCGTCGAGTCGGACGAGTGACTTGCTCATGATGTGTGCTCCTCCAGGAGGTGTCCGAGACGCTCGCGCTTGGTGCGCAAGTAGGCCTCGTTGTGTGGGTTTGGCGTGATGACAATGGGCTCGCGGCCGGCGATGCGCAGTCCGAAGCCGGCGAGGCCGCCGTACTTTGCCGGATTGTTGGTGAGCAGGCGCACGCTGCGCACCCCGAGCTCGGCGAGGATCTGCGCGCCGGTGCCGTATTCGCGACGGTCGACGGGCAGGCCGAGCGCCAGGTTGGCATCGACCGTGTCGAGTCCTCGCTCCTGCAGTTCGTAGGCGCGCAGCTTGTGGCCGATGCCGATGCCGCGGCCCTCCTGGCCGCGGAGGTACACCACGACCCCGCAGCCGACTTCCTGGATCCGCTGCATCGACTTGTGCAGCTGGGGTCCGCAGTCGCAGCGCTGCGAGCCGAAGACATCGCCGGTGAGGCACTCAGAGTGCACGCGCACCAGCACGTCCTCTCCCCGCTCGGATGCCGCAGCAGGATCACCGGCGACGAAGGCGAGGTGGGTCTCGCCGTCGAGCGACGACTCGAAGGCGACGAGCGTGAAGTCACCCCACTCGGTGGGCATGGCCGTGGTCGCCACGCGCTGCACCAGTCGCTCGTGCTCGAGCCGATAGCGCACGAGATCGGCGATCGAGACGAGCAGGAGACCGTGCTCGGCGCAGAACTTCACCAGATCGGGCACCCGGGCCATGGTGCCGTCGTCGAGGGCCAACTCGCAGAGCAGGCCGGCAGGGCGCCGGCCCGCGAGCACCGCAAGGTCGA
>JBJOMQ010000257.1:0-3137 GCA_046052275.1 Actinomycetota bacterium | reverse complement strand
CCCTTCGTGGGTGGGCCGCTGCTCGACGCGCTCGACGAGGCGATCGCCGAGACCGAGCGCTGCGTTGATGCGCGAGCCGAGAATCCGCGGTTCACGGCTGATGGCGTGTGGCATCACGGCGCCTTCTTCCTCACCAGCCTTGCCCTCCGGCTGGATGCGCTGCGGCTCGCCCTCACGCAGTGGCTCACGCTCTCGCTGTCGCGCATCGTGAAGCTGAACGATCCGGCCTACACCGGTCTCGGTCGATTCCTCGCAGACGGCCCTGCGGGCAGTTCTGGCGTGATGGTGCTTGAGTACACCGCCGGCTCGGCGCTCGGCACCGTGCGCAGCCTTGCCGACCCGGTCACCCGGCACACGCTCGCCATCTCGATGGGCACCGAGGACCACGGCTCGTATTCAGGCCGAGCCGCTGCTGCACTGCGTGAGTCGGTGCCGGCGATCCGCACGCTGCTGGGCTGCGAGCTCGTGACGGCGCTGCGGGCGGCTCGGAGTGCGGTGGCTATAGGCGCAGTCGAGGTGGGCGAGCCGATGCGTGCGCTAATGGAGTCGTGCGGTGCACTGCCGATGCCCGGCCCAGACCGCGACCTCGTCGATGAACTTGCGATGGCAGAGCAGTTGCTCGAGAACGTGGCGTCGTTCGCCCAGGTCACGAGGGCGGCAGCCAGCGCCGGATGAGCCGCACCCGGCGCGCCGCGATACCCGAGGCGTCTTCATGCCGGTCAGCGCTGCCGAGCACCTGCACGATGCTGCGCGATGCGATCCACCGCAGCGGCTCGGGCTCCCACCTGCGTGACCGGTGGCCCACCCACGGCATGGCGGTGAGATCGGTGGCGCGGCCGAGCACCAGGTCGGCAAGCGTGCGGCCCGACAGGTGGGCGGCCACCACGCCGTGACCGCTGTAGCCGCCCGCCCAACCGGTGCGAGTGGCGGGATCGAAGTGCACGGCGCATGTCCAGTCGCGCGGCACCGCCAGCGTGCCACCCCACCGATGGGTGATGGCTGCGTCGGCCGCAGCAGGAAAGTGCGTGCGGATCACGTTCACCAGTCGGTCGCGGACACCCTGGTCGGTCTCCCTGGCGGGGTCCATCGGCCGACGCAGCGAGTAGGGCGCACCCCGGCCGCCGATCGCGATGCGGTCGTCAGCCGTGCGCTGCGCATAGAAGAAGAGGTGGCGCTTGTCCTTCATGGTCAGGCCACGCGGCCAGCCGAGCTGGTCCCACACTTCTGCGGGCAGCGGTTCGGTGGCGATCATCAGCGATGTCAGCGGCAGGTAGTCGCGCCGATGGCCGGGCAGCTGCACGGTGTAGCTCTCGGTGGAGCGAAGCACCACGTCGGCACTGATGACACCGTGCGTGGTGCGCAGCTGGCCGGGCAGCAACTCGAGCGCCTCTGTGTGCTCGACGATGCGCACGCCGCGTCGCTCGCATGCTGCGGCGAGGCCGCGTGTGAGCCGTGCCGGATCGATGCCGGCACCGTGTGGAGTGAATGCGCCGGCGAGCACGCCGCTGACGGTGGCGTAGTGGCGCACACCGTCGACATCGAGCATCTGGTCGTCGTCGTTGTGCGTGCCGTTGCGACGTGCGGCATCGTGTGCTGCCAGCAGCCGGTCACGCTGCGGCTCGCTCGTGGCGACGGTGAGCGATCCCCGCTTGGCGAAATGGCACTCGATGCCCTCGGCTGCTGCGACGCGACCGATCTCGTCGACGGCATCGTTGGTGGCGCGGGTGGCGCGGCGCACCGCATCAATGCCATGGCGCCGTGCGTAGCGACTCGGGCTTCCGGCGATCCCTGCGCTCGCCCAACCACCGTTGCGGCCAGATGCACCGAAGCCGGCGATGTCGCGCTCGGCGACGACGATGCGCAGCGACGGGTCGGCGACAGCGAGGTAGTAGGCGGTCCACAGCCCGGTGAGGCCGGCCCCTGCAATGGCAACGTCACACTGCGTGTCGCCGTCGAGCGGCGGTCTCGGGCGCAGCGCATCGGGCGACTCGGCGGCGAGTAGGTCGAGCCACAGGCTGCGGCTGCGGTAGTCGGCGCTGACGTGCTCGGCCATCACCCGTTGACGGTAGCGGGCGGCGATGCGGCGCTGAGTACCATCGATCGACGATGACTCCGGGCGTCGATGCGGCCGACGGCAGCGGCGAAGCCGGCCGCTCGCTCGGGCGCAACTTCCGCACGGTGTGGCTGTCGGTGCTGGTGTCGAGCACGGGCGATGGCATGTTCGTCACGGCGTTCCCGCTGCTGGCGGCGATGCTCACCCGCGATCCCCGGCTGATCGCTGGCGTCACGATCGCGCTGCGACTCCCGTGGCTGCTGCTGGCACTGTTCACCGGCACGATTGCCGATCGGATGGACAAGCGGCGGCTGCTCATCGCCGCCGACCTCAGCCGCATGGTGATCGTCGGTGCACTCGGCATCGCGGTGCTGGCCGACGTGGCGACCATCTGGCTGCTGTACGTGTGTGCCTTCCTGCTCACCACCGGCGACACGCTGCACGTGAACACTGCGCAGGCACTGCTGCCCGACATCGTCGAGCAGCCGCAGTTGCTGCAGGCGAATGCGCGGTTCGCGAGCGCGCAGTTCGCTGCAGCGCAGTTCGCTGGGCCGCCCCTTGGCGTGGCTGCCTATCAGGCGGCTGCATCGGTGCCCTTCTTCGCCGACGCTGTGTCGTTCGCTGGATCGGCAGCGCTTGCATCGCAGCTGCCGAGGTCGCGTCGCACTCGATCTGATGTCGTGCTCGGCACTCGAAGTTCCCTGCGCAACGACATGCTCGAGGCAGTGCGCTTCGTGTGGCACAGCCCGCTCTACCGCGCCATCTGCGGCACGCTGGCATTCAGCAACTTCTTCTACTTCGGCGCCATCTCTCTGCTGGTGCTGTACACGGAAGAGCATCTCGGCAGCGGCACAGGGGTGTACTCGCTGCTGTTCGTCGGGTCGGCGGCGGGCACCGTGCTGACGCGCTGGTTCGTGTCGGGGATGGTGCGCTCGCTGGGTGCGGCGAGATCGCTTGCCCTGCCGCTGTGGCTGTGGGCGGTGCCGCTGCTCGGCATGGTGCTGTCCGACTCGCCGGTGGTGGCGGTGGCGATGATGACGCTGCTGGGCGTGGGTACCGGCATCTGGATCGCCGTCAACTCGAC
>JBJOMQ010000256.1:0-3155 GCA_046052275.1 Actinomycetota bacterium | reverse complement strand
TGATCGCCGGCGCAGCCGACCTCACCGGGAACACCGGCACACGGCTCATCGGTCATGCGGCTGCCACGCACGCAGAGCCAGCGGGCCGACAGGTGTACTACGGCGTGCGCGAGCACGCGATGGGCGCTGCGATGGTGGGGATGGCGCTGCACGGCGGTGTGCTGCCAGTCGGCGGCACATTCTTCGTCTTCCTCGACTACATGCGGCCACCCGTGCGCCTCGCGGCGCTGAGCAGGGCGAAGGCGATCTTCGTCTTCACCCACGATTCAGTCGGCGTCGGCGAGGACGGGCCCACGCACCAGCCGGTCGAGCACCTTGCCACACTGCGCGCCATCCCCGGACTGCAGGTCATCCGGCCCGCCGACGCCAACGAGACCGTGGCGGCGTGGCGAGTAGCCGTCGAGCACGACGGGCCCACTGCCCTGGTGCTCAGCCGCCAGAACGTCCGGGTCTGCACCGATGGGTCGGCTGTCGAGCGGGGCGCAGCGGTCGTGCGCCACGCCGACAATCCCGCCGTCGTGCTGGTCGCCACCGGCAGCGAGGTGGCACTGTGCATCGATGCCGCCGACGACCTTGCAGCGAGCGGCATCGCCGCGCGGGTCGTGAGCATGCCCTCGTGGGATCGCTTTGGCGCCCAGTCAGCCGGCTATCGCAACTCAGTGCTGCCCGAGGGGGTGCCGGTGCTGTCCGTCGAGGCTGCGAGCACCTTCGGCTGGGCGGCTGTCGCCGATGACTCTGTCGGGATCGACCGATTCGGGGCCAGCGCACCGGGAGGCGTGGCGCTCGAGCGGCTGGGCATCAGCGTCGGCCATGTCGTCGATCGCGCCCGCTCGCTTGCCGGTGCCCGCTGAGCCGTGACTCGATCCGTACAACAGCGTCGCCCGAGGAGGCCGACATGAGCGAGCGACTACGCGCCCTGCACCGCGACCACGGCCAGAGTCCGTGGCTCGACAACCTCAAGCGCAGCTACATCACCTCTGGCGAACTTGCGCGCCAGGTTGAGCGCGGCATTCGCGGCCTCACCAGCAACCCGACGATCTTCCAGAAGGCGATCCAGGGCTCTGCCGACTACGACGAGCAGTTCAAGGCCCTCGTCACAGCTGGTGGCGAGGTGATCGAGCACTACTGGGCGCTCGTGCTCGCCGACATCCGCGGGGCCCTCGATGCCTTTGCCCCGCTGCATGCCGAATCGGGCGGCACCGACGGGTTCGTGAGCGTCGAGGTAGACCCCGGACTCGCCACCGACGGCCCCGGCACTGAGTCGGCAGCTCGACGACTGCACCTCGAGATCGACCGGCCAAACCTGATGGTGAAGATCCCCGCCACACTGGAGAGCCTCCCTGCGATCGAGCAGATGATCGCCGAGGGACGCAATGTCAACGTCACCCTCATCTTTAGCCTCGACCGCTACAAGATGGTGATGGATGCCTACCTGCGGGGACTCGAGCGTCTCGCCGCCTCGACATCGGCCGACCTCGGCGGTGTGGCCAGCGTGGCCAGCTTCTTCATCAGCCGCGTCGATACCGAGGTCGACCGCCGGCTCGACGCGGTCGGCACCGCCGAGGCACGTGCGCTCCGCGGCACGGCAGCAGTCGCCCAAGCCCGCCTCGCCTACCAGGCCTTCCTCCAGGCATTCAGCGGGCCGAGGTGGGACGCCCTGGCTCGGCGCGGGGCCCGGGTGCAGCGGCCGCTATGGGCGAGCACCAGCACGAAGAACCCCGCCTATCCCGACACGATGTACGTCGACGAACTCATCGGTCCCGACACGGTGAACACCCTGCCTGACGCCACGATCGACGCCTTCGCAGACCACGGCACGCCGGCGCGCACGATCGACCGGCCCGACAGTGTCGAGGCCGCCCGGACGTCGTGGGCGCTGCTCGGCAGCGTCGGAGTCGACGTCGACGATGTCGCGGCGCAACTCGAACGTGAGGGTGTCGCCAGTTTCCAGTCGAGCTTCGACGACCTCCTCGCCGCCCTCGCTGACAAGGCGGCTTCCTTCTCGGCATGACGACCAGCGACACGAGCCCGCCCGGCGACGACTCGGTCGGCGGCGATGTCGATGCCGCCGTCGCTGCCCTCATCGCCGCACTCGAGCCGCAGATCGCCGATGCATACGACCGACGACTGGCACGCCACCTCGTGCGCGCAGCCGTCGGGCTCGTGCAGCAGCAGCCCGCCACGCTCGACCTGAAGATCGCCGGTGTCGCACTGCGGGAGATGGCCGACGCCTTCGCCATGTTCGACGCCACACGCGGCATCCCGAAGGTGAGCATCTTCGGATCGGCTCGCACGGAGGTGAACGACCCGCTGTATGCCGCTGCCCGTGAGGTTGCCAGACGCCTGGCTGAACACGGCTGGATGGTCGTCACCGGCGCCGGACCGGGAATCATGCAGGCAGGCATGGAGGGCGCAGGCCGCGACCGGTCGATCGGCGTATCGATCAAGCTGCCGTTCGAGCAGGGTGCGAATCCGGTCATCGCCGGGGATCCGAAGTACGTCAGCATGCGCTACTTCTTCACGCGCAAGCTGATGCTGGTGAAAGAGAGCCGCGGCTTCGTCTGCCTCCCAGGTGGCTTCGGCACGCTCGACGAGACGTTCGAACTCCTCACCCTCACCCAGACCGGCAAGGGCATCCCGGTGCCCATCGTCTTCCTCGACACGCCTGGCGATCCGTACTGGGAGACGGTTGACGCCCTAGTGCGCGAGCAGCTTGTCGAGCGCCGGCTGGTTGCCGGCACCGACCGCAATCTCTACCTCATCACGGAATCGTGCGATGAGGCCGTCGAGGAGATCGTGGGCTTCTACCGGAACTACGACTCGATGCGCTACGTCGGCGACACGCTCGTCGTCAGGGTGCAGCATCCCGTGACTGACAGTCAGCTGGCGATGCTGGGAGAGCGCTTCGGGCACCTCAGCGCGAGCGGCGCCTTCACGCGATCCGAGCCGTTCCCGCCAGAGGTGCGCGACGGCGACCGGGTGCACCTCCACCGCATCTCGTTCGAGTTCGGCAAGCACGGGTACGGCGATCTCCGCGAGATGATCGACGTCATCAACACCTTCGAACCCACTGGCTGAGCCGCCGCACCGGCGGCCGATCGCGTGCCGACGCCTCTCAGCCGCCGTCGGCTGCGTCATCCGGCTCGCGCTCGCCC
>JBJOMQ010000255.1:0-3163 GCA_046052275.1 Actinomycetota bacterium | reverse complement strand
TGTCCGATCGACATGGTCGTCGGCCGGTACTGGCGATCTCGATCCTTGGCACTGCGGTGGGGTACGCGATCTTCGCTCTCGGCATCGGTGCGAAGTCGATCCCTCTGCTGTTCCTCGGCCGGGCAATCGACGGAATCACCGGCGGCAACATCGCCGTGGCGCAGGCCGCGGTGGGTGACGTGAGCGACCACACCAATCGTCAGCGCAACTTCGGCCTCATCGGAGCCGCCTTCGGACTCGGCTTCATCATCGGCCCGTACATCGGCGGTCGGCTCAGCTCGCCCGGCCGCAGTTTCTACGGGCTGTTCACCACTCCGGGCTGGTTCAGCGCCACCACCCCGTTCTGGTTCGCCGCAGGACTCTGCGCCGTGAACATCCTGCTCATCCTGCTGCGCTTCCCTGAGACGCTGAAGGTGCGACAGAGCGACCGGCGGATCGAGATCACGACAGCGGCACGGAACGTGGTGCGCGGGTTCTCGTCGGAACGGCTGCGCACGCTGCTGGCGACGTCGTTCCTCTTCAACGGCGGCTTCACGTTCTTCACGACGTTCTTCGGCGTGTATCTGGCGCGGAAGTTCGACTTCTCGCCCGACAGCACCGGTGACTATTTCGCCCTCGTCGGTCTGTTCATCGCATTCTCGCAGGCAGTGGTGGTGCCCCGCATGGCGAAGGTGCGCCGCGACTACCAGGTGCTTCGGTGGTCGTTCTTCGGCGTGGCGGTGGCGATGGCCGGCTTCTTCCTCGCCGACGCGCGCTGGCAGCTCTATGCCATCGTCCCGGTGTTCACCTTCTTCAACGGCCTGGTGATCGCCAACCAGACCAGCCTCATCTCGCGGTCGGCGGAGATGGGCAAGCAGGGCGAGGCGATGGGCATCGCGAGCAGCGTGACGAATCTCGCCCAGGTGCCCGCCAGCGTGCTGGTGGGCTACATCACCGGATCGATCAGCTCGAACACACCGCTCGTGGTCTCGAGTGCGTGCATAGCTGCTGCGGGCGTGGTCTTCGTGGCGTTCTTCCGGCCCCGATTCGTGCACGACGACCCTCCGGGCAGGCCGCCTGACGTGGCCGCCCACTGAGCGCCTGCGGGCCGACCGTCCGCCCAATTGATAACGATTGTCTATCGAGTCGAGAAGAACTATCTAGTAGGTAAATGACGTCGGCGCCGACATGATGGGTCGCACCCCCGATCCAGTCCCCTCAGGAGGACCCCATGTCGAACCCCCAGCCCTCTGGCACGTGCCCGTTCTCAGGCGGCGGCAGTGGCCCCGCCAACCGCGACTGGTGGCCGAACCAACTCGACCTCTCGATGCTGCGGCGCAATCAGCCTGCCTCAGACCCGATGGACGACGGCTTCGACTACGCCGCCGAGTTCGAGACGCTCGACCTCGACGAGGTGCGCCGCGACATCACCGCCGTCATGACCACCTCGCAGGACTGGTGGCCGGCCGACTACGGGCACTACGGCCCGTTCTTCATCCGCATGGCGTGGCACAGCGCCGGCACGTACCGCGTCGGCGACGGCCGCGGCGGTGCTGGTGCAGGGATGCAGCGGTTCGCCCCGCTGAACAGCTGGCCCGACAACGCCAATCTCGACAAGGCACGACGGCTCCTGTGGCCGGTGAAGCAGAAGTACGGGCGCCGTCTCTCGTGGGCCGACCTGATGATCCTCGCCGGCAACGTGGCGCTCGAGTCGATGGGCTTCGAGACGTACGGCTTTGCCGGCGGGCGAGACGACGTGTGGGAGCCAGACGAGACGTACTGGGGCACCGAGGGCACCTGGCTCGGCGATGAGCGGTATTCGGGCAACCGCGAGCTTGCCAACCCGCTCGGTGCCGTGCAGATGGGCCTTATCTACGTGAACCCCGAAGGACCCAACGGCAATCCCGATCCACTCGCCGCAGCCCGCGACATCCGCGAGACCTTTGCACGGATGGCGATGAACGACGAGGAGACCGTGGCGCTGATCGCCGGTGGCCACACGTTCGGCAAGGCGCACGGCGCAGCGAATCCTTCGGGCCACGTCGGACCCGAGCCGGAGGGCGCAGGAATCGCCGAGCAGGGACTCGGCTGGACGTCGACGTACGGAACCGGCCGCGCTGGCCACACGATCACCAGTGGCCTCGAGGGTGCATGGACACCCGATCCGGTGCGCTGGGACAACGGATATTTCGAGACGCTCTTCGGCCACGAATGGGAGTTGACGACGAGCCCTGCCGGTGCCAAGCAGTGGCGGCCGAAGGGCGGTGCAGCGTCTGACGCGGTGCCCGATGCCCACGATCCATCGCTTCGGCATGCACCGATGATGCTCACCACCGATCTGGCGCTTCGTGTCGACCCCGCCTACGAGAAGATCTCGCGTCGGTTCTACGAGAACCCCGACGAACTCGCAGCGGCGTTCGCGAAGGCCTGGTACAAGCTCACCCACCGCGACATGGGCCCCTACGTGCGCGGCCGCGGCCGACTGGTGCCCGCCGAGCCCCTCATCTGGCAGGACCCGGTGCCGGCAGTCGACCATCCGCTCATCGGTGCTACCGAGATCGAGTCGCTGAAAGCTGCAGTCCTCGCCAGCGGCGTGCCTGCACGCGACTTCGTGAAGGCGGCGTGGGCCTCGGCCGCGACCTTCCGCGGCACCGACCGGCGCGGTGGTGCCAATGGCGCTCGTATCCGGCTCGAACCGCAGCGGAACTGGGCCGCCAACGACCCGGCTACGCTGGCAGCAGTCCTGTCGGCCCTCGAGACAGTGAAGGCCGACTTCGATCGCAGCCGTACCGACGGCATGAAGGTGTCGATGGCCGACCTGATCGTGCTGGCCGGCTGCGCCGTGGTGGAGAAGGCGGCTCGCGATGCCGGCGTCAGCCTCACGGTTCCATTCACTCCAGGCCGCACCGACGCCGGCGATGACCAGACCGACGCAGCGTCGTTCGCCGTGCTCGAGCCGACGTTCGACGGCTTCCGCAACTATCTCCGCGACGGGCATCGCTTCTCGGCTGAGGAACTGCTGATCGAGAGGGCTGCGCTGCTCACGCTGACGCCGCCCGAGATGACCGTCCTCGTCGGCGGCATGCGAGCACTCGACGCGAACGCCGGTGAGTCCCGTCAGGGTGTGCTCACCGACCGCGTCGGGGTGCTGTCCAACGACTTCTTCGTAAACCTGCTCGACATG
>JBJOMQ010000254.1:0-3169 GCA_046052275.1 Actinomycetota bacterium | reverse complement strand
GCGTGCCGGTCGCACGGAGCCGGGAACCGCGTACCGGCTATGGAGCAAGCTCGAGCACGGCACGCGCCGACCACATCTCGAGGCCGAGATCACCACCGTCGACCTCGCCGGCCTCCTGCTCGAGGTGCTGGCGTGGGGCACGCCCGGCACGCTGGTCGGCCGAGGCGCGGCTGGTGCTGACCGTGGTGAGCCTGGTCATGCCGGTGCGCTGGTCGAACTGCGGCACGCGCGCCAGGCCGCTGTCGACGACGACGCGCACGCCGTCGACGGTGAGCGACGACTCGGCGATGTCAGTGCTCAGCACGACGCGCCGACGTCCTGGTGGTGATGGCGCCAGCGCAGCATCCTGCTCGGCGCCCGACAGCGCGCCGGCGAGCGGCCGGATGTCGACGTCATCGGGGACTGCTCCCTCGAGCAACTGCTGCACTCGGCGGATCTCGCCGATGCCCGGCAGGAAGACGAGGATGCTGCCGGACTGCTCGCGCAGGGCACGCTGCACGACGGCGGCGACGCTCTCGGCGATCTGGCGACTGGCGGATGCCGGGCTGCCGCCGGAGGGCCGCGCCCGGCCACCTTTGCCCGCCTTTCCTCGTGCCATCGGCCCGGCGCCGCCGGTGACGTTGGTGACCGGTGCCCACACGATGTCGACGGGATGCATCCGGCCGTCGCTCTCGGCGACGGGAGTGTCGTCGCCGAGAAGGCGTCGGTATGCGGCGGTGTCGGGTGTTGCCGTCATCAGCAGCATGCGCAGATCGGGTCGAACGGTGCGACGAGCATCGAGGGCGAGCGCAAGGCCGAGGTCGGTGGGCAGGTTGCGCTCGTGCACCTCGTCGAAGACCACCAGTCCGACGCCATCGAGGGTGGGGTCGTGCTGCAGGCGCCGCGTCAGCACGCCCTCGGTGACCACCTCGATGCGGGTCGACGGGCCGATGCGCCGCTCGTCACGCGTCTGGTAGCCGACGGTGTCGCCCACCTGCTCGCCGATCAACTGTGCCATCCGCTGCGCTGCGGCACGTGTGGCGAGCCGCCGCGGCTCGAGCATCACGATGCGCCGCCCCTCCAGCCACGCCGGCTCGGCTGCGAGCAGTGCCAGCGGGGCGAGGGTGGTCTTGCCGGCACCGGGCGGCGCGACGAGGATCGCCTGCCCGACGCGAGCGAGTGCATCGGCAACGGCTGGCAGCGCCTCCGTGACGGGAAGGTCGGGTGCGGTGAAGCGCACCGTCACACGGCGGGCGTGCCGTGGAACGGCGACGGGTCGGCTGCCACCGGGATGGTGGGCGCGATCCACGACGTGTTCGCAGCGATGGACTTCGCCACCCGTCGCCAGTCGGCCGGGTTCCAGCCCTCTGCAGCGGCCTGCACGCTGCCGTCGCCGCGCACGAAGACGAAGGCCGGCAGTGTTGCGACGCCGAGCTGGCGCACGAATGCGCGGTCGGGATCGCAGAACACCATGAACCGGTCGGCAAGGGGGCCGAGATAGGAGCGCGCCTCGTCGGCGCTGCAGGTGACGACCAGGTTCACGCGGACGTCGGCCCCGCGGAACGCGTCGAGGATGCGCGCCGCCGTGTCGAGGATCCACGAGCTCTCGTTGGTGTACGGATCGAGCACGACGCTGGCGAGGTGGAAGGTGGTGACCCACTCCTCGAGCGGGCGAGACTCGCCCCCGACGGTGGTGAGAGTGAGGTCGAGGGCGACGTTGCTGGCTGAACCGGTCACGGTTGCTCACGGTAGCGCGAGGGCCGACATCGCACCCATCTCACCCGTCGCTTGAGCCTCATGGGGCCGACATTGCCCGGCAGACGCGGCGAGGCCCCGGGCTCGATGCCCGGGGCCTCGCGTGCGGCGGTGCCGTGAGTGGAAAGGGGGACACAGGGGGCTGTGCGGCCCGCCGCGGTTGCTGTCGGTGCGTCGTCCGGGCCGTGTTCTGGACGACAGCCTTGTCATCGGCTGCCGTGTGCCGGGGTTCAGCGATCTGACGAAGGCTTGACGATGTTGCGATGAATTGCGCTTGCACGTGGTCGTCGAGGGCCGCGGGCGAGTGTGTCCTCCCCGGGGGTAGCGTCGGCGCAGTGCACCCCATCGAGCACCTCCGCTTCATCGCCAGGTCGAGCGGTGCCGATCAGCGGGCGCTGGTGCACGAGTCGGCGTCGGCGTTGCGGGCGTTGGGCGACGATCCGGCGGGGGTCGTCGTCAGCTGCAGGCGGATTCTTGAGCGTCATCCGTCGGCGGGAGCGCTGTGGTGGTTCGCCGCCACGATGCTGTCGGCGTCCGACCCGCGTGCGGCGGCGGCTGCTGCCGCGGCCGAGGTGACCGACGATCCGACGCCTGACGAGCTTGCTGCGGCGCTGCCCGACGGGGCGACCGTGTGCCTCGTGGGGTGGCCCGACCTGATCGGGGACGCGCTGGTGCGCCGTGGCGATGTCACTGTGCTGGTGGTCGACACGTCGCTCGGTGGGCCGGCGTCGCGCGGCGACGCAACCGGCCGTGACCTGGTGCGACGCCTCGAGCGTGCGGAGACGCCGGCCGAGCTCGTCGATCCGGCGGGAATCGCCGGCGCCGTGCAGGCGAGCGACATCGTCCTCGTCGAGGCGCTTGCGGCGTCGCCCGGCGAACTGCTCGTGGCGGCCGGGTCGCGCGGTGCGGCGTCGATTGCCTACTGCAGCGAGGTGCCGGTGTGGGGTGTCGTCGGTGTGGGCCGCGTGCTGCCGGTCACCCTGTTCGCTGCCAGCGCCGAACTGGCCACCGCAGCATCGCGTCCATGGCACGCAGCGGCCGAGACACTGCCGCTCGGCCTGATCAGTGACGTCATCGGCCCATCAGGGCTGCGCCAGCGACCGGACGCGCTCGAGCCGGCATGCGCTGCGGTGCCCGAACTCGTTCGACTCGGCCGCTGACCCGTCACCGCTAGCGTGGCACCGTGCGCCTCCTGATCCGCAACGGCACCGTGGTGTCGCCGACTGGGCGGGTGGCCAACGACGTGCTCGTCGACGGTGAGACCGTGGCTGCTGTCGGCGCACCGGGCTTCTTCGACGCCCTGCTCGGCGACGTCGAGGTCATCGATGCCGACGGCAAGTACGTCATCCCCGGCGGGGTCGACGTGCACGTGCACATGGAACTGCCCTTCGGCGACAGCGTGAGCGTCGATACGTTCGAGTCGGGCACACGGGCT
>JBJOMQ010000253.1:0-3188 GCA_046052275.1 Actinomycetota bacterium | reverse complement strand
GGGCGACCGGTGGGTGCAGACCCTGAAGGGTCGGGCCTCGGCCGACGGTGACGGCGACGACATGGCACGCGTCGAGCACGACGTGGACGTCACCGATCGTTCCGATGGCGAGTCGGCGCCGCCGCTTGACGCCGCACTGCACGACGGACACCTCGGTACCCGGCTGCGCACGCTTCTCGACGACCTGCGCGGCAGCGGCAACGGCATCGCTGTCACGGCCCAGTTCGCCACTGACGTGCTGCGAACGGAGCGGCGCTCGACCAGCGACCACGGCACCGTGATGCTCGCCCTCGACCGCGGCGTCATCACGGCAGGCGGCATGAGCCAGCCGGTGAGCGAGCTGGAGATCGAACTGGTCGATGGATCGACCGCCGCCGTGGTCGCCGAAGCCGAGCGGTGGGCCGAGCGCTTCGGCCTCGAGCGCGACCCGGTGAACAAGGCACGTCGCGGCAGGGCGCTTGCCGATGAGTGGCGGGCCCGTCGCGCTGCTGCCACCCGCGAAGACGTCAGCAATCGCAACGACACCCGCGACGTTGGCACCCCCGACACCCGTCGGTAGGTTCCGCACGAGTAGTGCCCCTCGGCACCAGCCCTTCCCCCGGTCGTCACCATCGCTCGGTTCGGGGGAAGTCATGTTCATCTGCTGGTCGGTGAAGGGCGGCAGCGGCACCACCGTGGTGTCGTGCGCTCTCGCCATGTCGCTCGGCCGCACACGGCCCACGCTGCTCGTCGATCTCGCCGGCGAGGTGCCGGCAGCGCTCGGCATCAGCGACCCAGCCGGCCCCGGCGCCGGCGACTGGGCCAGCAGCCCGATGGGTGATGGTGCCGCACTCGACCGGCTCGCCGTCACGGTGGCTGATGGCGTGCGTCTCATCACTCGCGGCAGCGGCGGCGTGCCACCCGACCGGATGTCGCACCTTCGACACGCACTCGTGGCGAGTGACGGCGCCTGCGTGGTCGATGCCGGTCTCGGCGAACCCCCGCCGGAGTTCCGCGACGGCTGCACCTCGCTGCTCGTCATCCGTCCCTGCTACCTGGCCATCCGCCATGCCGTCTCGTGTGGCGTGCAGCCCAGCGGCATCGTCGTCGTCAGCGAGCCGTCGCGTGCCCTCACGGCAGCCGACATCGCCCGCGCACTTGGGGCACCTGTCGTCGCCACGATTCCCTTCGATCCTGCGATCTCGCGATCGGTCGATGCCGGACTGCTCGCCGCGCGGCTGCCACGCGCATTCGACCATGCCTTCGACTACGTGGCCTGACCGATGGCCGATGCCGACATCGACCTCGTCGCCGAGCAGGCACTGCTCGGCGGGCTCGAACGATGGCTCGCCGACCCCGAGGTCGACGAGGTGATGGTGAACGCCGGCCGCGATGTGTGGATCGACCGTCGCGGCGCGCTGACCAGGGTGGGCAGCATCCGCACCAGCACGCTGCTCGCCGCCGTCGAACGCCTGCTGTCGCCCACCGGCCGCCGAGTCGACCGATCGCAGCCGATGGTCGACGCACGCCTTGCCGACGGCTCCCGCCTGTGTGTTGCCATCGAGCCGGTCGCCGTCGATGGTCCGTGCGTTGCGATTCGCCGATTCGCGCCGCGGCAGATACCACTGCACCAGTTCGCCGACGCGTCGACGACTGCAGTGCTGCACGAAGCGATCGCCCAGCGGTGCAACATCGTCGTCAGCGGCGCCACGTCGTCGGGCAAGACCACCCTGCTCGCCGCGCTCGCCGCACACATCGAGCGCACCTCTCGGCTCGTCGTGCTCGAAGACGTCGCCGAACTGCGCCTCGAGCACCCTCATGTCGTCCGCCTCGAAACAAGGGACGCCACGCCTGACGGCGTCGGTGCCCTCGGACTCGACGCACTCCTGCGCACCGCCCTGCGACTGCGTCCCGACCGCCTGGTGGTCGGCGAGATCCGAGGCACCGAGGCGGTGCACCTGCTGCACGCACTCAACACCGGCCACGACGGTTCGATGTCGACCGTGCACGCCAACAGTGCCCTCGACGCACTCGCACGACTCGCCTCGCTGGTGCTGCAGTCGGCCCCCAACTGGCCGCTCGCCGCAGTGCGCGAGCACGTCGCCCGCGCCATCGACATCGTCGTACACGTCGAACGGGGTTCTGACGGCCGCCGTCAGGTGGTCGAGATCGCCGAGGTGTGCCCGTCAGATGTCGACAACGGGGCCGTTCTGGCCACCCGTACGGTGTCGTCCGACCGCCCCGATGCCGCCATCACCCGACGTCGACGCGCGGTGCGCCCATGAGCCTGCTCGCCACTGCTGCAGCGGGCACGGCCGTGCTGGTTGCCGGCGCTTGGTGGCGCGCCCGGCCAGCGGCAGTTCGCAACGACGGCAGGCCACCACGCGCTCAGGGCACAGCCGCATCCCCGAACGCGCATTCCACAGCGACGGCTCACGAGTGGGCAGCGCTGCTCGACTCGCTCGCTGCCGAGGTGCGCGCCGGCAGTGCCCTCGGCACGGCATGGCAGCAGTCGATCTATCGACATCCGCTGCGCGGTCGGGCCGTCTCGCCTGACCGCCCACTCGACGAGACCCTCCGCCTCGACGCCGGCTCGCGAGACGAGGCCGTCGTGCTGCAGGTCGCAGGCGCCGCTGCGGCGATGGGCGGCCCCATGGCACTCACCATCGACGCAGGCGCATCACTGCTGCGCGAACGCGCCGCGGCGCGTGCCGACGCCATCGCACACGCGGCGCAGGCTCGGCTGAGCGCCCGCGTCCTCACCATCGTGCCGGTGGGATTCGCAGCGTGGAGCGCGCTCACCAGCGGGTCGTTCCGCACCGGCATCGCCTCGGCTGCCGGTGCCGCAAGCGCAGCGATTGGCGCCGTGCTGAACGGCATCGGCTGGTGGTGGATGCGGTCACTCGTCGCCAGGGCTGCGGCATGAGTGCGGCCGTTGCCTGCGGCGTGCTGGCCGCTGCGGCTATCGCGCTAGTTGGCAGCGCGCTGCAGCCGATGGTCCAACGACAGTTGCAGGCTGTCGTCGCAGCCGGACCAGTCGCGTCGCCACCGCGTCGCGTCGCGCCATCGCAGCGCAGCATTCCGATCATCACGACGCGACGTCAGCGGCAGATCACAGCACGCGCCGCTGCCGACCTGCCCGATGCGCTCGAGATGATCATCCTCGCTGTGCGCGCCGGCCACCTGCCGTCGGCCGCCATCCGCGCCTC
>JBJOMQ010000252.1:0-3321 GCA_046052275.1 Actinomycetota bacterium | reverse complement strand
GGCAGCGAGTCTCAGCTGGCAGCGAGCCGACGCACCACCGAGAGCAGGTGGTCGACGTCGGCGGGCTCGTTGTAGCGGGAGATGCCGACTCGCACGACGCCGCCCGAGGCTGCGAGCCCGAGCGTCTCGACGACCTCGACGGCGTAGTTGTGGCCGTCCCATGCGGCGATGCGCTCGCGGCCGAGCTCCTTGCACACATCGGCGGGGGAGTGGCCGGCCACGGTGAATGCGGCAGTAGGGGTGCGTCCCTCGAGGCCGTGGACCCCGTAGACCGTGACGCCCTTCGTGGCGAGCAGTCCGTCGAGGAGCGGGGCGAACAGCTCGCGCTCGGCCGCCTCGACCGCGTCCATTCCCTCTTCGAGCAGGAATCGTGCGGTGGCTTCGATGCCGGCAAGTGCCTCGTAGTTGGGCATGCCGGTCTCCCAGCGACGAGGTCCGTGGTCGTACGCCGGCTTCACCTTGAAGGCGGGCAGCTCTTCGAGGATCTCCGGGCGCGCCCACAGCATCCCGGCGTGCGGCGCATACCACTTGTACGGCGAGGAGACGAGGGCGTCGCAGCCCAGCGCGCTGATGTCGATCCGCCGGTGGGGAGCGAGGGCGACGGCATCGATGAACACCCGGGCGCCGACGGCGTGGGCCGCTTCGATGATCGGTGCCAGGTCGGGCGCGGTGCCGAGCAGGTTCGAGGCTCCGGGCAGTGTCACCCATCGGGTGCGGCTGTCGATCAGGTCGATCACGTTCTGTGGCGGCAGCGTGCAGGTGGCGGCGTCGAAGGGAGCGAGCACGTGCTCGGCGCCGGCGCCAGCGGCCGCGAGGCGCCACGTGCTCACGTTGGCCTCATGGTCGAGGCGCGTGCCGACGATCCGGTCGCCGGGCTGCAGCGTGGCACCGACCGCTCGCGAGAACGAGAACGTGAGCGTCGTCATGTTGGGCCCGAAGACGATGCCCTGTGGGTCGGCGCCGAACAGCCGGCCGACGATCTCCCGCGTACGCAGCTGCAGCGCGTCGGCCTTCTCGGCTGCAGAGAAGTAGCCGCCGCCGCAGCTGTTCGATCCGTCGCGCAGCCAGTCGGTCATCGCCGTGATCGCAGAGTCGACGGCTTGCGTGCCGGCCGGGCCGTCGAATCGGGCCCATCCGTCCTGGGCGCCCGGGAACCTGTGTCGCAGCGAGGTGAAGGTCATGGGCCGACACTATGTGAGGCGTCGGCTCCCGACAGGCCGTCGCGCAGCGTGAGGGCTACCGCCGCCTGGCTGCCTGCTTGGCGAGGCGCCGGGCAGTTCGACCACTGGCGCGGATCGTACGGTGGTCGAGGTCGCCGACCTCGACGCCGTTGTCGAACAGCACCCGGTAGCGGAGCCAGTTGAAGCCGTTGGCGAGAATCACCTTGCCCGAGGTGCCGACGGGGACGTCGTAGATGTCGGCGATGCTCTCGACGCGGTCGCCGATCTTCAGCGAGAGCTGGTCAGCGTGCGGCGTGGCGAGGGCATGCGGCTTCCAGAACGTCATTGGCACAGTCTGCCCGATGCGGGCTGCTCCGGCCGCACTCCTGCCAGGTGGGGCGGGCGACGCGCGGCCGGTTGTGCCGGCGGAGGCTGGCGGTCCCCGATGCCGACCGTGTCGGCAGTGGCGCCCCGCAAGGTTCAGGGGTGCGACGGGTAGAGTCGTCGCCCTGTGAGAAGCACCATCCAGACCCTCGACGACCCTCGCACGGAGCAGGCGGACGACTCGGGCGAGCAGGCGGCGCCCCGGCAGCTGGTGAAGCTGTCAATCGTCGTCGAGTCCGACGAGTTCGCGGCCGACATCGACCGTGCGTTCAAGAAGATCGCAGCGCAGGTCCGGCTGCCTGGCTTCCGGCCGGGCAAGGCGCCCCGCAAGGTGCTCGAAGCGCATATCGGGATCGAGGCGGCACGGGGCGAGGCCATCAACGATGCGCTGCCCGCATACCTCGCACGGGCCGTGCGCGAGCACGACGTCGATCTCATCGCCACCCCCGAGGTCGAGCTCACCGGCGGACTGCAGGAGGGCGATGTGCAGTTCGACGCCGTCTGCGAGATCCGCCCGGTCATCACCGTTCCCGGGTACGGCGGCCTGCGCGTCGAACTGCCGTCGCCGCACGCCACCGACACCGAGGTCGACGAGGCCGTCGAGGCCGAGCGGCGCCGCAGCGGGTCACTCGTGGTCGTCGACCGGCCCGCCGGCATGGGCGATCACGTCACGCTCGATCTCGCTGCGACGCGCGAGGGCGAGCCGGTCCCGGGCCTGAACACCGAGGACTGGGTGTACGAAGTGGGCAAGGGCTGGGTTGCGGAGAGCTTCGACGGCTTCCTCGTCGGTGCCTCGGCCGGCGCCGAGCTGTCGTTCGCCGCCACGCCCACCGGCACCGACCGCCCCGCCGACTTCACCGTGAAGGTGTCGGCAGTGCAGGAGATGGTGCTGCCCGAGGTCACCGACGAGTGGGTCTCCGAGAACGTCGCCGAGCACGACTCGGTCGCCGCGTGGCGCCACGCAATCGCCGATCGCCTTGGGGCTGCCCGGCTCAACCAGGCGCGCAACATGTTCATCGAGCGGCTCACGTCGTCGCTCGCCGAGCTTGTCGACTCGCCGGTGCCCCAGAGCATGGTGAACGGCGACCTGCAGGCACGTGTGCAGAACACCGTCAGGCAGTTCCAGGCGCAGGGCATCTCGATCGAGCAGCTGCTCCAGATCACCGGCCAGTCCGAGGCGCAGTTCGTCGAGCAGCTCCGCGAACAGTCGGTGAAAGCGGTGAAGGTCGACCTCGCGCTGCGCGCCGTCGCCGCTGCCGAGAGCATGGAGGTGACCGACGACGACCTCGAGCGCGAGTACCGACAGATCGGGCTCCGGTCGAATCAGAAGGCCGACCGGGTGCGTCGCGCCTACGAGCAGAATGACGCCGTCACCGACCTGGTGTCGAT
This sequence comes from Actinomycetota bacterium, assembly GCA_046052275.1. GTDB lineage: Bacteria > Actinomycetota > Acidimicrobiia > Acidimicrobiales > Ilumatobacteraceae > UBA668. The sequence continues at coordinate 388 of JBJOMQ010000252.1, read as the reverse complement.
GCTGCTGAAGAACAAGGCGCTCGACTGGCTCGTCGAGCACGTCGAGATCGTCGATACCGACGGGTCACCTATCGAGCGCTCGCTGCTCACCGGCGAGCGGAACGACGGCGACCACGACCACGACCATCACGACCACGACCACGACCATCACGACCACGACGGTCACGACCACGAGCACTGAGGCACCATGTCCGGCTACCAGATCCCCAGCGTCGTCGAGCAGACCAGCCGCGGCGAGCGCGGCTACGACCTCTACAGCCGCCTGCTGCGCGACAACATCATCTGGCTCGACACGCAGATCGACGACGCATCGGCGAGCCTCACGTGCGCCAAGTTGGTGTACCTCGAGAGCGAGAACCCCGACAAGGACATCAGCATCTACATCAAC
>JBJOMQ010000251.1:0-3343 GCA_046052275.1 Actinomycetota bacterium | reverse complement strand
GCGGCACTGGTGATCGGCGGCGTGCTGATGCAAGAGCGCGAGGTGATCGCGCGGGCCGAAGCGTTGCCCGAGTAGTCAGGCGGCCACGCCCACGTCGCCCACTGGCGTGCCGTCGGGACGACGCACGTCCCATCGTCCGTCGTGGTGGCGTCGAGCCGTATAGCCGTGCGCTGTGCGGAACATATTGTGGTGCCGGCAGGCACGTCCGGCATTGCGTGGCGATGTCGGCCCGCCCCGCGACCACTCGAGCAGATGGTCTGTCTCGCACTGCCCTGTACTTCGCTCGCATCCGGGCCAGAGACATCGGGGATCGGTCAGCATCGCCGCCTCGCGAGCGCCGCCAGTGAAGAGTCGCCTCGTGCGCCCCATGTCGATCACCACACCGTCGGGTGCCAGCAAGACTCGCCGCAGCCGACCCGTGAGCATCATCGCCGCCACGTCGGCCTCCGACAGCGGCACGCCGTCGATCGTCTCGCAGCGGTGCTCCTGAAAGGCGAGGGGGATGCGCGGCCGGGTGTCGCCGCCCGCGACGAGCCGCATCAGGCGATCCGCGGTGTCGTCGTCGACGACGACGTTGATGAGCGGATCGGGATCCGACACCACGAATGGTGCCGACGCCGCTGCGGTGAACACCGCGACGAGCGCGTCGAACGTGCGCTGACGGTGGGTTCGGGAGAGGTCGGCGGCAGTGACCTGTTCGACGCCGAGCCGTTGGCGCGCCTCGTCGCAGTCGGCCATCCACTCGGCCTCGATGAACCTCTCGAGCACCTCGCGCATAACGACACCCTGCAGCGTGCCGCCCTGGGCCTCGAGCACTGCCTGCTCGCCCACCATGTGCACCGCCGCCCGACGAGACTCGTGCGCATCGGCATGACGCTGCTGCACGCCATCGGCATCGGCCAGCTGCAGCCAGCGCTGCAGCGACAGCCTCCACTGCCAGTGGAACAGCCGCTGCATCAGCCCTGCGAACATCGAGTCGGCCTCGACGAGGTGATCTCGTACCCTCTCGTTGGCGTAGACACGGCCGAGTTCGTCGAGGTGGTCGATGGGAAGGCGCCCGCCGCAGGCCTCGATGCACACCTCGGGCATCAGGCCGAGCATCTCGCCCAGCCTGCGAACCCTCGTGGCCCGCGCCGTGGACCAGCGCAGGTGACCCCGGCACCATGCGACCACCGACCGGTGGCCGTCGCGCCGGAACCCGCCTCGCCGGCCCAATTCGGCCACGGCCAGCGCCTGGAGCACCTCGCGGCGCCGCAACTCGACATCGTTGGCGGCAAGCAGGGCCTCGAGTTCGAGATCCGTCAGCGATGCGACTGCGTCGGGCGCCTCGAGCAGTCGCTCGACCCGCCCCGCAGACAGCCGATCATTCTCGCTGCACTCGAGATCGCTGGCGGCTGGCATGCCACCGTTCTACGCCCAGGGTGTGACAGTGATTGCGCCGCGGTCAGTGCGACAGACCCGGCGCGCAGAGCCCGTCGAGTTCCTTCACCACGATGCGATCGCGGTTCGCATATGTCACCAGGTTCTCCGGATCCGGCCGCAGCTTGAAGGTGCGGAAGCTCATGTCGGTGGTGTCGACCGACAGGATGCGCCCGATCAGCGGCTCGCCGATGCCGAGGATGATCTTGATCACTTCGAGTGCCTGAATGCTGCCGACGATGCCGGGCAGCACGCCGAGCACGCCGGCCTCCGCGCAGCTTGGCGCCAGCTCGGCGGGCGGCGGCTCGGGCACCATGTCGCGATACGTGGGGCCCTGCAGCGGGTGGAACACGCTCACCATTCCCTCGAATCGGAAGATGCTGCCGTGCACCACGGGGATGCCCAGCTTCACGCTGGCGTCGTTCAGCAGGTAGCGGCTCGGGAAGTTGTCGGCACCGTCGACGATGACGTCGTAGCCGCTGATGATGTCGATGATGTTGCTCGCATCGAGCCGCGTGTCGTAGGTGACGACGTTGACGTCGGGGTTCAGCAGCGTGAGTGTCTTCTTGGCGCTGTCCACCTTGCGGTCGCCCACGCGGTCGAGGTTGTGCAGGATCTGGCGCTGCAGGTTCGACGCATCCACCTCGTCCATGTCGACGATGCCGATCGTGCCGACACCGGCGGCAGCGAGGTACAGCGCCGACGGCGACCCGAGGCCACCAGCCCCGAGCATCAGCACCTTCGCGCCGAGCAGCTTGGCCTGCCCTTCAGTGCCCACCTCGGGCAGTAGCAGGTGACGCATGTACCGGTTGCGCTGGTCGGCGTTGAGCACCACCGGCGTGGTCCACGGCCGCCCCTCGTCCTTCCACTTGCCGAAGCCGCCCGCCATGCTGCGCACGTCGGTGTAGCCGAGCTCCTGCAGGGTCTTGGCGGCGAATGCGCTGCGCACACCGCCGGCGCAGTACACCACCACTGTCGCGTTGCGGTCGAGGATGCGGTTCTCGATCTGGGCCTCGAGATGCCCGCGCGGAATGTGGATCACGCCGGCGAGCGCACCCTGGTCGTATTCGTCGGGCTCGCGCACGTCGAGCACCACGGCGCCGGCAGCAATCGCATCGGCAGCGGCCGAGGTGTCGATCTCGGTGATCTGCGACTTCGCCGCACTGAGCAGGTCTCGGAAGGTGGCCATGCCCGAAATCCTACCCATTCAGTCGGGATTTACGACATTCTGCGGGTGCCCGGGTCACCCGCCCACAACGGCCGGCAGCACCTGCTGGATGTCGCCTCGCACGATGACATCGGCATGGCCGTCCATCTCGGTGGGGCTGTCGTTGAGAATCACCACTGACGCGCCGAACCGCTTCGCCCTCGGCACCATCGCGTTGATCGGCCCCACGCCCAGGGTGGTGCCCGCTGCCAGCAGCACGTCGCACGCCTCTGCTGCCGCCATCGACGCATCGAGGGCCGCACGCGGCAGCATCTCGCCGAAGAACACCACTGCCGGCTTCACGATGCCGCCACAGTCGGCGCACGGCGGATCAGCCTCACCGGCGCGCACCCGGTCGAGGAACACCGACGTCGGCCACTCCCCGCCGCACGACACGCAGTGCGACAACCGGTTGCTGCCATGCACCTCGTGCACAAGCGAAGGATCGCTGCCGGCTGCGTGGTGCAGGCCGTCGATGTTCTGCGTGGCGAGGCCCACCAGCACACCACGCTGCTCAAGGTGCAGCAGCGCCAGATGGGCTGCCGTCGGCTGCGGCGAGAGGTCGGCCAGTTGCACCCGCCGCTGCCACGCCCACTGCCGCGTCTCTTCATCGGCGAGGTAGTGAGCGATCGTCGACGCCTTCTCGGCGCCAGGGTTCTTCGTCCAGACGCCGTTCGGACCGCGAAAGTCGGGAATACCCGCAGCAGTCGAGATGCC
>JBJOMQ010000250.1:0-3455 GCA_046052275.1 Actinomycetota bacterium | reverse complement strand
ACCGAACGAGTCGGCGGCGAATTGGGAAGAGGTCGATGCCGAAGCGGCGCTTCACGAGGCCCCACAGCCCGGGCTGCATGTACAGCGCTGCGAGCACGGCAGCCACGCCACTGCCGATCAGGTACCAGGTCTCGTATTCCTTGAAGTAGTCGCGGAGGAAGTAGTAGAGCAGCGCACCGATGATCGGTCCCTCAATGGTGCCGATGCCGCCGATGACGACGATCACCACGATGGGCGCCACCCAGTTCGCCACGCTGAACGAGTCCTTCGGCTGCACTCGCAGGTTGGCGAGGTAGAACACGGCGCCGGCGAGACCGGTCCAGAAGGCTGCCACCACCCACACGATGAACCTGGTTCGGTAGATGTTGGCACCGAGGCCCTTCGCGCCGCCCTCGTTGTCGCGGATGGCCTGCATCTGCAGTCCGAGACGCGACCGCAGGATCAGATAGGCCAGCAGGACGGCTCCTGCGCCGACCACGAGGGCCAGCCAGTAGGTGACGTTCTGGCGGGTTTCGAGGTCGGAGCCCTTCACGTCGATCGACACGCCGTTGCCCGCACCGAGCGAGTTCTGCTGGAGGATCACCAAGCTGACCACTTCGGCTATCACCCAGGTTCCGATGGCGAAGTAGCTGCCGCGGAGCCGGAAGGCGACGAAGGCGATCGGCACGCTGATGACGGCGACGGCCACGGCAGACAGCGGCACCGACAGGTACAGGTCGAGTCCCTGCACGTTGATGAACGCGACCATCGCATAGGCGCCGAGTCCGACGAATGCTTGCTGCCCCACCGACACCAGGCCGGCGAATCCGGCGAGCAGGTTCCACATCTGCGCCACGGCGATGAGGGTGAACAGTTCGATCATCTTCCGCTGCGTGCCCGCTTCGCCCCACACCGGCATGAAGGCGAGCACTCCCACCACGACCGTCGCGGCTGCGAGGAAGACGCGACTCGTCCACGTGCCGCGCTGGATCGTGACGGTGCTCATCGCAGCTGCCCCTTTCCGAACAGGCCTGTCGGCCGCACGACGAGTACCGCCAGGAACACGGCGTGACCGGCGAGTTCGCCCCACTGCGGATTCACCTGGCGGCCGATCGCCTGCGCGACGCCCAGCACGATGCCGCCGATGAGTGTTCCCCAGAGCGAGCCGAGGCCGCCGATGATGACCGCCTCGAAGGCGTAGATGAGGCGGGCCGGGCCGACGAACGGGTCGAACGACGAACGGGCCCCGTAGAGCACGCCTGCCAATGCCACCGTGGCGAAGGCAAGTGCCATGGCCACCGCCCAGACGCGCCTGATGTCGATGCCCATCAGCCGCGCCGCCTCGGGATCGTCGCTGGTGGCGCGAAAGGCGCGACCGGTACGGGTCCGCTTCATGAACAGTGCGAGTGCCGAGAGAACGACGACTGCGGCAATGAGCGTCATCAGCGGCAGCCAGCCGATGGTGATGGTGCTGTTCACCTCGAAGCCGGCGGTCTCGAGCGCCTTCACGTCGAGCCCCTGCGAGTCGGCCGTGTACTTCTCGTAGATGAGGTTCTGCAGCACGACGCTGAGCCCGAACGTGGTGACAATCTGGAACGCAGGGTCGACGCCGACCGTGCGGTCGAAGACGAGTCGCTGCAGCACATAGCCCACGACGAACGAGACGGGCAGCACGACAGCGAGCGACACGAGCGGGTTCCAGCCGAGCGCCTCGCTCACCGACATGCACAGGAAGGCGGCCGCGATCGCCACGTCGCCATGCGCGAGGTTGACGAAGCGCATGACGCCGAAGGCGAGCGACAGGCCGGTGGCGAACAGCGCGAAGAGGCCGCCCAGCAGGATGCCCTGCACGACGGCGTTGACCCACACCATCAGTGGCCTCCCTCGACGGACGACAGGCCGAAGTAGGCGTCGGTGATGTCCTGCTTGGCGACCGAGCCCGCCGTGCCGCTCAGCGACACACGCCCCTCGAGCAGGCAGTAGAAGCGGTCGGCCACGGCAAGGGCCTGATTGACATCCTGCTCGACGACCACCACGGTGGTGCCCTGTGCCTTCACGGCGGGGATGGCCTCATAGACCTGCTTCACGACGATGGGCGCCAGTCCGAGCGAGACCTCGTCGAGCAGCAGCAGGTCGGGGTTCGACATGAGGGCCCTGCCGATTGCGAGAGTCTGGCGCTCGCCGCCCGAGAGACCGTCGGTGTTGCGCTTGCGGAGCCGCTCGAGCAGAGGGAACGCGGCGAGCACGGCATCGCGGTGCCACGGACCCTTGCGCGCCGTGTGGGCGCCGACGGCGAGGTTCTCCTCGACTGTCAGCGACGGGAAGATCCGCCGGCCCTCCGGCACCATGGCGATGCCGGCCGACACGCGGCGGTGGGCGGCGATCGCAGCGACATCGGCTCCCTTGTACGAGATCGTGCCGCTGCGGACGGTGGCGAGTCCGCAGATCGCCTTCAGCAGGGTGCTCTTGCCGGCACCGTTGGCGCCGATGATCGACACGGTCTCGGCAGCGTCGACGTGGAGGGTGATGCCGAACAGCGCCTGGAAGTCGCCGTAGACGACGTCGACGCCGTCGACCCGCAGCATTGCGTCGGCCATCAGCCCGCCTTCCCCTCGAGTTCGTCGCCAAGGTAGACGGAGCGAACCGCATCGGAGCTCATGACCTCGTGCGGATCGCCCTCGATGAGCTTGCGTCCTGCGTCGACTGCCATCATCCGGTCGACGACTCGAAGCAGGGCGTGCATGATGTGCTCGATCCACACGATGGTGACGCCGGTCGAGCGGATCGACTTGATGGTGTCGACGAGTTCGAGCACCTCGGCCTCGGTGAGCCCGCCGGCGATCTCGTCGAGCAGCAGCAGTCGTGGCTGGGTGGCGAGCGCCCGCGCCAGCTCGAGGCGCTTGCGGTCGAGCAGGGTAAGCGCCCCCGCAACGACGTTGGCCTTGTCGAGCAGCCGCGACTGCTCGAGCGCGGCGACGGCCGCCGCCTCCGGACTCGAGGTCCGGAGGCGGTCGGCCGAGCCGAATGTGCTGCCGACGAGGACGTTCTCGAACACCGTGAGTCCCTCGAATGGTCGCGGGATCTGCGCGGTGCGGCCGATGCCCCGCCTGCATCGCTGGTGCGCTGGCATCGAGGCGATCTCGGTGCCGTCGAGCAGGATGCGTCCGCTGTCGGAGCGATGGTCGCCCGACACGAGGCTGAGCAGCGTTGTCTTGCCGGCGCCGTTGGGCCCCACGATCCCCAGTGCCTCGCCTTCCGTCAACTGGAAGGAGAAGTCGTGGATGACCTGGAGTCCGCCGAAGCGCTTGGAGACGTCGATGACGTCGAGCAGCATGGTGGTATCAGGCGAGCGGCTTGAGCTCGCCGGTCAGCGGGATCTCGGGCGACAGGCTGTTGTTCGTCACCAGGAGATCGAACGGGTACTCGCCGCCGTCCTGCTTCTGCCACTGGCCGCCGACGAGCGACGTGGTGGCGAT
>JBJOMQ010000249.1:0-3486 GCA_046052275.1 Actinomycetota bacterium | reverse complement strand
CGCCGCAAGGGCGGCGATGTGGGCGGGCTCGATGCCGCAGCAGCCGCCGACGATCGAGGCGCCGTCGTTGATCCACTGGTCGGCCATCTCGCAGTACGCAGCGGGGTCGAGGTCGTCGCGGAACCGCGACAGTCCGTCGTTTGCAGCACTGACCTCTTCGTTGTGGTGGGCGACGAAGCGGTTGGCGTATCCGCCGACGGCCGCTGCGGTGCCGGCCAGTGTCACGGCGATTCGCACGGCAGCGGTGATCATCTCAGCGGGGCTGCAGTTGAAGAGCACGGCCGTGGCGCCGAGGTCGAGTGCGGCGGCCGTGGCGTCGGCCACCGATTCGCCCGACATGATTCGCCCCTCGTCGCTGCGGTGCAGCGTGTAGCTGATCCAGAGGCGTTTGGTGTCGCCAGCACGGTCGAGACCCCGCCGAACCTCGTAGGCCTCGGTGATGGATCCGAGTGTCTCGGCGAGCCAGAGGTCGACGTGGTGGCGGAGCCCATCGATGAGGGGGTCGATGATGTCGGGTGCGGCGGCAGCGTCGAAGAGGTCGGGCTCGTACGACCCGAACAGCGGCGGCAGCGAGCCGGCGACGCGCACCTCGTGGGGTGCGCCCGATGCTGCCGTGCGGGCCAGGCGACCGGCGATGTCGGCCAGCGAACGTCCCTCGGCGGCGAATCGCTCGGCGCCGATGTGGAACGGCACGACGGCGTAGCTGTTCGACGTGATTACTGCGGCGCCGGCGTCGATGAAGTTGCGGTGCGCCTCGACGACACGGTCGGGTCCCTCGGTGAGTGCCAGCGCCGACCACTCCGGCTGGCGGAACGGCGCGCCGATGCGCAGCAACTCGCGACCCATGCCGCCGTCGAGGATGGTGGGGCGAGGTGTCATGCGCTCGAGTCTTGCAGTACCGGCGCGCCCGCAGCGGCGGGCTCGGGCGGCGACGCAATGCGCAGCACGCCGAGCGATGCAACAAGGCACGCCACTCCCGCCATCACGAACGAGATGCGGTAACTGCCGGTGGCGTCGTGCAGCCAGCCTGCGCCCCATGCGGCGACCGCACCGCCCACCTGGTGGCCGGCGAACACCCAGCCGTAGACGAGAGGGCCGCGGTCCCGACCGAAGTGCTGCACGCACAGGGCCACGGTGGGCGGCACGGTGGCAACCCAGTCGAGTCCGTAGAACACCATGAAGCCGAACAGCCCTCCGCCGCCATGGGCCAGGGCTGGGTCGAGTACGAACAGGCTGAGGCCGCGCAGCAGGTAGTAGGCGCAGAGCAGGCGTCTCGCGTCGAAGCGGTCGGTGAAGGCCCCGCTGGCAATCGTTCCGATGATGTCGAAGATCCCGATCATCGCCAGGTACGTGCCGGCGGTGGTGCTCGACATGCCGTGCCCGTGTGCTGCCGAGATGAAGTGCGTCTGAATGAGGCCCGACGTGCTGAGGCCGCACACTGCGAAGCTGCCCCACAGCAGCCAGAACGTCCCAGACCGGCGGGCATCGGCAAATGCACTGAATGCGGCGCGGATGGGATTGCCGCCGCGTGCTGGCGGCGGCAGGTCGTCGAGTGCTCCGTACGGTCGCAGCCCGATGTCCTCGGGCCGGTCGCGCAGGACAAGCAGCACGAGCGGCACCATCGAGATGGCGCTGACGCCGACGACGATGCCTACCCATTGCCAGCCACGGCCGTCGGCGAGACCGGCCAGCACGGGCAGGAACACCAGTTGGCCGCTGGCACCGCCGGCGGTGAGCACGCCCGTGACGATGCCGCGATGGGTGACGAACCACCTCGATGCGACAGTGCTGGCGAACACCGTTGCCATGCACCCCGAGCCAACACCGACGATGAGGCCCCACAGCAGGTACAGGTGCCACGGCTGGCTCATCTGTGTCGTCAGCGTGCTGCCGACGGCGATGACGACCAGGGCGATCGAGGTGACGCGCCGCAGTCCGAACCGCTGCTGGAGGGCGGCGGCGAACGGGCCGATGAATCCGTAGAGCAGCACGTTGATGCTCACAGCGAGGCCGACCGTGGCGCGGCTCCAGCCGAACTCCTCGCGCAGTGGGTCGATCAGCACCCCGGGAGCGCTGCGGGTGCCAGCGGCGCCCATCAGCACGATGAAGGCGGCGCCGGCCACGATCCAGTGGTAGCTGAGGCGTCGCCCCGGCGGCCCGAGCGCAGTCACCCAGTTAGGCTATGCAGGCCCATGAGCGATCTCACCTTCACTCACCTCGACCCGCTCGGCAGGGCCCGGATGGTCGATGTCACGCCCAAGGAGCCGACGCACCGTCGGGCTGTGGCGCGGGGGCGGGTGCACATGCAGGCGGCCACCACGACGGCCATCGCCAATCGCGAGGTGAAGAAGGGCGACGTGCTGGCCGTGGCCCGGGTGGCCGCCATCCAGGCGGCCAAGCGCACGTCCGACATGATCCCGCTCTGCCATCCGCTGCTGGTGGGGGCCGTCTCGGTGAACTTCGACCTCGGCGAGGACTACCTCGAGGTGGAGGTGCAGGTCGAGACCGTCGAGCGCACCGGTGTGGAGATGGAGGCCCTGCATGCGTGCGCCGTGGCCTGCCTGACGGTGTACGACATGTGCAAATCGGCCGACAAGGGCATGGTGATCGGCGATATCGCCCTGTGGGAGAAGACCGGGGGCCGGTCGGGCACGTACCGCCGGGAGACCGGGGTTGTTGCTGATTCCGTCACGAATGTAGTAGAACCGTAACGAAGCAGATACGGTGTGGCGGTCCCCAGACGGGTCCGGCATACCGGCCGTTCACGACGAGTTCACCCATGCGCAGCACCCACGACACGACCCGGACGGAGGCCTGACGTGCAGAACGTCGTGCTCATCACCGTCCTTGGCGTCTGGGCTGCGGTGCTCGTGCCGCCGCTGATGCGCAACCGGGTCGACAACCGGCCCAACTCGTCGGTCTCCGACTTCCGCCGCCAGCTCTCCACGCTCGAACGGTCGGTTCCCACTCGCACCGTGTCGGTGCGGGGCATGGCCCGCCCGCTCGCGCAGGCTCCGCGCCGGCCGGCAGCGCAGCGCCGTCCGCAGCAGGCGCACCGCCAGGCGCACCTGCACCGGGTGAGCGCCCGCGAGATGCAGCGTCGTCGCCGTGCCAACGTGCTGTTCGTGCTGGTGCTCACCACCGCCGTCAGCGGATTCCTCGCCGCCACCACCAAGGCCGGCGCCATGACCTGGACGTTCGGCATCGCGTTCTTCGCGCTCTGCGGCTACTGCTACAAGCTCGCCCAGTTGCGCAACATCGAGGCGAGCCGCTCGGACACCAGCCCCGGCTGGTACCACGCAGCCTGATCGACCGCTACACTCGGCGCTCCCAACGGGGGTGTAGCTCAGTTGGCAGAGCGCAACAATCGCACTGTTGAGGCCAGGGGTTCAATTCCCCTCACCTCCACCCGTATGGCAGATACCACCCGGCCCCTTCGATCCGTCGAAGGGGCCGCTGTCACTCTGGCGAACTGGCGTGTCGCCC
>JBJOMQ010000248.1:0-3488 GCA_046052275.1 Actinomycetota bacterium | reverse complement strand
CGAGGCGGATGTCCATCGGCAGCGTCATCGTGATTCCCACGCCGACCGCCGGCCCGTTGATGGCACCGATCACCGGCTTCGAGCACTCGAAGATGCGAAGGGTCACGATGCCGCCGCCATCGCGCGGTACCCCGGCGCGGGTCATCTCGTCGCTGCCGCCCGCCGAGAAGGTCTCACCACCCGCCGACAGGTCGGCGCCAGCGCAGAATGCTCGTCCCGCACCTGTGACGATCACCGCCCGTACGTCGTCGTCGGCATCGACACGGTCGAAGGCATCGAGCAACTCGCGCAGCATCGTGCCGGTGAACGCATTCAGCTGATCGGGCCGGTCGAGCGTGATCGTGGCGACGCGGTCCACGACCTCGTAGCGGATCTGCGAGTAGTCCATGTCGAGACGGTATCCGCCCCACGCCTTCCGGTCAGACGTCGAGGAACTTGCTCGCCGCCGTGCCGGATCCGATTGCACCCACTGCGGCGCCCACCAGCAGCATCATCAGCCAGACCCAGTACGGATAGCCGTCGGTGACGACGAACGCCTCAAGGCCCGACTCGGCCGGGAAGTTGCTGACGCCGTTGGTCCAGTCGCGGTTGATGAACAGCATGCCAAGGCCACCCAGCAGCCCGCCGGCAAGGCCCTGCACGAGACCCTCGAGCATGAACGGCAGCCGGATGAACCAGTTGGTTGCGCCGACGAGTTTCATCACTTCGATCTCGCGCCGGCGGGCGAACATCGCTGTGCGGATGGTGTTCCAAATGAGCAGCGCCGAGGCGAACAGGAGCACGAACGACATCACCAGCGTGCGGACCCCGAAGAATCCCTTCAGCTCGCCGAGCACGGCAACGGCCTCGTCCGGAGTGCGTACCTCGGTGACGTGAGGGAGACTGTCGAATGAATCCTTCAGGGCCCGCAGCACCTCGCTCGAGTCCTTGTCGACCGGGGTGACCTTGAAGAACGACGGGATCACCGGCAGCAACTGCTGCAGGGCGTCGGGGTCGGTGGCGAACAGCGTGGTAGCCACCTCCGACGAGCACGCCTCGTCGCAGTAGTCGACGGACTCCACCACCGTCGTCTGGCGAAGTAGCTCGCCCTGGATCAGCTGCACCTCAGGCGAGTCGGCCGTATATCCGTGCTCGACGTACACGATCATCTCGACACCGTCAGACCAGTAGACGAGCTGGTTGTCGAATCCGCGTTGGATGAGCAGCGTGATGCCGAACAGCAGCAGCGAGATCGTCGCCGTCAGCACCGCAGCGAACGTGAGCGTGACGTTGCGCGTCATGCTCGCCCACATCTCGCGGAGCATGTATCTGGCGCGGGAAATCATTCGTAGACGCCCCTGGCCTGATCGCGGACGATCACGCCTCGATCGAGCTGGATCACTCGCTTGCGCATCATGTTGACGATGCGCTGGTCGTGCGTGGCCATCACCACGGTGGTACCGGTCTTGTTGATCCGATCGAGCAGCCGCATGATGCCTTCACCCGTGGCCGGATCGAGGTTGCCGGTGGGCTCGTCGGCAAGAAGGATGAGCGGCCGATTGACGAAGGCGCGGGCGATCGACACACGTTGCTGCTCGCCGCCCGACAGCTGGTGCGGGAAGCGCTCCTGCTTGCCGCCGAGGCCGACGAGGTCGAGCACCGCCGGCACCTGCTGGCGGATCTGGTGCCGGGGCCGGCCGATCACCTCGAGGGCAAACGCCACGTTCTCGAACACCGTGCGGTTCGGCAGCAGCTTGTAGTCCTGGAAGATGTTGCCGATGTTGCGGCGAAGGTGCGGCACCTTGCTGTCGGGCATGTCGTTGATGTCGCGGCCGGCCACCCACACCGAGCCCCGCTCGGGGCGCTCCTGGCGGTTCATCAGCCGCAGGAGGGTGCTCTTTCCTGAGCCCGACGGCCCGACGAGGAAGACGAACTCGGCCTTGGCGACGTCGAAGGTGGCGTCGCGGAGCGCGGTGACCTCGGTCGAGTAGTGCTTGGTGACGTTGCGGAGGCTGATCATCGGCGGAAGGTCTCAGTCCCGGCAGGCCGTCCGGCTACTGGCGGGCAGGACAACGGTAGTTCACTCACTCGGCCTCGCGGCGGCGCCACCGCAGGAAGCCCTCCATGAACTCGTCGAGTGATCCGTCGAGCACTGCGTCTACCTGGCTCGTCTCCACCTCGGTGCGCAGGTCCTTCACCATCTGGTAGGGCTGCAGCACGTACGAGCGGATCTGGCTGCCCCACCCGACCTGCGCCTGCCGGCCGGCGATGCGGGCCAGTTCGGCCTCATGCTCCTCCTCGATCTTCGCTGCGAGCATGGCCTTCAGGCGATTCATCGCCTTCTCGCGGTTCTGCAGCTGGCTGCGCTCTTCCTGGCTGCTTGCGACGAGACCAGTGGGCTCGTGGATGAGCCGCACAGCCGACGAGGTCTTGTTGACGTGCTGGCCCCCTGCACCGCTGGCGCGGAATACCTCCATCCGCACGTCGCTCTCGTTGATGTCGACGTCGGGTGCGTCCATCACCGGCCACACCTGCACCGCAGCAAAGCTCGTCTGCCGGCGGCCCTGGTTGTCGAACGGACTGATGCGAACCAGCCGGTGCGTGCCGCGCTCGCTCGTCATCAGGCCGTAGGCGTATCGACCCGTGATGGTGAACTCGGCCGACAGGATGCCCGCTTCGGTACCCTCGCTGATCTCGTCGACCTCGACGGCGAAGCCACGGCGCTCGGCCCATCGGCTGTACATGCGCAGCAGGAGCTCGCTCCAGTCCTGGGCATCGACGCCGCCGTCCTTGGCATTGATCTGCACGATGCAGTCGGCCTCGTCGTGCTCGCCGGTGAAGAGACTGCGCAGATCGAGCTGCCGGAGCTGCTGGTCGATGCGTCCGACCGCTGCGGCGAGGTCGGGCTCCTGGCTCTCGTCGTCGACCTCGCGGGCCATCTCGTGGAGCACCTCGGTGTCCTCGAGTTCGCTGCTGAGCCCGTTGAAGGTGTCGATGTCGGCCTTGATGTTGGCGTACTCAGCATTCACCCGCTTTGCGAGCTCGGGGTCGTCCCACAGGTCGGGACGCGACACCTCCATCTCGAGCTCGGCGAGTCGCGAGCGACTGGCGCCGATCTTGAGGTAGCCCTCAGCCTCGCCGAGTCGGCGGCGCAGATCGCGCAGGTCGTCGGTGAAGTCGCGCATCGGCCAGGCTCACGCGTTCGAGCCGTGGCACATCTTGAACTTCTTGCCACTCCCGCAGGGGCACGGCGCATTTCGCGATGTCTTCGACCACTCGTCCTTCACGACCGTCTTCTGCGCCGGGGCCGCGGCCGCCATGCGCTCGGAGACCTGGCGATGTGTCGCTGCGGCCGCAGCCGGATCCAGCCCCGCAGCCATGCTCGCTGCCGCGAAGCCGCCCGAGGGCACATCGTCGCTGGACGTCTGCTGAAGGTTCTGCACCGTCTGCTGCGGGGCGTCCTTGCGCACCACCTGGACGTGCATCACGTAGCGCACGAAGTCCTGGGC
>JBJOMQ010000247.1:0-3494 GCA_046052275.1 Actinomycetota bacterium | reverse complement strand
CTCGATCGCGCCGTCCAGCGACCTTGCCCCGGGCCGGTACACGGCCCGGGCGGTGCAGCTCGATGAGGCGGGCAATACGGGTTACTCGGCTCCGGTGACCTTCGTGGTGGATATCACGCCGCCCACTGTCACGATCACCTCCACGCTGCAGGCCGAGAACGGCGCAGCGCTGGCCGCGAAGTCGAAGGTGACGACTGCCTTCTTCGCCTTCACCGTTGCCGATCCGTTGGGCGGTGCAGTAGCTACTGGCGTGTCAACGGTGACATGCCAGCTCGACTCGGCTACGCCGGTCGACTGCAAGACGGCAGGTACTGCGTGGTACCCGAGTGTCACCGAGGGCAACCACACATTCACCGTGACCGTGACCGACGCAGCGGGCAACTCGACCTCGGCAACGCACCCGTGGCTGGTCGATACGACGATCCCGACGGTCTCGATCACGGCCCGCAAGACGGCGTCCGACGGGGCGACTCTCAACTCGCCGACGAATTCGACCACCGTGTACTTCACGTTCTCCACGGCTGATCCAGATCCGGACACCACCGGCCCGATAGTTCCCGCTGGGGTGGCCTCTGCAATGTGCTCCCTCGACGGTGCCGCGTACGCGAGTTGCGGTTCGTTGACTGCGAAGGACTACAGCTCGCTGCCGCAGGGAACGCACACCTTCCGCGTGAAGGCAGTGGACGACGCCGGGAATGAGAGCGCCATTGCGGAGTCGACGTGGTTCGTCGACCGCACGGATCCAATCGTGTCGCTCACTGCGCCGACAAACGGCACGAACACGAACAACCAGAAGCCGACGTTCTCCGGCGTTGCGGGAATCATCGATCAGGACGCTTCTGCGGCTGAGAGTCTCGACTCGGCAACTGTGACGGTGACGATCTATAACGGCGCGAACGCCTCGGGCACTGTGGCAGACACGCTGACAGCGACGCGTAATCCGTCAACAGGCGTCTACTCCGTCTCGCCGAGCGCGAACCTCCCGGCGGGTCGCTACACCGCGCGAGCATCGCAAGGCGATGCGGCGGGGAACACGGGCTTCTCGTCATCCATCACGTTTGTCGTCGACATCGCTGCGCCAACCGCCACGATCGGGTCGAAGCTCCAGGCGTCGGGCGGCGCTGCACTCGCGGCAAAGTCGAAGGTGAAGACCGCCTATTTCGTGTTCTCTGTCGAGGACGCCGACAGCGGTGCGGTGGCGACTGGGGTTGCGACCGTGACCTGCCAGATGGATGCCGAGACCGCCACCGACTGCAAGGATGCAGGGACGGCCTCGTACAGCGAGCTCTCCGACGGCACGCACACGTTCAAGGTGACGGTCACCGACCTCGCCGGGAACTCGAGCTTCACGACGCATGAGTGGCTCGTCGATACGACTCCTCCCGCGGTGGCCATCACCGACGCCTCAAAGCCCGCCAATCCGCTGAAGGACACCACGAGCGTGACCTTCGCATTCACGAAGTCCGACGGGGGCTCCGGTATCGCCACCACCGAGTGCTCGCTCGACAATGCCGTGACCTACGGGGACTGCACGAGCGGCACCACGTACACCGTGTCGTCGCTCACTGACGGCGAGCACACCGTGCGGATCAAGGTGACCGACGAGGCTGGCAACTTCTCCGTGGCGTCGTACACCTGGCGAGTCGACCTGAACGATCCCAGCGTGACGCTGACGCAGCCGGGCACCCTGAAGGGCGCCACGTACGTCACGAACGACACCACGCCTACGCTTGCCGGCGTTGCCGGGATCACCGCTGGCGACAATTCGACGCTGACGGTGAAGATCTTCTCCGGCTCGGGCACCGGCGGCAGCGTGGTGCAGACGCTCACTGGCGTCGCTGTCGATCCGGCCACTGGTGCATACACCGTGGACGCAGCAACGCTCGCCGACGGCACGTACACAGCCCGCGCAGAGCAGGGCGACAGCGTCGGGCACACCGGCTACTCGCCGGCACGCACGTTCCTCGTCGACTTCACGAAGCCCATCGTGCAGCTCTTCAACAAGCCGCCGGAGCTCACCTCGGGCAACTCGGTCTCGTTCCAGATCACCGTGACCGATACCGGCTCGACCCCGGACTACATCGAGTGCAAGCTCGACAGCGGCGACTGGGCGACCTGCACCTCACCGAAGGACTACGACGGCCTAGCCGACGGTTCCCACACCTTCTCGGCGCGTGCCTACGACAAGGCGGGGAACCTGAGCACCACGGCGAGTCACACGTGGACGATCCGTACCGTCACGCCGGTGGTCACGATCACATCACCGGTTGACGGCTTCAACACCAACGATGGGTTGCTCACCATCTCCGGTAGCGCAACGCCTGGCGCTGACATGACGGTGACTGTGGACGTCTACGACCCGTCAGACACCCTCGTCGTGTCGAAGTCCGGCACCGTCACGATGGATCCCCTCGACTCGACGAAGGGGACATATTCGATCACGCTCGACGCCGCGCTGGATCCGAATCAGTATCGAATCGTCGCCACGGAGACGGACTCGCTGTTCAACTCCGGTACGTCAGGTTCGATCTACGTGATCGTCGACACCACTGCACCGACTGTGACCATCACGCAGCGAAAGGTCAGCAGTTCCGGTGCAAACCTCCTCGCCTATGAGCAGGCGCAGTCGGCCTACTTCGCGTGGACCCGAAGCGACGCCAACAGCCCTGTGGCCTCGGGGATCAACACGGTGACCTGCAAACTCGACGATGGGGCCGAACTCCCGTGCACCACGACCCGCACCTACGCAGGCCCGCTCGGTGAGGGCAGCCATACCTTCACGGTGAAGGCGACTGACTTCGCAGGGAACGTCAGGACCGTGTCTCACACCTGGGTGATCGACCGCACCGCACCGGCCCCGACCATCACGGCTCCCACCGCTTCACAGCGCCTCCGTACCTCCACTCCGACGTTCAGCGGTGCCGCCGGCAACGCAGCCATCGGGGGCATCGGTGCCCTCGGCACCTCGGCGGACAACTCGACGGTGACGGTGAAGATCTATGAGGGGACCGGAACCACGGGAACCCTGAAGGAAACGATCACCCCGACCCGAACTTCGGCGACGTGGACGGCGACTGCCGCGACGCTCAGTGACGGCACCTACACGGTGACGGTGACGCAGGGCGACGTCGCCCTCAACACGTCCACCCCATCGACTGGGGCGTCGTCGCAGGTGACCTTCACCCTCGACACGACGGCCCCGACGGCGGCGATTTTGGTGCCGGCGGCGGATGCGAAGTTGAAGACGGCGACGCCGGTGATCTCGGGTACGGCGACGTCGGCGACGGGTGACGTGGCGAAGGTGTCGCTGGAGTTCTGGAAGGGGACGGACACGTCGGGTGCGGCGTTCCGGACGGTGAGCAACATCGACGTGACAACGGGTGCGTGGTCGCACACCGCAGCCACGTTGACTGACGGGACGTGGACGGTGAAGGTGACCCAGGTCGACGACGTGGGCAACAGCTTCACGTCGGCGGGCCGGACGTTCTTGGTGG
>JBJOMQ010000246.1:0-3495 GCA_046052275.1 Actinomycetota bacterium | reverse complement strand
CGGTACGGAATCTGAACCGGTGCCACGAGTGCCGCCCGACCCCGATGGACGAGCGCTCCGACACCACCCGCAGCGCCATCTAGGCCGCCGACTGGCCGTCGCGCACCGACCCGCGTGTCGGCTTCGCAGACGCCGTCGACCCCGCGAACCCTTGCCCCAGCTCGCGCCTCGGAGCAGACTCGGCCGCATGCGCAACCTCGAGCCGCGCTTCTACGTCGATCCACAACTCTTCGAGCGCGAACGGGCAGCGATCTTCAGCCGGGCATGGAACTACGCCGGGCCGGCTGCGGCAGTCGAGCGCCCCGGCAGCTACGCATCAGTCGACATCGCCGGCGCCAAGGTGATCGCAGTGCGCGGCGCCGACGGGACGCTGAGGGCATTTCGCAACGTGTGCCGTCACCGGGGCGCCACCCTGCTGCCCGTCGGCACGGGCACGTGCGGCACGATCCGCTGCCCCTACCACCACTGGGTGTTCGACGACCGCGGCGCCCTCGTCGCCGCCCCGCACTTCGGCGACGACCCCGACTTCCGCCTCGACGACTGGCCGCTCGAGCCTGCGCATGTCGACCAGTGGCGCGGCCTGCTGTTCGTGGCGCTCGACCCGGTCGAGTCGTTGCTCGATCAGCTGGGCGGGCTGCCCGAGCAGCTCGCCGACGAGCCGATCGAGCGCTACACCGCCACCGACACCGCCCGGGTCGAGTTCGATGCCAACTGGAAGGTGTACACCGACAACTTCGTCGAGGGGTACCACATCCCGGGCATCCACCCTGCCTTCTTCGACGCCATCGACTTCCGCCAGTTCGAGACCACGGTGCACGACAACTACATCCGCATGACGGCGCCGCCGCGGCCGGGACTCTTCTACAAGGGCATGTGGCTGTGGATGTGGCCCAACTGGACCCTGTCGCTGTTCCAGGGCGGGATCAACACCTCGAGGATCAACCCCCTCGCGGTCGACCGCACCGAGCAGCTCTACGACTTCTGGTTCGAGGACGCCGGCGACAGCGCAGCCGAGTTCAGGGCCGGCACGGTCAGCAGCAACGTGGCCGTCGTGCACGAGGACGTCGGCGTGTGTGCCGACATCCAGCGCAACTTCGCCGCCGGCGCCTACACGCCAGGGCCGCTGTCGCCCCGCCACGAGCAGGCCGTCGCCTACTACCAGGGCCGGGTCGCCGCCGCCGTCGGCTGACCGCTGCCCGGCCGCTCAGCCGACCGACATCTGCGTCGGGCGATCAGTACGACGGGCAGCGGCCGCTGTCGTCGTGCTGCATCCGCATGTAGCCGCAGTTGTCGCACACCTCGGTGAGCTCGTCGAGCTCCGCCTCGCGCTCGGCCTCGACGCGCCGCCGAGCCGTGCGCTTCCCGCGCCGATACGCCCACACCACGCTCAGAAGTCCCATGTCGTGTCCTCGTTCCAGTCCGGTCGGCCGACGACGCACACACCCGGGCCCGGCGTGACATCAGACGAGGCCAACGTCACTGCGGGTGCAGCACCACCGCTCGCACGCTGGCTGACCCGTGGCGGAGATGCGAGATGGCGGCGTACTCGGGCGACGCCCAGAAGGCACGGGCGCGCTCGGCGTCGGGGAACTCGATCAGGTGGAATCGATCGCCTGCAGGCCCGCCGTCGACATCGAAGCCGGCCCACGCCCGCGCCAGGTAGCGGCCCCCGTACTGCTCGATGATCGCCGGCACCTCCGCCCGGTAGCGCTCGTAGTCGCGCCGGGCGGCCTCGTCGGCCTCGGCATTGATCGTCACCTCGAACACGGCGTAGGCGGTCATGTCGGCAGCATCGCACAGCGCGGTTGATGGGTCTCACCCCCTCCCCTACGCTTCGCCCATGCCCCAGGCCTCGTTCACCTCGATGGACACCTCGACGCAGGAGGAGTGGCTCGAGATCGGCCGGCAGACCGCCGCCAACCAGGGACGGGTCGCCGATCGGGTGCTCGCCATGCTCCGCTCGCTCAACGAGATCGTCGACGGCTTCGCCACCGACCAGCTCACCCACTGCCTGCAGACCGCCACGCTCGCCGAGCGGGCCGGTGCCGACGACGAGGTCGTCGTCGCGGCCCTGTGCCACGACGTGGGCAAGGCCGTCAGCGTGCCCAACCATCCTGAGATCGCCGCAGCAATCCTGAAGCCCTACGTGCGCCCCGAGGTGCACTTCATGATCGCCGCCCACCAGGATTTCCAGGGCAAGCACTACTACCACCACTTCGGCATGGACCCCGATGCCCGCCGTCAGCACGAGGGGCACCCGCACTACGAGCTCGCCCGTCGCTTCGCCGACGAATGGGATCAGAAGGCCTTCGACCCGCAGTACGACACGCTGCCCCTCGAGCACTTCGAGCAGAAGGTCCGCGCCGTGTTCGCCAAGCCCCGCTACTCCGGCAAGCGCTGAGGCCAACCGTGCGCACCATCGAGGTCGCCGCCTACTCCGGCGGCTGGACCACTGTCGCCAGCGGCCAGTACATCCGCATCACCGACGTCGAGGGCATCCAGATCGCCGACATGTTCGCCGTGTCATCGGCCGACATGACGCACTGGCTCAGCGCCGGCCACACGCGCTGCGCGAACCGGCGCCTGTTCCCCGCACCCGGCCAGCAGTTCTTCACCAATCGCTTCGAGCCGATCATGACCTTCGTCGACGACCGCAGTCCCGGGGTGCACGACATGCTGTGGCGGGCATGCGATCCGCTGCTCTACCGGCGCTACGGCGTCGAGGGATACCACCCGAGCTGCAACGAGAACTTCCGCACCTGCGCCGACCAATTCGGCTGGACGCCCACCGAGGTGCCCGATCCTGTCGACTGGTTCCAGAACACCCCGGTGATCGACAACATCGACATCGGGGGTGCCCCGTGCGTGAGTGCAGCGGGCGACCACGTGGTGCTGCGCGCCGAGATCGACCTACACCTCGTCGTCACGTCCTGCTCGATGGACCTCGGCCCACGCTTCATCAACGGCCCCAAGTGCACTCCCATCCGCGTCGACGTCGCCGACACTGCCGACTTCGACTGATCCGTCGCCGCGACCGCCAAGGAGCCCTGCCATGACCGTCGAGACCCTTCGCCAGCGGTGGAATGCCGGCACCTACGGGCGGCTTGCCTGGGTGTCGATACCCGACGGCCAGTTGCTCGAACTCACTGCCTCGAGCGGGGCGTTCGATGCCATCGTCCTCGACGTGCAGCACGGCGCATTCGACCGGCGCGAGGTCCTCGATGCGGTGCGAGGCCTCGGCCGCTGGCCGGTCACCGTGATGGCACGCATCCCGTCGGCTGATCCCGATCTCATCGGCTGGCTCCTCGATGCGGGCCTCGACGGCATCATCGTTGCCATGTGCGAGTCGGCCGACACCGCCCGGCAGATCGTCGCGTCAGTGCGGCACATGCCCGAGGGCAGCCGCTCGTACGGCGTGTTCCGCGTGCGGCCCCACGACATCGACACCGTCGAGTATGCGCGCTCGGTGATCGTGCTGCCGATGGTCGAGAGCGC
>JBJOMQ010000245.1:0-3512 GCA_046052275.1 Actinomycetota bacterium | reverse complement strand
TTTGCAAGCGTCGGACATGGCCTCGTGGCTGAACGATGTCGGCCAGACGCTGGAGCCTCCCGTCACCGCCAGTGCCAGCACCGAAATCAAGATCACACGGGCACAGTATCGAGATAACCTCGCGACCAAGTCGCTCAAGCTCAATGGTGTCGATATCACCGGTTCCGGGCCGGCGGGTTCATTCGCGAACGTGGCCGATCTCGTGGATGCGATCAATGTCGCTGATACGGGTGATGTCACGACGACGACTGACAATCTGGACCTGAGCCGTCCGCTGGAAATCAATGGCGTGCGGATCACTGGTAGCCGACCGGACGGAAGTTTTACCTCGGCCACGGACATGATCGATGCAATCAATGCCCGCAGCGGTGAGACAGGGGTCAGCGCAGAACAAATGCATCGCGGTGACCTGGAGTATCACGTATTGGCTGTCGTATTGAAACATCGCATTGGTGACGATATCGTCATCGGTCCGAATGTGTCCGATGGTGGCGGCCTCAAGGTGCGCCCCGATCAGGTTGACCTGACCAAGCCGCTGGTCACGGGGACCCTGGCGGCCCTCCTGGCCTCCGATCCGGTTCCTCCGGGCGAGGATCCCGACACGCTGGGGTACCTGCGCGACGAGAACGCCTACTCCGACGCATGGTTCGACGGCCACAGCACGCTCGTCGACACCCTGTTCTCCGAGATCAAGCAGCGAGTGAAGGAGACCGACCTCTCTGCACCCGTGCGCAATGGCCCGTGGTGGTACGTCACGCGCACAGTGGAGGGCAAGAGTTACCCGATCCACTGCCGCGGCCGGTCGGCCGACGACGCAACGAGCGAGGTGCTGCTCGACGAGAACGTCGAGGCAGAGGGCAATGAATACTTCTCGATCCACGCCTTCGATATCGACGAGGCACATCGCCTGCTGGCATGGAGCGCCGATACCGACGGGAGCGAGGAGTACACGCTGCGGATCCGCGACCTCGACAGCGGACGCGATCTCGACGACGAGATCGCCGGCACTACATGGGGCGGCACAGCGTGGTCAGCCGACTCGACATGGCTGTTCTACGTCACCCCCGACGAGCAGATGCGCCCTTCGAAGGTATGGCGGCACCGGGTCGGCACACCGCAGTCAGATGACGTCGTGGTGTTCGACGAGCCCGACGAGCGGTTCTATGTATCCGTCGAGCTCAGCCGCAGCCGGCGCTGGGTCGTGATCGAGTCGGCGAGCCGAACCTCGTCAGAGGCACTCGTCGTCCCGTCAGGCGCTCCGACGGCACCGGCCCGCGTTGCGGCCGCACGGCGCGATGGCGTCGAGTATTCCCTCGAGCACTGGGGCGACCGCTGGCTGGTGCTCACCAACCTCGACGCCGTCGACTTCCGTGTCATGTCAGCCCCTGAGGGCGACCCTGGCGAGTGGCACGAACTCGTCGCCGGTGCCGACGGCCGCCGCATCACTTCGGTCGATGCCTTCGAAGGGCACTTCGTCCTGCACGAGTGGAGCGACGCCCAGCCGCGGCTGCGCGTGGTGTTCCGCGACGGCTCATCGAGAGACATCGACCTGGGTCCCGAGCCGCACGATGTCGAACTAGAACTGAATCCAGAATGGCAGTCGACATCGCTGCGCTACACCTACCAGTCGCTGACACGACCGCTCACCGTGTACATCGAGCGCGTCGACGGTGGCGCAGCCGATCGCACCGTGCTGAAGCAGGTGCCCGTTCCCGGCGTTGATCTCGACGACTACTGCGCTGAGCGCCACTGGGCAACCTCACACGACGGAACGCTCGTGCCGGTCGACATCGTCCGCCACCGACGCACGCCGCTCGACGGCACGGCGCCGCTGTGCCTCTACGGCTACGGCAGCTACGAGGTATCGCTGCCACCGTGGTTCAGCGTCGCCCGCCTCAGCCTGCTCGACCGAGGCGCAGTGTGGGCCCTCGCCCACCCGCGTGGCGGCGGTGAGCTCGGCCGATCCTGGTACCTGCACGGCAAGTTCGAGCACAAGCGCAACACCTTCCTCGACACGATCGCCTGTGCCGAGCATCTCGCCACACTCGGCATCGTCGACAGCACGCGGATGGCGGTTCGCGGCGGCAGTGCCGGCGGCCTGCTCGTGGGCGCGTGCATCACGATGCGGCCCGACCTGTTCAGGGCAGCCGTGGCCGAGGTGCCCTTTGTCGACGTGGTGACGACGATGAGCGATGCCACTCTGCCGCTGACGGTGACCGAATGGGAGGAGTGGGGCGACCCGCGCGCCTCGCCAGCGGCCGATTACATGCTCGCCTACTCGCCCTACGACAACACCGTTCCCGCCGCGTATCCGGCATTGCTGATCACCGCAGGACTCAACGACCCGCGCGTCAGCTTCCACGAGCCGGCGAAGTGGACTGCCCGACTGCGTACCGTCACCACAGGCGACCGCGTCGTGCTGCTCCGCACCGAGATGGGCGCTGGTCACGGCGGTCCGAGCGGGCGCTACGAGTCGTGGCGAGAAGAAGCGCGAGCCCTCGCCTTCCTGCTCGTCGAGCTCCAGGCCGACTGAGCAGCGGCTCAGGGTCAGGCCATCGCGAGCAACGCCACCGCCAGCAGCGCGGCGTTGCGCACGAGCGAGCCTGGTCCGAGTGGACGAGCCGAGAGCGATCCGAAGCAGGCGCATGGCGGTCGCCGACCCTGTGCAAGGCGGACGATGATCAGCGCACTGAAGGCAGCAATCACCGCCGCAGCGACGATGGCAGCCGCCCGGCGCTCCCACTGCACCAGCAGCCACGCGCCCAGCACAGCCTCTACGACCGGCACGACAAGCGCGATCGGGCGCGGCACTCCTAGACCCCCGGCCTGGCCCACCCACGCTGCCGGCGCCGCCAACTTCGTCACGGAGGCCACCACGAATACGGCGGCCAGAATCACCGATGCGGCGACAGCCATCCACTCACTCACGTGATGACCCTGCGTGCGTTCAGGGCTGGGCCCCGGCACCGAGGGGCGGCACGTCGAGCGTCATGCCCTCGTACGCGGCGATGACCCGCAGGCCATGCTCACCGGCCTCTGCCGCAACCCGCGCAGCGATCGCATCGAGCTCGTTGTCGGCGCGACCCGGATCGTGGTGGAAGAGCACGAGTGTGCCCACCCCGCACTCGAGGGCCACCCACACTGCGTAGTCGATGGTGCAGTGGCCCCAGTTCGACTTCGACGCGAACTCGTGCGGAGTGAACTGCGAGTCGTGGATGAGCACATCGGCACCGCCGACCAGTTCGCGCGCCCCATCAGTGAGGGCATGCGATCCATCGTGCGGCTGCTGGTGGTCGCTCAGGTAGACGACGCTTCGGCCACCCCACTCGACGCGATACCCGAGCGTCGGGCCGATGTGGGGAACGAGCCGAGACGTCACCGTTGCCGAGCCCACCGCGAACGTGCAGTCGCCAGTGTCGTGAAAGCCGAGCGAGCCCGGCATCTGGGCGAGCGTGATCGGGAACAGCGGCGGCCTGATCACCTCGCCGAAGACGTCGGCCACCGATCGCCCG
>JBJOMQ010000244.1:0-3841 GCA_046052275.1 Actinomycetota bacterium | reverse complement strand
TGGCACGGCCATCACCGAGGATGCTGTCGACCGGGTGCTCGACGCGCCGGCGGAGGCGAATCCCGACCTCGCCGTGGTGCTCGGGCCGGCCGAGCAGTGGCCGCGGCCGCTGATGTGGGAGCTTGCCTACAGCGAACTGGTGTACCTCGACGTGTCGTGGGATGCACTGCAGCCGGCGCACCTCGCCGACGCGATCGCCGCCTACGCACAGCGCCACCGCCGCTTCGGCGGGGTCGACTGAGGCCGGGCTGGGACGACACGCATGCCGGGCCATCTCTACCGCGACACGGGTGTCGTGCTGCGCACCTACAAATTGGGCGAGGCCGACCGCATCGTGGTGCTGCTCACCGAGGAGCACGGCAAGGTGCGCGCCGTCGCCAAGGGAGTGCGCAAGACGAGCTCGCGGTTCGGCGCCCGGCTCGAGCCGATGAGTCATGTGCGCCTGCTGCTGGCGCAGGGACGCGAGCTCGACATCGTGAGCCAGGCCGAGGCAGTCGACACCCTTGCACCGCTCGTGG
Source organism: Actinomycetota bacterium (assembly GCA_046052275.1). Classification (GTDB taxonomy): domain Bacteria; phylum Actinomycetota; class Acidimicrobiia; order Acidimicrobiales; family Ilumatobacteraceae; genus UBA668. The sequence continues at coordinate 3,323 of JBJOMQ010000244.1, read as the reverse complement.
GCGACCTCGATCACATGACGGCGGGCATGGCGGTCCTCGAGGCTGCCGACCAGGTGGCCCTCGACCGCGAGCCAGTGCCGCACCTCTATCGAATGGTGGTTGGCGCCCTGCGCACGATCGCCGAGCGCTCTGGCCCGCTGGTGGTGCCGGCGTTCTACTGGAAGCTGCTTGCCTCGGAGGGCGTGCGGCCCGAGCTCGACGGGTGCGTGCGGTGCGGCGAGGACGGACCGATCGCCGCCTTCGACATGGCTGAGGGCGGCGTGCTGTGCCGTGCCTGCCGAACCGGGCAGGCGATCAGTCCCGAGGCGCTGGCACTGATGCGGCTCATCCTCGGCGGGGGACTGAACGAGGCGCTCGGCGAGCCGGAGTCGAAGATCACCCACGAGGTGTCGGCACACGCCACGCGGGCACTCGAGTTCCACCTCGAGCGGCGGCTGCGCACCGTGCGCATGTTCGAGCGGCACTGAGCCGGGTACTGCACCTGCACAGCGTCTGGTACAGCGCCCGTCACAGCGCCGGTCACCGCATCGAGCACCGGTCGTCGCTCCGGGCCTGCCGGTGAGGCTGGCCACGCGCAGAAAGGATTCACGGCCCGTGGGGCAGCGGCGGCCCTAGCCTTGCCTGTCTATGGCTGCGACCGAGCTCGACCAGATCGTCAACCTCGCCAAGCGCCGCGGGTTCGCCTACCCGTCGGCCGAGATCTACGGCGGGTTCCGCAGCAGCTACGACTACGGCCCGCTCGGCTCGCTCATGCTGCGCAACGTTCGCGACGCCTGGATCCGCACGATGGTGCAAGAGCGCGACGACATCGTGCTCATCGATGCCGCGATCCTCGCCCCGCCGCAGGTGTTCGAGGCCAGCGGTCACCTCGCCAACTTCAGCGACCCGCTCGTCGACTGCACGAAGTGCAAGCAGCGGTTCCGCGAAGACCACCTCGACGACCGCGACACCTGCCCGGGATGCGGTGCCAAGGGCTCGTTCACCGAGGCACGTGCCTTCAACCTGATGTTCAAGACCTACGCAGGGCCGATCGAGGGCTCGGGTGCCGAGGTGTACATGCGGCCCGAGACGGCACAGGGCATGTTCGTCAACTTCGCAAATGTGCTGCAGACCAGCCGCAAGAAGCCGCCGTTCGGCATCGCTCAGGTGGGCAAGAGCTTCCGCAACGAGATCACGCCCGGCAACTTCATCTTCCGCACCCGCGAGTTCGAGCAGATGGAGTGCGAGTTCTTCGTGCCGCCCGCCGACAGCGCGACGTGGTACCGCTACTGGTGCGATGCGCGGCTGCAGTGGTACATCGACCTCGGCATCCCCGCCGACATGCTGCGCCTGCGCGAGCACGACGCCGACGAACTGAGCCACTACTCGACGGGCACGGCCGACATCGAGTTCCGCTACCCGTGGGGCTGGGGCGAGCTCGAGGGAATCGCCCAGCGCACCGACTACGACCTCAACCAGCATGCGTCGCACAGCGGCGAGAAGCTCGACTACTTCGACCAGGCCACCAACGAGCGCTATGTGCCGTACGTGATCGAGCCGGCTGCCGGCGTCAACCGGGCGATGGCGGCCTTCCTGCTCGCCGCGTACGACGAGGACGTGGTCAACGACGAGCAGCGCACGGTGCTCCGCCTCCATCCGCGCCTGGCCCCGTACAAGGTGGCCGTGCTGCCGCTCAGCAAGAAGGACACGCTCACGCCGCTGGCGCACGAGCTGCGCCGCTCGCTGAGCCAGCGGTACATGGTCGACTACGACGAGACGCAGGCCATCGGGCGTCGGTACCGGCGCCAGGACGAGATCGGCACGCCGCTGTGCGTGACCGTCGACTTCGACTCGCTCGACGACCATGCCGTCACCATCCGCGACCGCGACACCACCGCACAGGTGCGTGTGCCCATCGCCGACCTGATGGGCGAGGTGTCGGCGCGTCTCGGCTTCTGACGGCGGGGCGGGTCGCGCCTCGCCACCTCAGGGCTGTCGGGGGCGGGCTGATACGGTGCCGCCACGCTGGCACGACCGCACGATGCGGTGCCGAGGGGGAGACGGGCAGATGAGCGGCACATCGGGAACCAAGGTGGGCGTGTGGGTGACGCTGACGCTGAAGCCGGGCATGCGCGACGAGGCAGCCGCAGCGATCAACGAGGCGCTCGAGGCGGTGAAGGGCGAGGCGGGCACGCTGGTGTACGTGCTCAACGCCGACGCTGCCGACGAGAACCTGCTGCACTTCTACGAGGTCTACGACAGCCAGGATTCGATGAACGCCCACATGGGCTCCGACTGGTTCAAGGCCTTCAGCCCCAAGCTGGTGCCGTTCCTCGGGGGTGCCCCGAAGTTCCAGATGCTCGCCCCGCTCGGCGGCAAGGGCATCTAGCCGTCGTCTGGCAGCCGTGACAGCGCCCGTCGACGCATGCACGCGAACGGATTGCACGCTCCGGCTGTCGGCGCAGCACCCGTGCATGGCGGGCGAGGCATGACCCCGTGAGCGCCTCAGGCACCTATCTCGACCGCATCCTGGCCCGCCACCGCGAGGTCGCTGCCGCCGACGGACGCCCGGTGCAGGCATTGCTCGATGCTGCCCGCGCCATGCCGCCGGCTCGCGGCTTCCGCAGCGCGCTCGTCGGCCTCGACCACCTGGCGGTGATCAGCGAGGTGAAGCGCCGCTCGCCGTCGAAGGGCGACCTGTTCGCCGGTCTCGACCCTGCGCAGCTGGCACTCGACTATGCGCGTGGCGGTGCCTCATGCCTGAGCGTGCTCACTGATGCCGAGTTCTTCGGCGGGTCGGCCGACGACCTCGGGGCTGCCCGCGCTGCCGTGTCGCTGCCGGTGCTGCGCAAGGACTTCACGGTGGTGCCGACTGCGTCCTGCTCATCGCCGCAGCGCTCACGGTGCCGGAACTGGTGTCCTTCCACGCCCTCGCCATCGATGTGGGCCTCGACGTGCTGGTCGAGATTCACGACGAGCGCGAACTCGAGGCGGCGCTGGCGGCAGAGGCCACGCTGGTAGGGGTGAACCAGCGCGACCTCGTCACGTTCGCCGTCGACCACGAGCGTGCGCTGCGCATGGCGGGTGTGATGCCGTCGCATGTGGTGAAGGTCGCCGAGAGCGGCGTGCGCGGCCCCGACGATGCAGGGCGCCTGTACCGGGCCGGCTACCACGCCGTGCTGGTGGGCGAGACGCTCGTCACCTCGGGCGATCCCGCCGGCGCAGTCGCCGCCCTCGTCGCTGCCTGACGGCTACCGTCGCGATGTCATGTTCGTCAAGATCTGCGGCATCACCAGCGAGGACGACGCCCTCTTCGCCGTCGCCATGGGAGCCGACGCGCTCGG
>JBJOMQ010000243.1:0-3558 GCA_046052275.1 Actinomycetota bacterium | reverse complement strand
GAGGCCCTTCCCTACATCGATCGATCGGCGCACGGCCGCGACGAGTACGACGGTCAGCACACTCGGCGCACCGGTGCCCTGATCGCCCGCTGCCCGACCGCCCGCGAGCTGGTGATGCACCCGACGGTGGTCGGCACCGTTCGCCACTTCCTTGCGCATGTCACCGCAGTGCAGCTGCACCTGACGCAGATCATCTCGATCGAGCCGGGTGAGACGCAGCAGAAACTGCACCGCGACCAGATGGCATTCGACTTCTTCCCATTTCCCGACGATTACCACGTGCAGTGCAACACCATGTGGGCACTCACCGACTTCACAGTCGAGAACGGGGCGACGCACGTGATCCCAGGTACGTCGTCCGTACTCGAGGAGGACGGACTGAGGATGCCCGGTGGGCAGGCCGCCATGCGGCGCGGCAGCGTGCTGTTCTACGACGGGAAGGTGCTGCACGGTGGTGGCGCGAATCGCAGCACCAGCGTGCGACGTGGCGTCAACATCACCTACTCGGTCGGCTGGGTGCGCCAGGAGGAGAACCAGTTCCTCGCCTGCCCGCCCGAGACCGCCCGCACGCTCGACGACGACCTGCTGCGGATGATGGGGTACCAGCAGGGCGCCTTTGCGATGGGCTACGTGGGCGATCAGCAGGATCCCCTGTCGTTCCTGCGCGGCGGCACCGAGAAGACGAGGCTCATCCGCGAGATCGACCAGAAGTCGGCCGACCACCGTCAGTTCGTCGGCGACCTCGACGGCACGCTCGGCGCCGGATGAGCGCGATGCGTTCCGGTCCGCACCGGCCGCAGCCGGGTGGCAGCCCGCTGCTGCACGTGACACCTGCCGATGCACAGTGGCGGTACCTCGGTGCGTCGGTCGTCGAGGTGCAGCAGAACTCGCCGTGGCGCGGCCGCGGCGACGGGCGCGAGACGGCCATCGTGGTGCTGTCGGGTGAGGGCACGGTGACCGGCGGTGATCTCGCCGTGTCGGTGTCGCGTCGATCGGTGTTCGACGAGATCGGCAGGGTTGTGTACCTGCCGCCCGGCACCGAGTACTCGATCGAGTCGGGGTCGTCACTGGTGGTGGCGATCGGCACGGCACCCGCCGACGGGCTGCTGCCGGCACGTTGTATCGAGCCTGCCGAGATGCGCAGCGAGATCCGCGGCGGCGGACAGGCCTATCGCCAGGTGGTGCACTCGCTGGCCCATCCGCTGCCGGCCGAGCGGCTGATCGTCTACGAGGTGTACGTGCCGCGCGGCACGTGGGCCGGCTGGCCGCCGCACCGGCACGACGGCATCGATGGATCGCCCTATCTGGAGGAGACCTACTACTTCCGCCTCGACCGTCCAGAGGGATATGTGCTGCATCGCAACTTCTGCGATGGGGCAGGACCGGCAGGTGATGAATGGTTCGACGAGGTGGCGGTCGCCCGAGATGGCGAGCTCGTGTGCGTGCCGATGGGCTTCCACACGTCGGTCGTGTCACCTGGCTCGAACATGTACTTCCTCAACTTCCTTGCCGGCGAGCTCACAATGGACGAGCGAGTGACGCCACCGTGCTTCCACAGCGATCACACGTGGATCACCTCCGACTGGAAAACAGGCGCGTGGAACCTGCCGGTGATCGGCCTGCAATGAGCCTCGATTCGCTGCGCAGCAGCGATGGCGTGTTCCGGGTGCTCGCCATCGACCACCGCGAGTCGCTGCAGCGATTCATCGCCCCGCATGATCCACAGTCGGTGTCGCGCACCCAGATCGTCGACCTGAAGCGTGATCTCATCCGCGCGATCTCGCCGCACGCCACCGGCGTGATGCTCGAGCCCGAGTATTCGATTCCCGGCCTTGTTCCCGAACTGGCGCCCGGTGTCGGCTTCTTCGCTGCACTCGAGGCGCAGGGCTATCTCGACTCACCCGGTGACTCGGTGACGTCGATCATGCCGGGCTGGTCGGTCGAGGCTGCGGCGGCGAGTGGTGCCTCGTGCGCCAAGCTGCTGCTGCCGTACCACCCTGACCGGCCGCTCGCCGACCGGCAGGTCGAGGTCGCAGCCGTGGTGGTGGCCGAGTGCCGGAGGGTCGGCATTCCCATCGTGCTCGAGCCGCTGTTCTACGACCTCGATGATCCGTCCGACCGGCAGCGGGTGGTGCTCGCGACGGCCGAGCGCTTCGCAGCGCTCGGGCCCGACTTGCTGAAACTGCCGTTCCCGGTCGAGCCGGCAGCAGACCTCTCGACAGCAGATCGCGTCGCAGCGTGCCGCCAGATCACCGAGGTCTGCACGCAGCCGTGGGCGATCCTGTCTGGTGGCGGCTCCTTCGAATCCTTCGTGTCGCAGGTGCGTGATGCGCACGCGGGTGGCGCGAGCGGCTTCATGGTCGGCCGTGCGCTGTGGGCGGAGGCGGCGATGTCGGCAGGTGCAGATCGTGCGCGGCTGATCTCCGAGACAGTGATGCCTCGGTGGCGACAGCTCGCAGCTGTCGAATAGGTCAGGTCTAGGCACCCACCTCTAGCACCTCACCACAGTGCTTCGATTGCCACCGCGCAGGGATAGTTCCTCTCAACCAACGTTGGCTGAGCTGCCGTACATCTGGTTGGATAGGCAAACCGGCGACACGTCCTGCTGACGCATTGAACGTCGCTCTCGTCGATTCAGCGGGTACGGCGCTACGACCTTCGTCGGCGCTGAGACGCACGATTGAGGATTTAGTGCATGCCGGCAGCGCGATACGCTCATGACGTCGTCGCCGATGATGTTCATATGGGCGGCTGCCGTCAGAGAGCAGGTCAACGGGGGTTGAGATGACGGGCACGCAGACATTGGCAGAGTTGCTGGCTGAAGAAGCGATCCTTCTTGCTGGCAAGTTCATGCATCAGATCGTGCGCGATGTGCACTTGCTCGCAGCAATCGCCTGCTGGGATCCAGAGACCTTCGTTCGCATAACCAGCGTCGAGGTGGGCGCCCTTACTTCCTTTCTCGCATCGACGAAGGGAGACTCGAAGAGTGTCAAGGGAGTGGGTGAGGACGTAGCGGAGGCACTACGACGAATCGGCAACTCCGTTGATGTCCTGTGGGAGGTGGTGAGCGAGTTGTCGGAGATGTTGCCCACCATCTTGGAAATCCCTGACGTGTCAGGTGCCGAAAGACCTGAGGTTTATGACGATGTGGTGTGGGCAGATGAGGTGGACGTCGATCCACTCAACTCTTTTCCCATCACCCAGGCCCTCGTCTCCCGCGTTGCCCATGCTCTCCGCCGGCCGATGGAGTCAACGACGAGGGCGGTCTTGGAGGAGGCGCATGCTGCAGCGCGGATGGTCCTCGATGGCGACCCTCTCTCGCTCCGTCGTCTCATCTCTCGCGGAGCCTCTTGCGGTCGGATCGTGTTCGATCCGAAGGCTGAGTTCTCAACGCTTGTGAGAGATGTGTCAATGCAACCGACTACGGATGCTTCTCGGACGGCGACGCAGCTGGCACTCGCCCTGGTAAGGGTCTCGATGTGGGCCCTCACACTCAAGATCGATGGATGCAGGGGAAGGCCGGCGGGCGTTGATGCCGTACGGCTCGAGATGCGCCAG
>JBJOMQ010000242.1:0-3593 GCA_046052275.1 Actinomycetota bacterium | reverse complement strand
CGGGCACCCGGCGTGGCGATGAAGTACTCGAGCGTCTCGAGGCCCTCGCGGAAGTTCTTCTTGATCGGGCGCGGGATCATGTCGCCACGGGGGTTGGCAACGAGGCCGCGCATGCCGGCGATCTGGCGCATCTGGGTCATGTTCCCTCGGGCGCCCGAACCGACCATCATGTCGATGGGGTTGAACCGCTGGGCACGGAACTCGTCCTCGAGTGCCTTCTGCACCTGCGCCGTCGCATCAGTCCAGATGCGGACTTCCTGCTGTCGCCGCTCGCCGTCGGTGATGATGCCCCGGCGGAACTGCGTCTCGACCTTGTCGGCCATCGCTTCGTGCTCGGCGAGAATCCGCGCCTTGTCGCGCGGCGTCTTCACGTCGTCGATCGACACCGTGACACCGCTCTGTGACGCAAAGCGGTAGCAGACGTTCTTGATCGCGTCGAGGGCAATCGCAACCGCACCCTTGTTGTAGTTGTCGGAGAGGCGCTCGACGATGACGCCCATCTCCTTCTTCTTCACCACTTCGGTGATGTGGCCGAAGCGGCTCGGATAGTCCTCGGGGAGCGCGTTCTCGAAGATCATCCGGCCGGCCGTCGTGCGGAACTCGGCCGAGTCGACGGTCTCGCCGGGCTTGTCGGGGTTCGGCAGCGACTCGCGGCGACGAACCGTGATCGGGGCGTGCAGGTGCAGAGTGCCCTCATCGAGTGCCCGCTGCACCTCCCAGAGGTGGCGGAAGACGCGGCCCTCGCCCTTGGCGCCCTCGACCAGTTCGGTGAGGTAGAAGCCGCCGATGATGAGGTCCTGGCTGGGGGTCACGATCGGACGACCGGACGCCGGCGACAGGATGTTGTTCGCGCTCAGCATCAGCACCCGCGCCTCCGCCTGGGCCTCTGCCGACAGCGGCACGTGGATGGCCATCTGGTCACCGTCGAAGTCGGCGTTGAAGGCCGTGCAGACCAGCGGGTGGATCTGGAGGGCCTTGCCCTCGACGAGCACCGGCTCGAAGGCCTGGATGCCGAGGCGGTGGAGCGTCGGGGCGCGGTTCAGGAGCACCGGATGCTCCTTGATGACGTCCTCGAGCACGTCCCACACCTGAGGGCGACGGCGCTCGACCATGCGCTTGGCGCTCTTGATGTTCTGGGCCAACTGCAGGTCGACGAGGCGCTTCATCACGAAGGGCTTGAACAGCTCGAGGGCCATCAGCTTGGGAAGGCCGCACTGGTGCAACTTCAGCGTCGGGCCGGCAACGATGACCGAGCGACCCGAGTAGTCGACGCGCTTGCCGAGCAGGTTCTGGCGGAAGCGCCCCTGCTTGCCCTTCAGCATGTCGGAGAGCGACTTCAGCGGGCGGTTGCCCGGCCCGGTGACGGGACGGCCGCGGCGGCCATTGTCGAACAGGGCGTCGACTGCCTCCTGCAGCATGCGCTTCTCGTTGTTCACGATGATCTCGGGGGCACCGAGGTCGAGCAGACGCTTGAGACGGTTGTTGCGGTTGATGACGCGGCGGTACAGGTCGTTGAGGTCGGACGTGGCGAAACGGCCGCCGTCGAGCTGGACCATCGGGCGGAGCTCGGGCGGGATCACCGGCACCACGTCGAGGATCATCGCCTTCGGGTCGTTGACGCGGTTGCCGTTCTCGTCGCGCTTGTTGAACGAGGCGACGATCTTGAGGCGCTTGATCGCCTTCTGGCGGCGCTGGGCGCTGAGCGGCTTGTTGCCGCTGGCGGTGTGGTCGATTGCGTCGCGGAGCTTGCGCTCCTCTTCGTCGAAGTCGATCCGGTCGATGAGCTGCTTGATGGCGTCTGCACCGGTGCCGCCCTCGAAGTAGTCCTCGAAGCGGTAGCGCAGCTCGCGCCACAGGCCCTCGTCATCGATGATCTGACGCGAGTGCAGGCTCTTGAACTCGTCGAAGGCGCGCTGCACGCGGTCGATCTCGGCCTCGATCTCCTCGCGCTTGGCGGCGCACTCGCGGTCGAGAGCAGTGCGCATCTTGCGGGCGTCGGCGCCCTCCGCCTCGGCCTTGCCGGCCTCCTTCTCGAACTTCTTGTGCAGCCGGTCGATCTCGAGCTCGAGCTCCTTGCGCAGCCCGTCGATCTCCTCGATGTGCTCGGCCTCGATGGTGGGAAGGTCCTCGTGACGCTTGTCCTCGTCGACCCACGTCACCAGGTGGGCGTTGAAGTAGACCACCTTGTCGAGCTGCTTGGCCTTCAGCTCCTCCTTGGGCTGGAGCCCAGCGAGCAGGTAGGCGAGCCAGCTGCGGGTGCCGCGCAGGTACCAGATGTGCACGACGGGTGCCGACAGCGTGATGTAGCCCATGCGGTCGCGGCGCACCTTCGAACGCGTCACTTCGACGCCGCAGCGCTCGCAGATGATGCCCTTGAAGCGAACCCGCTTGTACTTGCCGCAGTAGCACTCCCAGTCGCGGGTCGGCCCGAAGATCTTCTCGCAGAAGAGGCCGTCCTTCTCGGGACGCAGCGTGCGGTAGTTGATGGTCTCCGGCTTCTTGACTTCCTTCTCGCCGGGATGACGCTCATTGGTCCAGGCGCGGATCTGGTCGGCAGTTGCCAGTCCGATGCGCAGCTGGTCGAACATGTTCACGTCAAGCATGGGGTGCCTCGTCTCGCTCGTTCTCGCGTCGGTTCTCAGTAGCTCGAGCGGGCAGCCCGGCGGGCCTCGCGCTCACGGTCGTCTTCGTCGGTGCCGCGCTCGTTGCGGCTGATGTCGATGCCCAGTTCCTCGGCAGCGCGGAAGACGTCTTCGTCCATCTCGCGCATCTCGATCTCCGAGCCATCGCTGGCGAGCACCTCGACGTTGAGGCACAGCGCCTGCATCTCCTTCATGAGCACCTTGAAGCTCTCGGGAATGCCGGGCTCGGGGATGTTGTCGCCCTTCACGATGGCCTCGTACACCTTCACACGGCCGAGCACATCGTCGCTCTTGATGGTGAGCAGCTCCTGCAGGCAGTAGGCGGCGCCGTATGCCTCGAGCGCCCACACTTCCATCTCGCCGAATCGCTGGCCGCCGAACTGTGCCTTTCCACCGAGCGGCTGCTGGGTGATCATGCTGTACGGCCCAGTGCTGCGTGCGTGGATCTTGTCGTCGACGAGGTGTGCCAGCTTCAGGATGTACATGTAGCCCACCGTCACCGGACGGTCGTAGGCATCGCCGGTGCGGCCGTTGTACAGCACGGTCTTGCCATCGGCCTGGATAAGGCGGCGGCCATCGGCCGACTCGGGATGCAGGTTCTCGAAGATCTGCTGGATGGTCGGGTGCTTGCCCGACGCCTCCTCTTCATCCCAGTGAGCGCCGTCGAACACCGGCGTGGCGATGAAGGTGCTGGGCGGCGTCGTGGGACGGGTCTTGGTCTCGGTGCCACGCGTGGGCTTGGCGCCGACGTCCTTGCCGTTCTTGGCGTCGACCCAGCCCCAGCGGGCGGCGTAGCCGAGGTGTGCCTCGAGCACCTGGCCGACGTTCATTCGGCTCGGGACGCCGAGCGGATTGAGGATGATGTCGACCGGCGTGCCGTCGGCCATGTACGGCATGTCCTCGACCGGCAGCACCTTTGAGATCACGCCCTTGTTGCCATGGCGGCCGGCG
>JBJOMQ010000241.1:0-3629 GCA_046052275.1 Actinomycetota bacterium | reverse complement strand
CGGCGATCGCGGCGCGTAGGTCGGGGTGCCCGGCATTCGACGCGTACTTCGTCCAGTTGTCGTCGATCGCGGCGTGGGCGGCGCGCTTGATGTGCTCCGGCGTGTCGAAACTCGGCTCGCCGACTTCGAGGCGGATGCAGTCGGGGTAGCGGGCAGCGTCGTCGAAGACGACACGGATGCCCGAGCGGGGAACGGTGACGATGGCGTTGGATGGATGACGGCGCGTCATGTGTTCCCCTGGCAACGGTCGGATGTATGCCGTGTGGCCCGCAGGCGACTCTAGGACACCGTGCAAGAGTGACGCCGCAGCGCGCCGTAGTCGGGCCTGGAAATGCCGCAGCCGGGGCCCGTACCCGCACGGACCCCGGCTGCGTAGTGCCCGCAGTGCCGCCGTGGGCGGCGCCGCGAGCGGTACCCGCTCGACTGTGAGCTACTTGCTCGTCACCCTGAACGACTGCGTCGAGGTGGCGGTGCCGGCCGTGTTGGTCACCGACACCTTGTACGAGGTCCCGATCACCGCGGTCATCGGCACCCAGAAGGTCAGCTGCGTGGCCGCCTTCTCCTTGATCGTGCAGGCCATCGTGCCGAGCTTCACGGTGGTGCCCGTGGCGCCGAGGTTGGTGCCCTTCACGGTGACCACGGTGTTCCTCGGACCCGATGTCGGCTCGATCTTGCTGATCGTCGGCTTCGACGTGGTGGGCGGAGGCGGCGGGGCGACCGTCGCCGTCGCCAGCGGCATGTCGCGCAGGCGTGTGCCATTCAGCTTGGCAAGGGCGTTTGCCACCGCCGGTGCGATCGGGGGCAGGCCGGGCTCGCCGATGCCGCCCTTCTTCGCCTGGTCCGACTCGATGACGATCGTGCGGATCTCGACCGGCGTGTCGCGCATCTTCATCATCCGGTACGTGTCGAAGTTGCGACGGGTGACGGCACCCTGCGAGAGGACCTGGGCGTTGTACATCGCCGTGCCGAGTCCCTGGATGACGGCGCTCTCGATCTGCTGCTCGACGATCGTCGGGTTGATGATCGAGAACGGGTCGATGACGACCGTCACCTTCCACACCTTGAATCCAGTGGTTGCAGTGCCGGACACCTCGGCTACCTGGGCGCAGACTGTGTCGCCGAATGACATCGACAACGCGACGCCTCGTGCCCGGCCGGCAGCGGGTGCGGTGTTCCAGCCGCTCTCGGTGCGCACCCGGTTGAGAACGGCGATGGCGCGGGCACCGTTCGTGGTGCTGCCGTCGATGTGCGAGATGCGGAAGTCGATGGGATCGATGCCCTTCGATGCGGCGAGTTCGTCCATGAACGACTCGAGGAAGAAGCAGTTCTGCGAGTTGCCGACCGAGCGCCAGCTGGCAACGGGTACCTGCGCCTGGTCGTCGACCCACTGCACCAGCTTGTTCGTGAAGCCGTACAGCGCAGTGCTGATGCCATCGACCGCCGACGACGACAGGGCCGTGACCGCCTTGTTGTTGGTGCGACCGCCGACGACGCGGGCCTTGAAGGCTGCGATCTTGTTGTCGGTGCCGACCTTGGCGTCGAAGCGCACCATGGCGGCAGGGCGGTGGAAGTCGTGGGTGAAGTCCTCCTCGCGGCTCCACATCACCTTCACCGGGGTGCCGCGGACGGCGGGATGGTTGGCCACCAGCACGGCGAACCGCGTGTAGTCGTTCTTCAGGCGCCTGCCGAAGCCGCCGCCGAGGAACGTGGTGTGCATCGTCACCTTGTCCTTGGTGAGGCCGAGGATGCTCATGGCGACGTCGCGGGCACCCGGTGAGGTGGCGCTGACCTGGGTCTGCGACGGGGCCCAGATCTCGCAGCTCACTGCGGTACCGAGGCCGTCGACGTTGACGACGGCCGTGGCATTCATCGGCTCCATCGTCACGTGGTTCACGTACGGAGCCGAATAGGTGGCGGTGTGCAGGGTGCCGGCGATGCCGGTGTTGGCGAGGGCAGCGTCGGCGTCGCCGTAGTTCTTGGCGGTGTCGACGTAGGCCTGGCCCGATGCGACCATGGTGGGGAAGTCGGCCGAGAGCAGGTTGGTGAACCGGGTCGTCAGTGCCGCCGTGTCCATCTGAGCGGTGTATGGCGCATCGACCCACGTGACCGGCGTCGACTGCACGGCGCGCATGGCATCCCAGCTCGAGCGAGGGTGCACGGCGGCGATGCCGACCTTGGCACCGAGGTCGTCGGTGAGCTCGACCACGGTCACCCCGGCGGGCGGCGTGCCCACAGAGCCCACCGTCTGGCCGATCTTCGGTGCCAGCTTGACGGCGGCGTACTTCATGCCTGGGAGGCGGACGTCGAGGCCGAACACGGCCGAGCCGTTCACCTTGGCGGGAATGTCGAGGCGCTGCTTGCGGGTGCCGATGATCGAGTAGTTCGCCGCGGCGACCCACACGATGTTGGTATCGGTGTCGGCGATGGTGATGCCGGCCGCAGTCGAGGCGAGTTCGCCGTACGTGGCGACAACAGCGTCGTCGGAGACCCGGCGCACGACGCCGTTGACCACCTTCAGGTCGGCAAGCGCATACGAGGCACTGTTGTACGTGGTCGCTGCGGTGAGCATCTGCAGACGGATCTTGGCGCCGAGGTGGCGCAGGTAGTCGTGGTAGCCGCGGATCGAGTTGGAGCCGCCCGAGCTCTGCGACGTGCCGACGGCGGTCTTGCTGCTGGGCCGGCAGTAGGCGTCCCCGGCGCCAGCAAGCACCATCGTCACCTTCGACCAGTCGACCATCAGCTCCTCGGCGATGATCATCGGCATTGCAGTGCTGATGCCCTGGCCCATCTCTGCGCCGGGGCACGTGAGGGTGACCGACTCGTCGGCGCCGATGGTGACGTAGACGCCCATCGATCCGCCGGTGGCACCGGCAGCGTCGGCGATGTCGCCGCCCGCGAGTTCGATGCCCATGACGAGGGCGCCGCCGACGCCGAGCGTCGTGCGGGTGAGGAACGTGCGACGGTCCATGCCGTGGGCCTCCGTGGTATCGGTCGTGCGTGAAGTAGTGGGGTTCTCGGTGATGCTCATGCCATACCTGCCGCGCGGTGGATGGCGGCCCGCATGCGCGGGTAGGTGCCGCACGCGCAGATGTTTGCGAGCTCGGCGTCGATCTGTGCGTCGGTGGGGTTCGGAATCGACTGGAGCAGCTTGGTGGCGCGCATGATGGCGCCCGACTGGCACCAGCCGCACTGCGGCACCTGCTCGGCGATCCAGGCTTGCTGCACCTTGTGCGAACTGTCGGCCGACAGGCCCTCGATCGTGGTGATGACCGAGCCGTTGGGAATTTCGGCCATGTCCTCGTCGCACGACTTCTCGGCCGAACCGTTGAGGAGAACAGTGCAGGCGTAGCACTGCTCGATGCCGCAGCCGAACTTCGTGCCGGTGAGCCCGATGATGTCCCGCAGGACCCAGAGCAGCGGTGTGGTCGAGTCGCACGTCACCGTGTGGCTCACCCCGTTCACCGTGATCGTCTTCGTGATGTCTGCCATGCCCGTGTCGTCCCTTCGTTCGTGGTCTGCTGGCGCAGCTAGCACTTCGATCATGACGGTGAGCGGTCGCGAAGTCACCGGACGGGAGGCCAAGGGTTGTCCAAGGCGAGCCAAGGAACGTCGAAGATTCGTCAAAGTCG
>JBJOMQ010000240.1:0-3648 GCA_046052275.1 Actinomycetota bacterium | reverse complement strand
GCCGCGGCCGGCCAGCCGACGACCTCCTCAGCGACCTGATCGCCCAGGAGGAGGCCGGCGACCGGCTCACCACCGACGAACTGGTGATGATGGTCAACGCCGTGATCGTCGGCGGTACCGACACCACTCGCAACCAGCTCGGCTGCGCTGTGAGCCTCTTCGCCGAGCATCCCGAGCAGTGGGCGATGCTGGCCGAACGCCCCGAACTGGCGCCGCGCGCCGTCGAGGAATCGATGAGGTACTTCGGCGCCGTCCGCGGCACGGCGCGCTTCGCCAGCGTCGACGTCGAGTACCGCGGAGTGCACTTCCCCGCTGGCACCTTCATGGGGGTCGGCATCGCCGACGCGAACCGTGACGCCGAGGTGTTCTCCGGCCCCAAGGAGTTCGACATCACGGCACACAAGGGAGACCAGCCGCATCTCACCTTCGGCTCGGGCATCCACTACTGCCTCGGCCAGGCGCTGGCCCGTGCCGAGCTGCAGGAGGCACTGCCGCTGCTCGCCCGGCGAATGCCGAACCTGCGCCTCGACGGCGTGCCGACATGGAAGCCCGACGGTGTCGGCATCTTCGGGCCGGCATCGATGCCGGTCTGCTTCGACGCTGGGCACTGACCGCAGCGGCGCCCGCATGTCGGGATGATCAGATCGGGAGGTCGCCCGTGGCAGTGCGGGTGCTGCCGTGGTCGCGGAAGGCAGAGATGGCGCGCTGGGCGATGCGCATCTGGTGGATCTCGTCGGCGCCGTCGGCGAAGCGGGCCCACCGGGCGTGCTGGTACATGTGCGCCAACGGCGTGTCGGTGGAGTAGCCGAGGGCGCCGTGCACCTGAATGCTGCGGTCGATCACCCGGTTCAGCATGTTGGCGACGAAGTGCTTGGCCATCGACACCTCGCTCTTGAAGTCGGCGCCCTTGTCGATCAGGTAGGCGGCATGCAGCACCATCAGCTTCGCCTGGTAGAGCTCCATCGTGCTGTCGGCGATCATCCACTGGATGCCCTGCTTCTCGGCAAGCACGCTGCCGTGCGAGTACCGCTGCAGTGATCGCTCGACCATCATGTCGAGGGCTGTCTCTGCCTGGGCGATCCAGCGCATGCAGTGCGCCAGCCGTGCCGGCCCGAGCCGGTACTGCCCGAGCATGTGGCCCTGCCCGCGTCCGCCGAGCATGTTCGCCGCCGGTATGCGCAGGTCCTCGATGACGATCTCGCTGTGCCCGGTGGCGCCGTGCATCGTCTCAACCTCGCGCACTCGGTTCCAGCCCTCGCTCGGGATGTCGACGATGAAGGCCGTGTTGGCCGCCTGCGGCAGGTCGGGGTTGTCCTCGGTGCGGCAGATGAGGATCGCGAACTTGGCACGGCGGGCATTCGAGATGAACCACTTGTGGCCGTTCGCCACCCACTCGTCGCCGTCCTGGACGGCATGGGTTCGGATCAGCGTGGGATCGGAGCCCGCGACCTCAGGTTCAGTCATGGCGAAGCAACTCATCGCCGTGCCCTCGCACAGCGGCCGAAGGTATCTCTCCTTCTGTTCCTGGGTGCCCCAGTGCAGCAGGGTGTGCATGTTGCCCTCGTCGGGGGCTTGGCAGTTCAGCACCCACGGCCCGTAGCCAGCCTTGGCCGCCTCGGCCTGCACCATGGCGAGCTGCACATGGCCGAGACCCATGCCGCCCCACTCCACCGGCATGTGCGGAAGCCACAGTCCGGCCGCCCGAGCCTTGGCGCGCATGGAGATCAGGAGGCTGACGTACTCGGCGCGGTCATCGTCGCGCAGCCGCTCGAGTTCCTGTTCGCCCGGCCGTACCACCTCGTCGATAAACGACCGGACGCGCAGCCGGATCGCGTCGAGGTCGGGTCCGAGTGTGAAGTCGATGGCCATCGCCTCACACTAGGTTGCCCGCATGGCGCGAGGGGCGGGAGCAGGGGCGGATGCAGAGGCAGGGGCGCCCTCGTTCGAGACGATCGAGGTGGCAGCCGACGCCGGCGCCCGCACCGGCAGCATCGTCCTGAGCAGGCCGTCGAAGCTCAACGCGATGAGTCCGACGATGCTCGCCGAACTCGTGACGGCGGCAGCGTGGTTCGACAGTTCGACCGATGCGGTTGCCGTGGTGGTGCGCGGGAGCGGCCGGGCGTTCTGCGCCGGCTTCGATCTCGGCTCGTTCGGCGAGCAGCGCGGGCCTGGCGACGCACGCGACACGGCCGACCTCGGTCGGCGGATGGCTGATGCGATCACCGGTATGCGCGCCGTGACCCTCGCCGCAGTGCATGGACATTGCGTCGGCGGCGGGCTCGTCCTCGCCGCCTCGTGCGACCTGCGCGTCGCTGAAGCCGGTGCGATGTTCTCGATTCCCGAGGTCGACCTCGGCATCCCGCTCGCGTGGGGCGGGATCCCCCGCCTCGTGCGCGAGATCGGACCGGCTGCGACAAAGGACCTCGTGATGACATGCCGCAGATTCGACACCGACGAGGCCGCTCGACTCGGCCTGATCTCGCGCGTTGTCGACGTCGGCACGGCGCACGCAACAGCCGACGCGATCGCCACCGACCTGGCGCGCAAGTCGCCGCTTGTGCTGTCGATGACGAAGCGACACGTCAACGCGATCGCGGAGCAGAGCGGCTCGACGTCACTGTCGTTCCTCGATGCAGATGCGCTCGGCGCTGCGCAGCGCGATCCCGCCTCGAGAGCAGCGGCCCGCGACTACCTCGTCCGCCGCCGCTGACGACTCTGAGAGCCCCGTGCAGGCCAAATCTCACTCACTGCGCGCACGCACGCGCTTATCGTGTGTCAGCGGGGGCAATACCGCAAGGTCTTGACGTCACATTGTGCAGAATTCGCAGGCGCGGCCGTCTCGCGAGGAGTACTATGCGGGCAGTGGGTCACTGTGTGTGGCGGTGTCCCCGTTCAACACACACCCAGTAATCACGACGACGGGAGATCGTTATGCGTAAGAAGATGCTCATGGTCGCAGCCACTGCTGCCGCCCTCTCACTCACTGGCTTCGGCGCCAGCGCAACGGCCATGCCGGCCGACACCACCTCGGCCGAGGTTGTCGCAGTCTCAGAGCCGGTGGTCGACTCGATCGTCGCCATGGCCCCTGGCGGCAAGGTGACGCTCACGTTCACGACGACCAACCAGACGATCAACCTCGGCGAGGACGTCGAGCTGACGTTCACGGGAACCAACGCCACCGGCAACCCGAATCCTGACGTGATCGTGGTGCTCGACGGCTGCGGCGCAGAGGCCGTGGCAACGCCGGGTTCATGGGAGAACGTGTTCACGACGGGCACCCTGCTCGACGCCGGCCCGCTCTCCTTCACCATCACCGGCCTCACGACGCCTGGCACCTGCTCGGTGACCATTCAGTCGAACCACGGCGGAGCAAACTTCGACACCACCGGCCAGGACACCGTGACGATCATCGTCGTCGGTGGCCCGACCACGACCACGACCCCCGCTGAGGAGACCACCACCACCGAGGCCGAGTCGGCCGTGCCGGTGGCCGGCGGCAACAGCGGTGCCCTGGCAGTGATGGCGCTCGGCTTCGTGCTGGTGGGCTACGCCACCATCGCCGCCACCCGCCGCCGCCGCACCGCCTGATCACGTCCGACTAGGCGACCGACCCCGTCGGCCGCCACCGTCGAATCGACGGCCCGCACC
>JBJOMQ010000239.1:0-3668 GCA_046052275.1 Actinomycetota bacterium | reverse complement strand
CCGGACGGCACGGTGTGCCTCGTCTTCCAGGAGGCGTTCCTGTTCGCCGGGACCGTGCTCGACAACATCACGCTCGGCGACGACGTGCAGCCTGATGCAGTCGACGCGGCCATCGCGGTGGCTGAGGCGGGATTCGTGGGTGACCTGCCCAGCGGACTGGCAACGGAGATCGGCGAGCGGGGTGTCGGGCTCTCGGGCGGCCAGCGGCAGCGCCTGGCGTTGGTGCGTGCGCTGGTTCGCCGTCCCTCCGTGCTGCTGCTCGACGACACGACATCGGCACTCGATCCATCGACTGAGGCAAAGGTGCTCGCAAACCTGCGTGCGGCCTTGTCGCGGTCGACTGTCGTCGCAGTCGCGAGCCGTCCATCCACGATCGCGCTCGCCGACGATGTGCTCTTCCTCGCCGATGGAGCGGTCGTCGCCCACGGACGTCACGACGAACTGATGTCGGCAGTGCCCGAATACCGCTCGCTCATCGAGGCATTCGAGCACGACCGTGGCGAATTCGACCCGTCGTCAGAACCCGCAGGAGTCGTGCCGGGCCCGCCCGATGCTGAGGGTGACTCGGTCGACGGAGGGGGACGATGAGCGAGCCTGTCAGCAGGTGGACTGCCGTCGAGACAATTGGCAGGGGCGTGCGCGCCGCGCCTGCACTTCGGATCGGGTTCGGCGCCACGTTCGCGCTGGCGATGATCGGCGCAGTCGGCCGCGTGGTCGTGCCGATCGTGGTGCAGGTGTCGATCGACCACGGCTTCACCGACGATGGCGTCCGGGTGGGGTTCATCACCGGACTCGTCGCTATCGCGTTCGGCGTGGTGTGCATCGCAACGTGGGCCAATCGCACGGCGGTCTACCGGCTCGGCCGTCGCTCAGAGGAGGCGCTGTACACGCTGCGCGTGCGCCTCTTCGAGCACATCCATCGGCTCAGCATCGCCGATCACAGCGAGGAGCGGAAGGGAGCGCTCGTGGCGCGCGTGACGAGCGATGTCGAGACGCTCGCCCAGTTCTTCCAGTGGGGTGGCCTCGCGTGGCTGCTCGACGGCACGCTGATGGTGCTCGTGGCGGCGGTGATGCTGGCGTACGACTGGGTGCTGGCGCTCGTGGCATTCGCCGTGGCGGCGCCCCTTGGGATCGTTCTGCAGCAGATGCAGCGCCACCTCGTGAAGGCCTACGACAGGGCGCGAGGCCACAACGCCGTGGTCATGAGCCACGTCAGCGAGCTGGTTGCCGGTGCCGAGACACTTCGCGCCTACGGGGCCGGACACCGCTATGCAGACGCAGCGAAGGCGGCGAGCCACGAGCGCTCGAATTCGTTCATCAGGGCAGGGACCATCGGCGCGTTCCTGTTTCCGTCCGGCGAGGTGTTCGGCGTGCTCACGGTGTCGGCCGTGGTGGTCACCGGTCTGCTGAGGGGCCCCTCGAGCGGGCTCACGGCCGGTGCCCTCGTCGGGTTCGTGTTCCTCACCTACCGGTTCCTCGAACCGATCGCCGAGTTCACCGAGGTGCTCGACCACACCCAGACCGCAGTGGCCGGTATGCGGCGCGTGCTCGGCGTGCTCGAGATACCGGTCGGGCCGCCGGAACCCGAGAGTCCTGTTGCGATGCCGCCGGGCGCGCTGTCGGTGACGATCGACCGAGTCGACTTCAGCTACCCAACCCGCGGCGAGACCGATGAGCCACCGGTGCTCGTCGGTGTGACGGCGCACATCCCAGCCGGCCAGCAGGTGGCATTGGTGGGTGAGACCGGCTCGGGGAAGACGACCCTCGGACGGCTGATCGCTCGGCTGGCGGATCCCTCGGCGGGTACGGTCCTCGTCGGCGGGGTGCCGCTCACGCGCGTCGCCAACGACGACCTCCGACGCCGTCTCACCGTGGTGCCGCAGGAGCCGTTCCTCTTCGAGGGCTCGATCGCAGCGAATCTCCGCTTTGCGCGGCCCGACCTGTCGGGAGCAGATCTCTCGGCGGCGATCGAGTCACTCGACCTCGGTGACTGGCTCGACACGCTGCCCGACGGACTCGCCACCGAGGTGGGCCAGCGGGGAGCACAGTTGTCGGCCGGCGAGCGCCAGCTGGTGGCCCTCATCCGTGCCTCGCTGGTCGATCCAGCCGTGCTCGTGCTCGACGAGGCGACGTCGTCGGTGGATGCGCTCACGGAGGTCAGGCTCACGCGGGCGCTCGAGCGCCTGGCCCGGGGCCGGACGACGATCGCGATCGCCCACCGGCTGTCGACGGCGGCACGCGCTGATCGAGTCCTGGTCCTCGACCGAGGTCGGCTCGTCGAGGACGGACCGCACGAGCGGCTGGTCGCAGCAGGCGGGCCCTACGCCCGCATGTACGAGGCGTGGGTGGCGGCCACCTCGGCGTGACGCGTGACCGTCACATGTCGAAGAAGAGTGCCCGGCCCCTGACGTCGACGACCTCGCACGAGATGCCGCCGTCGTGATCGGCGGTCTCGCTGAGCGTGAACTCTGCTGAACCGGACGGAGCGACGTCGAGCACCGTGGTGCTGCCGCGTGCGATCTCGACGCCCGCAAGGTCGGAGATCGCGATCGTCACGTCGTAATGCCGCTCGGAGTCGTCGCGGTTCTGAATCGTCCCTCGGGCGATCAAGAGGCTGCCATCGCTGGTGCACTCGTCGATGGCGATCTCGTACGGCCCGGGCTCCTCGTCGACGATCTCGGCCAGTTCGCTGCCGAGCTGCACCGTGAGGAAGCCGCCGAGCACGCTGAGGCACAGTGCTGCAGCTGCCACGGCAAGGGCCCCCTTTGCAAGCCCGCTCGTGCTCGAGTCGTCGCGCGCCCTTCGCGCCGCTGCGATCCCCATTCCGGCAGACGACAGCCCGCCGACGACGGACACAGCGAACAGCACGGGCAGCCATGCGACGGCGAGCGAGCAGAGCGCGACGACCAGCGCCGCCACCGCCAGGCGACGCCCGCGGCGGGGTGCGTCGATGCCGCGGAGTCCGTCGACATCGACGAAGTGGCGTCCGTCGACAGCGACGTCACCGGTCCATGACGTGCCGTTGTGCCACCGGTACTCGTAGCGGCCCGTGGGGTCCGGATACCAGCCTGGTCGGTCAACGTGCACGGCTGCCGACCATATCCCGTCTGCCTCGGGCCGATGCCTCTACAGTCGCAGGCCGATGGAGATCGTGCTCGTACGCCACGGACAGCCCGAATGGGTCCGCAACGGACTGAACGTTGTCGACCCGCCGCTCACCGAGCTCGGCAGGCAGCAGGCCGAGGCCGCCGGCGAGGTCCTCGCCGCCGAGCACTTCGACCACATCGTCGTGTCGCCGCTGCGCCGAGCGCGTGAGACCGTGGCGCCGACACTGCGCCGGCTCGGTCGCAGCGAGGTGATCGAGCCGTTCCTCGAGGAGATACGCGAGCCCGACTGGCACGGCACGCCGGCCGAACTCGCCACGATCGCCTACGACGAAGAGCGGTCGCGACGGGCCGAGGACCGGTGGCATGGCGTGCAGGGTGGGGGAGAGCCGCCCCGAGACTTCGTCGAGCGCATCCGCACCGGGGCCACTGACTTCTGGGCCCGCAACGGCATGTCACGGGCGATGCAGACGCTGCCGATGTGGCATCTCGACGATCCCGGTCTGCGGATTCTCATCACTGCCCACGCTGGCACCAACGGCGTGCTGCTGTGCCAGCTGCTCG
>JBJOMQ010000238.1:0-3697 GCA_046052275.1 Actinomycetota bacterium | reverse complement strand
CTGTGGCAGCCGAGCAGCGCCCAGCTTGCAGCCACTCAATTCGACCACTTCCGCCGTGAGGTGGCGGCCGCCGTCGGCCGGTCGGACGCGGAGTTCGACGCCGCGGCGCTGCACCGCTGGTCGATCGACTATCCCGGCCCGTTCTGGCGACAGGTGTGGGAGCGCTGCGGAGTAATCGGCGATTCAGGCGAGATCGACTTCGATCCCGTCGACGGTTCGGTGCGACGGGGTCGCTTCTTCCCTGACGCACGGCTGTGCATGGCCGAGAACCTGCTTGCCGATCGCCCGGGCGCCAACGCAACAGCAGTCATCGCCTGCACCGAGTCGGGCGCTCGCCGCGTGATGTCGTGGTCGACGCTGCGCGACGAGGTTGCTGCGCTGGCGGCGGCACTGCGCGCCGACGGCGTCGGACCCGGTGACCGAGTGGCGGCGTACATGCCGCACGTCATCGAGACAATCGTCGCCTTCCTGGCAGCGAACTCGATTGGTGCCACGTTCACGTCGACCTCGAGCGACTTCGGCACCGCTGGTGTCGTCGACCGATTCGGACAGACGCAGCCCTCGGTGCTGGTTGCGGCCGACGGGTATGAGTACGGCGGCAAGCAGTTCGACTGCATGGGCCGATTGGCCGAGATCGTGCCGCAGGTGCCGTCGATCCGACGCACCGTGGTGGTGCCGGTGATCGGCACGGCCGCGTCAACGTTGGCTGCCTCGGATTCGACAACTGCCGGAGTGACATGGCACGACTATCTCGCCCCGCACCGCTCGGCCGCTCTGGAGTTCACGAGGATGCCCGGCGACCATCCTGCGTACATCCTCTACTCGAGTGGCACGACCGGGAAGCCGAAGTGCATCACTCACCGCTCGCTCGGAGTGCTGCTGATGCACCTGAAGGAGCAGCGACTCCACACCGATGTGCGGCCGGGCGACCACTTCTTCTACTTCACGACCTGCGGATGGATGATGTGGAACTGGCTCGTGAGCGGCCTGGCCAGTGGTGCCACACTCGTGCTCTTCGACGGCAATCCGTTCCACCCCTCGCCGAGCGTGCTCTTCGATCTGGTCCGCGACGAGCGGATCACGCAGTTCGGGGTGTCGGCGAAGTTCATCGATGCCGCGAACAAGGCTGGTCTCCGGCCGATCGACACGCACGATCTCTCGTCGCTGCGAACGGTGCTGAGCACCGGGTCGCCGCTCGGCGACGATGGATTCCGATGGGTGTACTCGTCGGTGAAGGCCGATGTGCACCTCTCGTCGATCAGCGGGGGCACCGATCTGTGCGGCTGCTTCGTCGGCGGGAATCCCACACTCCCCGTGCATGTCGGCGAGATCCAGGGCCCGATGCTGGGACTCGACATGGCTGTTTTCGATGCCGGCGGCGAGCCGGTGACTGAGGCCGGCGTGAAGGGTGAGCTGGTGTGCCGGTCGCCGTTCCCGAGTGTGCCCGTCGGGTTCTGGGGCGACGACGCCTCGGGCACCAAGTTCAGCGCGGCCTACTTCGACCGCTTTCCCGGGGTGTGGGCGCACGGCGACTTCGCGTCATGGACCGAGCACGGCGGCATGGTGATCCACGGTCGCAGCGATGCGACGCTCAATGCCGGCGGTGTTCGCATCGGCACGGCAGAGATCTACGCCCAGGTGGAGCGCTTCCCCGAGATCGTCGAGTCGGTGGCGGTCGGCCAGGAGTGGGATGGCGACACGCGCATCGTGCTGTTCGTCCGACTGGCTGCTGGTGCAGCGCTGACCGATGAGCTCGAGGCGCAGATTCGCCGGCAGCTGCGCACCGAGGCGAGCCCGCGGCATGTGCCCGCACGGATCGTCGCCGTCACCGACGTGCCGCGCACGCGCAGCAACAAGATCAGCGAGCTTGCCGTGAACGACGTCGTGAACGGGCGCGAGGTCCGCAACACCGAGGCGCTTGCCAACCCCGAGGCGCTCGAGCAGTACCGCAACCGGCCCGAGCTGGCGCGCTGATCGCTACGAGCCCTGCTTGCGGGCGCGGATCACGAGCACGCTCGGCGTGAGCGGATCGCGGACGCGGTCGTCGCGCAGGTCGATCATCTGGTCGATGTGGAAGTTGCTGCGCTCGAGCATCATGTAGAGATCGGCGAAGGTGGGGCTGGTGGCGCCGTAGGCGTACTGGGCGCAGTGATCAGCACCGAACATCGCGGCCACGGGATGCGGCATCGCCATCACGAAGGGGCAGCCGGGCCTCAGCACGCGGTGTACCTGGCGCAGCAGGCGGGGCAGGTCGTCGACGTTGCCGAGCGAATGTGATGCGATCGCCAGGTCGATGGATCCGCTCGTTGCAAAGCCGAGGTCGGCGAGGTCGCCTCGGTGGCACTCGACTCGCACTTCCTCGGCCTCGGCTGCATGTCGGAGTGCCTGGATGCGTGCAGGGTCGGGGTCGAGGGCGAGCACCTTCGCCCCCGCCTTGGCGATGGCGATGCTGTTGGGAACGGGTCCGATGCCGAGCTCGACCACGCGGGTGCCCCGAACCTCACCGCACAGTCGCAGCTCTGACTCGTCGGCGACATGGTGGCCGTACCAGAGCTTCATGGACCCATTCTCGCAATCGTGGGGCCTCCGGCGAGGGATAACCTGCGGCGGGATGACGTTCGGTGCAGGATCGCTGCGGGGGAGCGGGGTGATCGACCACCGCCTCGCGCGCCGGCACCTCATCAACGAGTACCGACGCGGTCGCCTTCGACAGGACCAGGTGTGCGACGCACATCCCGAGCTCATCAGGGCCGCCCGCAATGTGGGCACGCCGGCGAGCATCGCCTGTCCGATCTGCGACCTCCGCGAACTGCGCCTGGTCACCTATGTCTTCGGCCGCGGGCTTCCATCGCACGGTCGCTGCGTCAGCACCGCCGACGAGCTCCGGGCCCTCGACGCACGCCCCGACGAACTCACCGCGTATGTGGTCGAGGCCTGCACGAGTTGCAGGTGGCATCACCTGCTGCGCGTGCTGCCGGTCGGGCGCACGCCGCGCCGGATGCGCCACACCTCGTGACGGGCACGGCAGTCCGCCACCTCTTCGTCTACGGCACGCTTCGGCCGGGCGAGGTTCGCTGGCACCACCTCGAGCCGTTCGTGGTCGGCGACGGGATCGACACCACCGTGCGCGGCGATCTGTATGACACCGGCCTCGACTATCCGGCGGCGGTGTTCGCCGACCCGGCGGCGAGCCATGACGGCGACGCCAGCGAGGCGGTCGGCTCGATCCGCGGCCGGGTGTACGAGTTGTTGGCCGACCGACTGGACGCTGCGCTGGCCCACCTCGACGACGTGGAGGGAGCCGTTCGCGGTCTGTACCACCGGGTCACCGTGCCGACCTCGGCAGGCGTGCTGGCGTGGGCCTATCAGTGCGGCGACGACGCCCTGCTGCGCCATCGAATTGCGAGCGGCGACTGGCAGGACCGAAAGCGCTGACCTCCCGGGGGCTTGGCCCCGACGGCACGGCCGGCTCGCCGAGCCGCGTCACACCCCCTGCGTACGGTCGGATCCGTGAAGTGTGTGCCCGTGAAGCCTGTGTCCGTGAGGTCTGTGCCGGTGAAGTCTGTGCCGGTGAAGTCTGTGCCGGTGAAGTTTGTGTCCTCGGCCCGATACCATGCCGGAGTCATATTGGCCCTGCCCCACCACGGGGCCCCGGTCCGCCGGGTCCGAAGGGAGGAATACACGCATGATGCGTGCC
>JBJOMQ010000237.1:0-3705 GCA_046052275.1 Actinomycetota bacterium | reverse complement strand
CGGTTGTTGCGGCCGCGGTCGATGGAGGCGGCGGTGGAGATGGGCGCACCGACGAGCTGGACGATTGCCATCGTCTCGTCGCGCAGCGGCTTCTTGCCCTGGTTCGTGCCATCGGTGGCGGGGCCGCCTCCGGCAGTGGGAGCAGCGGTCGAGACGGTGGCAAGGCCACCGATCCCCACGAGCAGCCCGGCGACAAGTGCGCCCGCGACAGCGACGCGACGGAATGAGTACGGCCTCATGGATCCCCCCGAATGAGCGGTAAGTGCCCTTGTTCTACCACGGCGGGCTGGTGCACCGGAATAGGGTTCGTCCATGCGCCTCACGCCGACCGACCGCGATCGGCTGCTGATCTTCACCGCTGCCGAGCTGGCGCGGGCCAGGCGGGCACGGGGCCTGCAGCTGAACGTGCCCGAGGCGACGGCCCTCATCGCCGACACGGTCTGCGAGGCAGCTCGCGACGGCAAACGGCTCGCCGAGGCATCGGCAGCGGGCGCATCGGTGCTCACTGCGGCCGATGTGCTACCGGGAGTGGTCGACATCGTGCGCGAAGTGAAGGTCGAGGCGGTGTTCGACGACGGCACGCGGCTCGTCGTGGTGCGCAACCCGTTCGGCGACGCTGACGGGTCGGCGGGCCTCGGCGAGCTCGCCCCCGGAGCCGTGGCCACCGGCCCGCCGTCGGCGCTGGCACCTGCGGCAGCGGTGACCCTCGACGTCACCAACACCTCCGAGGTGCCGGTGAGCATCACCTCGCACTTCCACTTCTTCGAGGTGAATCCCCGCCTGCGGTTCGACCGTGAGGCGGCATACGGCATGCGTCTCGCCATCCCGGCCGGCTCGGCGCTGCGATTCGGGCCCGGCGAGACGGTGCAGGTGGCGCTCGTGCCCATCGGCGGCGAACGCGTGGCGATCGGATTCGCGGGCCTGGTCGACGGACCGCTCGACGCGCCCGGGGCGAGGGAGCGTGCTCTCGAGCGCGCCCGCACCGAGGGCTACCTGACATGACCGGCACGAACCACGACCGGCACTTGCAGCCCCACGACATCCTCCCCGACGACTACGCCGCCATCCACGGCCCCACGGTGGGCGACCGGGTGCGTCTCGGCGACACGTCGCTGGTGGTCGAGGTGGAGTACGACGCCCAGCGACGCGGCGACGAGTTCATCGCCGGCTTCGGGAAGACCGCGCGCGACGGCCTGCACCTGCAGGGTGCCGCGGTGCGCGAGACGTGCGACCTCGTGATCTCCAACGTGCTGCTCATCGATGCGATGCACCGCATCGGCAAGGTGAGCATCGGCATCCGCGAGGGGCGCATCTGCGCCATCGGCCGCGCCGGCAATCCGCACACGCTCGACGGCGTCGACGTGGTGGTGGGCACCGGCACCACCATCATCAGCGGCGAGGGACTCATCGCCACCGCGGGCGCCATCGATACGCACGTGCACCTGCTGTCGCCGCGCATCATGGAGGCATCGCTCGCAGCAGGCGTCACCACCATCATCGGCCAGGAGTTCGGCCCGGTGTGGGGCGTCGGCGTCAACTCGCCGTGGGCCCTGCGCCACGCCTTCCGCGCATTCGACGCATGGCCGGTGAACATCGGCTTCCTCGCCCGCGGCTCGTCGTCGGTGGCGGCGCCGCTGGTGGAAGCACTGGCAGAGGGCGGTGCGTGCGGGTTCAAGGTGCACGAGGACATGGGCGCCCACACGCGGGCACTCGACACGGCGCTCACCGTGGCGGAGGAGCACGACGTGCAGGTGGCGCTGCACACCGACGGCCTCAACGAGTGCCTCAGCGTGGCCGACACACTGCGCGTGCTCGACGGGCGCACGATCCATGCCTTCCACATCGAGGGGTGCGGCGGCGGACACGTGCCCGATGTGCTGCGCCTCGCCGGCGTGCCCAACGTGCTCGGCAGCAGCACCAACCCCACGCTGCCATTCGGTCGTGATGCCCTCGACGAGCACTACGAGATGATCTTCGCCGCCCACGGTCTGAATCACCACTCGCACAGCGACCACCACCTCGTGCGCGACCGCATCCGTGGTGGAACGATGGGCGCTGAGGGCGTGCTGCACGACATGGGCGTCATCGGCATCACCTCGAGCGACGCGCAGGGCATGGGGCGGGCCGGTGAGACCGTGCGACGCACATTCCAGCTGGCGGCGCGGATGAAGGACGCCGGGCTGATCACCCGCCACGACAACGACCGGGTGCGGCAGTACATCGCCAAGCTCACCATCAACCCGGCGATCGCCCACGGACTGTCGGGCGAGATCGGATCGGTCGAGGTGGGCAAGGTGGCCGACATCGTGCTGTGGCGCCCCGACCACTTCGGTGCCAAGCCGCAGCTGGTGCTGAAGTCGGGCTTTCCCGCCTTCGGCGTCACCGGCGACCCCAACGCCACCACCGACTCGTGCGAGCCGCTGGTGCTCGGCCCGCAGTTCGGCTCATTCGGCGCCACCGCCGCCGACCTGTCGATCGCATTCGTGTCGGGTGCTGCCGTGCAGTCAGGCGACGACACGATGGCCACGTCGCGCCGCCGCGTCGCCGTGCGCGGCACGCGCGGCATCGGTCCGGCAAGCCTGGTGCACAACGACCGGCTCGGCACTGTCGAGGTTGATCCGGCCACCGGGTCGGTGTCGTTCGAGGGAGAGCGCGTCTACGTCGACCCGGTCGATCAGGTGCCGCTCAGTAGGTTGTACTTCCTATGAGCACGCCGCGCGCCCACGGCTTCGCGATGCCACCCGAGTGGGTGCCGCACACGCGTACGTGGATGGAGTTCCCCACCTCGAACCAGGCATTCAGCGAGGGCGACGAGCTCGAGCACTACCGCCACGTGTGGATCGGCGTCACCAATGCCATCGCCAGGTTCGAGCCGGTGGCGCTGGTGTGCAACGTGGGCGAGGGCGATGCGGCGAGGCGGATGATCGACCCCGACGTTGCCAGCCGGATCGAGGTGCACGAGACGCACATCGACGACGCGTGGGCACGCGACAGCGGCCCCACGTTCCTCGTGCATCCCGACGGTCGGCTCGGCGCCACGCACTGGCGCTTCAACGCATGGGGCAACGCCGGGTACTCGCGCTTCGACGATGAGCAGCACGTCGGTGCGTTCATGGCCGGGCTCGCCGGCGCCGAGCTGTTCAGCTCGCAGATGGTGAACGAGGGCGGCGGCATCCACGTCGACGGCCGCGGCACGGTGATGGCCACCACCACCGTGCAACTCGACCCGGGCCGCAATCCGACGCTCAACCACGAGTCGGTCGAGGCAGAGCTGCGGGCGTACCTGGGCATCACGTCCACCGTGTGGCTTCCCCGCGGGCTCACCAAGGACTACGACCGCTTCGGCACCCGCGGCCACGTCGACATCGTCGCCTGCTTCACGCCCACCGGCCCGGTGCTGGCGCACTCGCAGCGCGACCCATCGCATCCCGACTTCGAGGTGTGCCGCGAGAACCTGGCCATCCTGCGCGCATCACGCCACGCCGACGGCACGCCGTTCGAGGTGGTCGAGGTGCCGGCACCGCAGCAGGTCGAGGCCGACGGCGACATCGTCGACTGGAGCTACATCAACCACTACGTGTGCAACGGCGCCGTGATCCTGTGCACGTTCGACGATGCGAACGACGATGAAGTGTTCGACATCATGGCGAAGGCGTATCCCGGCCGCGAGATCGTCGGCTACGACGCCCGCGAGATCTTCGCCTG
>JBJOMQ010000236.1:0-3724 GCA_046052275.1 Actinomycetota bacterium | reverse complement strand
ATTGCCTCATGGCGGCCGCCGGCCGGGCCGATGATCTATGGCTGGCGCCAGTGGCCGGAAGGGAGCGAGGTGAGCGATGACGAATGACGGAGGCGGCACAGCGCAGTTGTCGTTCGGCACGCAGGAACTGCTGCAAGGCGTCGGCGTGCCGATGCTCATCACCGACAACCAGCGGGTCGCGCTGTGGGCCAACCAGCAGTTCTGCGACCTCTTCGCCGTGCAGGGCGGGCCGGCGGCGCTGGTCGGGCACACGATGACCGAGATCGCCATGCGGGTGAGCACCGACTTCCGCGACCCCCGCCGATTCCTCGACGGCATCGTCGCAGCGCTGGACGGCGGCGTCGCCGTGTCCGGCGACGTGATCGAGCGGCTCGACGGCTCCATGTTCCGCCGGTCCTACTACCCGGTGAGCATCGACGGCGCGGTGCAGGCACACGTCTGGCGGTACGACGACATCACCGACCTGCACCGCAGGGCGGCGGCGCTCGAGCGGTCGACGGCAGTGCTGCAGGCGATGGCGCAGGCCCATGGGCCAGCAGTGCGCGGTTCGTCAGAGCGCGAGGTGTTCACGACCCTGCTCGATTCGCTCATCGAGCTCTCCGGCTCCGCCTATGGCTTCATCGGCGAGGTCGAGCACGACGGCGGTGAGCCGTTCCTGCGCACGTGGGCGATCTCCGACATCGCATGGGACGCTGCCTCGCGCGACTTCTTCCAGACGGCGATGCGCGAACAGGGGTATCTCGAGTTCCACCGGCTCGACACGCTCTACGGCGTCACGCTGCGCACCGGCGAGATGGTGATCGCCAACGATCCTGCCGCCGACCCTCGGGCCTTCGGCCTCCCGGCCGGCCACCCGCCGCTGGTCGCCTATCTCGGCCTGCCCATCCATCACGATGGGCGGTTCATCGGCATGGCGGGCCTTGCCGGCCGGCCGGGCGGCTACGACGACGAGGTCGTCGAGCTCCTGCGCCCGCTCACGTCGGCCTGCGGCACGATGATCGAGGCGACTGCCATCGAGCGCGAGCGTCGGACTGCCGAGGAGGCGCTGCGCGCTGCGCTCGACGTCGCCGAGCGGGCGAATGCGGCCAAGACGCAGCTGCTGGGGCGGGTGAGCCACGAGCTGCGCACACCGCTGAACGCAGTGCTCGGGTTCGCCCAGCTGCTCGCCCTCGAGGAGACGGACGACCGACGGTCGCGATGGCTTGCACAGATCGAGGAGGCAGGCAGGCATGTGCTGGCCCAGGTGGAAGACCTGCTCGATCTCTCGGCTGCAGAGTCGGGCCACCTCAGCGTGGCCATCGAGCCCGTCGACGTCGACGCGCTCATGTCGTCGGTCGTCGACCTGCTCGCGCCGCTGTCAGCCGACCGCTCTGTCGGCGTGTCGGTCGAGGCCTCTGGCCAGTGGGTGATGGCTGACGCCGGCCGCCTCCGCGTCGTGCTCATCAACCTGGTGTCGAATGCCGTTAAGTTCAACGCGGCTGGCGGCAGCGTCGCCGTCAGCGCGTCGGCAGGTGACGGCCGCGTGGTGATCGCCGTGGCCGACGATGGCCCGGGTATCCCGGCGGGACAGTTCGAGCGGGCGTTCACCATGTTCGAGCGACTCGATGCAGCGGGCCGGAAGGTGAGTGGTGCGGGCCTCGGGCTGGCGATCGCCCGCGAGTACGCAGCGGCGATGGGCGGTGAACTGAGCGGTCGTCCGCGTGACGGCGGCGGCGCAGTCTTCGAGATCGCCCTGCCGCCTGCGGCGGCCGTCGCAGGTGTTGCGCAGGGCGGTACGGCTGTCGTCGACGATCACGGGACCGCACCGTGGGTGCTCTACGTCGAGGACAACCCGATGAACGCCGAAGTAGTGGTGGAGTACCTGTACGGCGTCGAGGGCGTGCGCGTCGACGTGGTCGAGACCCTGGCAGCAGCGCGGGCTGTGCTCGCCGAGCGGACGCCAGCGGTGGTGCTGCTCGACCTCAACCTTCCTGATGGATTCGGCGGCGACTGGGCTGCCGAGCTCGAGGCACAGGGTGTGACGATTCCCGTGGTGCTGGTGACTGCGGATGCCTTCGCAGCAAGCGAGGTGCAGGCTCGTGTGCCGTCGCTCGCAGGCGTGGTGCTGAAGCCGCTGGCCTTCGACGTGCTCAGCGACACTGTTCGCAGGTACATCGACGCAGGCTCATGATGCGCCAGTCGGTTGATCAGCGCGATGTCAGGGTGATGCGCTCGGCGTAGTCGGGAACGACCGCTGCGAAGTCGTGGCGGCGCTCGATGTTGCTGCGCAGCGCCTCTGCAGCGCCGTTCTCGCCGTGGACTACGAACACGGTGGGATCGCCGGTGGCGGAGCCGACCCAGTCGAGCAGTTCGGATGCGTCGGCATGCACCGAGAACCCGGTGAGATCGCAGATCTCAGCCTTGACCCGCACGTACTGTCCGTGGATCTTCACGCTGGTTGCGCCGTCGAGCAGTTGGCGCCCGCGGGTGCCGATCGACTGGAAGCCCACCAGCGCCACGCTGTTGCGCGGATCCGGGAGGAACTGCTTGAGATGGTGCACCACGCGTCCGCCGGTCGCCATGCCAGCGCCGGCGATGATGATGGCAGGGCCGCTGTGGCGCGACACCGCCTTGGACGCCTCGGAGTCGAACACCTCATCGAGCGTGGGGAGGTCGAACAGTTCGCCCGCATCGTGCAGTTCCGGGCGCACGTCGTCGGCGCGCTGCTCGAATGCCTCTCGGTAGATGCGCAGGGCAGCGAGGGCCATCGGGCTGTCGACGAAGACAGGCACGTCGGGGAGCTGGCCGGCGTCGTGGAGTGTCCGCAGGTGGTAGAGCAGCACCTCGGTGCGGTCGACGGCGAACGCCGGGATCACCAGCTTGCCGCCGCGGGCGACCGTTCGCTCGATGAGGTCGGCCAGGCGCTGCGGTGCCCCGGGATCGGCGTGCTCGCGGTCACCGTAGGTGCTCTCGACGAGGAGGTAGTCGCAGAAGCCGGCCGGACCGGGCGGGACGAGCAGCGGATGCCACGGCCTGCCGAGGTCGCCGCTGAAGGTCACCGCAGGGCCGTCGGCAAGCCGGATGCGGGCCGAGGCCGAGCCGAGCACGTGGCCCGCCGGGACGAAGGTGACGTCGATGCCCTCGGCCGCTGTGAACTCAGCGGCGAACGGCTGCGACTGCAGCAGGTCGAGGGCTGACCACGCATCCTCCTCGGTGTAGAGCGCCAGCGCCGGATGGTGCCGCGAGTAGCCCGAGCGATTGGCGTACTTGGCCTCCTCCTCGAGCAGCCGTGCGCTGTCGGGCAGCACGACGCTCATCAGCCGGCCCGTGTCATGGGTGACGTGCACCTGGCCGCGGAAGCCGTTCTTCACGAGGCGCGGCAGGTAGCCGCAGTGATCGAGGTGGGCGTGGGTGATGACGACCGCGTCGATGGTGCCGGGATCGACCGGGAACGCCGCCCAGTTCCGCTCGCGCAGCTCCTTGAGACCTTGGTAGATGCCGCAGTCGACGAGAACGCGCTGGCCGCCGTGCTCGAGCAGGAACTTGCTGCCCGTCACCGTGCGAGCAGCGCCAAGGGGCACCAGCGCAGTGGCCGGGGGGCGGTGCGTGGCCATGGGGGCATTCTGGCATCCGCCGGTGCGCCGTCCCCTGTCCGTTCGGTGCCATCGCGAGCCGTCTGCCCTGTCCGCCTCGTCGGCGACGCTGTCGGCAGTGCGACACTTGGCCATGGACTTCGACCTGCCCG
>JBJOMQ010000235.1:0-3763 GCA_046052275.1 Actinomycetota bacterium | reverse complement strand
GTGCGCAGTGGCCATGGCCCGTGGTCGACGGGCGCATAGCGAACGCCTCGGCGCGTGGCGGAATAGAGGCCCCACCTGGCCGTCAGGAAGACGTCGAGCTCGTCGACGTCGGCGGGAGCGATGGGATCGCCCATGCGCACGGTGAGCAGCGAGTCGCTGATCCGCTCGGGCCAGCGCCGTCGGACGACGGTGGTGAGCGTGTCGCCATCGCGCACGTGCAGGGTGCGGCCCCAGCAGTAGGGCAGCCGGTATGTGGCGCGGGCGACGAGGGCCGGCAGCAGGCGGTCGACATCGAGCGAGAAGAACCACACGCCCGGCCGGCCGTCGGCGACGACATAGGTGCGCACGTTCACCTCGGCGAACGTGCCGAGGTACGGCACTGCGGGCCCGCGGCCGAGCCCGATGCCGCGCATCGAGAAGGGGATGAGGCCCACCCACGCACTGCCGTCGAAGGTGTCGACCGTGAGTCCGTCGGGCAGCAGCATCTGCACGGCTGCCGGGTCGTACCGCCAGTGCACGTAGGCGAGGTCGAGCCACTGCTGGCGCATCACGGCCAGTCGCACCGGATCAGGGCAGGTCACTGGCCGGGCACTTCGTTGCGGCGGTTCCGGCATGGAGGTGAGGGTATGTGCCGCCGAACGACGTTGTCGTGACGTGGCGGCGGTCACGCAGCGCATCGGCGGACCCTTCCCGTGGCTGGCTAGGTTCGGGTGCCGTGGAGATCGTGCTCGCTGCCGGTGCTGCCGTGGTGTGGGGCCTCGGCGACTTCTGCGGTGGGCGGGCGACGCGCCGCATGTCGCCCACCGCGGTGACGTTCGCCGGCCAATTGCTCAGCCTGCTGCCGCTCGCCCTCGCGCTCGTGGTGCTGGGTGATCCGATTGCGGAGGCAGGCTCGTGGGCGTGGGGACTGGTGGCAGGCGTGGGCGGTTTCGTCGGGATCGCGCTGCTCTACTACTGCCTCGCCAACGGATCGATGTCGGTGGTGGCGCCGATCACGGCGGTGGTGTCGGCGGTGGTGCCGCTGGCGGTGGGCGTGGCGCTGGGTGAGCGGCCGAGTGCGCTGGCAGTGGTGGGCATCCTTGTGGCGCTCGCTGCCATCACGCTGGTGACGGGCTCGGCTGGATCAGCATCGGCGGCGACGTCCAGCCGCGTCATCCTGCTCGCCGTCGTGAGCGGTGCGAGCATCGGCACGTCGCTCGCTGCGCTCGATCGCGCTGCCGACGATTCGGGGATGTGGCCGCTGCTGGCGATGCGCATCATGTCGATCTCACTGGCGGGCTTCCTTCTGGTTGGCCGAGGAATCGCTCGAGGCGGCGGCAACGGATCCGGCGGCGATCCGAGTGTGGGCCTGCTGCGCCGCATCCCGAAGTGGGCGCTGCTTGCCGGTGTGTTCGACATGGCCGCCAACATCCTGTTCGTGGCGGCGACCCGTGAGGGAATGCTGTCGCTGGTGGCCGTGACATCGTCGCTGTACCCGGCGAGCACCATCGTGCTGGCGATGCGTTTCGACAGGGAGCGGGTCACCCGCCTGCAGACGACCGGGATCCTCTGTGCCGGAGTCGCCCTGGCGCTGGTGGCGCTCGGTCGATGAGTTCGTGACACCCCACTTCTAACGTTGGCACCATGTTCCAGCAGTGCCCCGTCTGCGGCAGCTACAACACCGAGCGGATCGTGCGCCTGTATGAGGTGTACTTCCGCTGCCGTTCCTGCAGCCACGTCTTCAAGGCCTAGGTCAGACCGTCCAGGCTGTCTCTCACACGGCACACGGAGATTTATCAGTAAATTCTGTCCGCCTTGCGGATCCGCTGCCTACACTCCGCCCTGCTCGGCGCATGCCGGGCATTCGTGAACAACCTCGGTCCGTGTCGTGCGGGCCGATTCAAGGAGAACCCCCCAATGCGCAAGCACACCCCCATCGTTGCCCTGCTCGCTGCAGGCTCGCTCCTCTTCACCGCCTGCGGTGAGGACGGCGAGTCGGCCGACACCACGGCACCGGCGACGTCGGCCCCGGCCGACACCACCGCCCCCGCCGCCGAGGAAGGCGACATCATCGAGGTGGCCACCGCCGCCGGCTCGTTCAACACCCTGGCAGCAGCCCTCACGGCTGCCGGCCTCGTGGAGACCCTGCAGGGCGATGGCCCCTTCACGGTGTTCGCCCCGACCGATGCGGCCTTCGCCGCCCTGCCGGCCGGCCTCGTCGACGCCCTGCTCCTGCCGGAGAACATCGAGATCCTGAAGGACATCCTGCTGTTCCACGTGATCTCGGGCAGCGAGGTGACCTCCGACATGGTGGCCGCCGGTGACGTCACGATGGCGAGCGGCGATGCCGCCACCATCGTCGTCGACGGCTCGACGATCACCATCGCCGGCGCGCCGATCTCGGCCGTCGACGTGCAGGCCTCGAACGGCGTCATCCACGTGATCGACGCCGTCATGGTGCCGGCCGACGTCGACGTGACAGCACTGCTGGGCTGATCCAGCCAGCAGATCGTTCACTCGATCGCTGCAAGGGGCGGGGCCGTCAGGCCCCGCCCCTTGCGCGTCATGGCTCGGTTGGCTGTGGTGCGTGACCGTCGTGCGAGCGGCGCTCGTTCAGGCAGTCGTTCAGGCAGTCGTCGACGTTCCGTAAAGGGCCTGCTCAAGTCTTGACGAGACCTGCCCGATACCTGAACCATGACTACCGAGGACATCATCGACACCACTTCACACCACGATCAGTTGGAGGTGCCCGGCAGCCCGGCAGCACGCCCGATCGTCGATCCGGCCACGCTGGATCCGGTCTGGACCGGCGAGGCCCGGCGGCTCGGTGAGATCCTCGAGCAACTCGGTGTCGTCGGTGCCACCGACGCACTGCTGGCCCGATACGAGCAGGATCTCGGTGATCCCCGTCGGCTCGGCGAGATCCTCGTCGACCAGGGACTTGCGACTCGCGATCAAGTTGACGCAGCCCTCGAGCTGCAGCGGCAGACGAGTGTGCTCGGCCGTGTTCGCAGCAAGGAGGCGGCACGGGTCGCCGACAGCAGAATTCGACTGCTGCGGAACGTGCAGTCGGTCAGCATGTTCGCACTGGCGCTTACCGGTGTTGTCGCGATCACGCTGCTCGGCGGAGGAACCGGCAGCGTGTATGGGTTCGCAGCGCTCGGGTTCCTTGCGCTCAAGCTGATCGGCTCGGCGGTCTACAGGCCGCAACTCGCCGAGGCGCCTGCCGACACCCGTGTTGCCGTCGTTGCCGCCTTCTACAACGAGGACCCCGTGGCGTTCGCGCGTTGTCTCGAGTCGATCCAGTCGCAGACGCGTCAGGCAGACGAGATCTGGGTGATCGACGATGGATCGACCACTGACGCGTGCTTCAAGATCGCACAGGATGCCTTGGCGCACGTGCCCGGGGTAGTGGTGCACCGCCTCGAGAAGAACCAGGGCAAGCGGCATGCTCAGGGCTACGCATTCGCCCGCACGACAGCCGACATCGTTGTCACGATCGACTCCGACACAGTGCTCGACAAGTCGGCGATCTCTGAGGGACTCCGTGGATTCAGCGATCCGAAGGTGATGGCTGTCACTGCGAACGTTCGCGCGCTCAACCACCGGCGAAACCTGCTCACCCGCCTCATCGACCTTCGGTACGCGAATGCCTTCCTGTTCGAGCGTGCCGCCTACTCGACAGTCGGCTCGGTCGTGTGCTGCTGCGGAAGCCTCAGCTTCTTCCGTGCCGAGGTCGTGAAGGAGAACCTCGAGGACTTCCTCCACCAGACATTCCTCGGAG
>JBJOMQ010000234.1:0-3773 GCA_046052275.1 Actinomycetota bacterium | reverse complement strand
CGGTCTGACAGCACGATGATGCGCGCCCCGTCGTCGATGGCCCGACTCACCTCGAGACGCACCGCATCGAGCGCCCTTCGCAGCGCCAGCCCGCCGCCCGCCACTCGGTAGAGGCCGCTCACCACCGCGGCGCGCAGGCCCGGACGCGATCCGTCGTCGTCGACGTGGATGATCTTCGCCAGCTCGTCGTTGTCGATCACGGGGAACGGCAGCACCAACTGCCGACAGCTCGCCGGCCCAGGCTCGAGCAGGTTGGCCTCGGGTCCGACCGTCGATGCCACCGACGTCACGACTTCCTCGCGGATCGCGTCAAGGGGCGGGTTCGTCACCTGCGCGAACAGCTGCTGGAAGTAGTCGAACAGCAGTCGCGGCCGCTCGCTGAGCACGGCGATCGGCGTGTCCGTGCCCATCGACCCGATCGGCTCGCCTCCGGTTCGCGCCATCGGCGCCACGATGAGCTTGAGCTCCTCATGGGTGTACCCGAATACCTGCTGCCGGCGGCGGACGCTCTGGTGGCTGAAGACGATGTGCTCGCGGTCGGGCAGGTCGCCGAGTTCGATGAGGCCGTCGGCGAGCCACTGCCGATACGGCCGCGCCGCCGCCAGCTCTGCCTTGATCTCGGCGTCGTCGACGATTCGGCCCTTGGCCATGTCGATCAGGAACATCCGGCCCGGCTGCAGGCGGCCCTTGCGCACCACCCGCGCCGGGTCGATGTCGAGCACGCCGACCTCGCTGGCCATCACCACGACGCCGTCGTCGGTGACCCAGTACCTGCTGGGCCGCAGGCCGTTGCGGTCGAGTACCGCCCCCACGACAGCGCCGTCGGTGAAGGCAACGCTCGCTGGCCCGTCCCAGGGCTCCATCAGCGACGAGTGGAATCGATAGAAGTCCCGAACCTCCGGGTCCATCGACTCGTGGTTCTCCCAGGCCTCTGGGATCATCATCAGGACCGCATGGGGAAGCGAGCGGCCTGCCAGGTGGAGCAGTTCGAGCACCTCGTCGAAGCTCGCCGAGTCGCTGCCGCCCTCCGAGCAGATGGGGAACGCCCGCTCGAGCCCTGGCAGCAGGTCGCTGCGCAGCAGGCTCTCGCGGGTGCGCATCCAGTTGCGGTTGCCCTGCACCGTGTTGATCTCGCCGTTGTGGGCGACGTACCGATAGGGATGGGCGAGTGGCCAGCTCGGGAACGTGTTGGTGCTGAACCGGCTGTGCACCAGCGCCACGGCGCTCTCCAGCCGCTCGTCGGCGAGGTCGTCGAAGAAGGCGCCGAGCTGGGGCGTGGTGAGCATCCCCTTGTAGACGAGCGTCCGGCACGACAGCGACGGGAAGTAGGTGCGCTGCTCGGGAGCCAGTTCGCGCTCGACGCGCTTGCGCAGCACGAACAGACGCCGGTCGAGGTCGATGCCCGACGAGCCGCCGGGGTCGGCCACGAAGAGATGCTCGAACGACGGCATGACGGACCGGGCGCTGGCTCCGAGCACGGTGGCATCCACCGGCACCCGGCGCCAGCCGAGAATCTCGAGGTGCTCATCGGCGGCCAGCGACTCGATGGCAGCCCTCGCCTTGGCCGCATCGGTGTCGTCGGCGGGCAGGAACGCCATGCCGACCCCGTACTGGCCGACGCCGGGCAGGGCGATTCCGGTGTCGCCGGCCACGGCCCGCAAGAAGCGGTCAGGGACCTGCACCAGGATCCCTGCCCCGTCACCGGTGTCGGCCTCGGCACCCGTGGCACCACGGTGCTCCATGCTGCAGAGGGCGCCGAGGCCCATCGACACGATGGACCTGGAGGCCCGGCCGGCCATGTCGGCAACGAACGACACGCCGCAGGCATCGTGCTCGAACCGGGGGTCGTACAGGGAACGCCGTGCTGGCAAGCCGGCAGGAGGGGTGGTCATCGCTTCGTGCTCCGGGTGACGCTGGTCAGGGACGCACGGGACGACATTGGCCCGAACATGGGGACTATACCCCTGTGCCAGCAATGTCGCCCAGACAGAGCGACGCTGCCCCACGCGTCCGCCTCGAACGAGGTACTGGTGGGAACGGCTGAGATTGGCTACGGTGGCGCGATGGCATCGCCCACCGTGTTGACCTCGGGATTCGCCGGCCGACCGGCGGATCGCCGTGGGCCAATTGACCCATTGCGGGCGTCGCGGAGGTTCACCTAGGGTGGGAATGTTTCTACGGAAAGGGAGACAACATCATGAAGAAGGCTGCGATTTCACTGCAGAGCCGACTGCTGTCGCTGCGCGACGGGAACGATCAGGGCGCCGGCATCGCCGAGTATGCGCTGCTCGTGGCACTCATCGCCGTGGTGGCCATCATCGGCATCACCACCTTCGGAGAGCAGCTGGCCGACTTCTTCGGCACCCTTCCGGGCAAGCTCGGCTTCTAGTCGTGGACGCCACCCCTAGCCGAATGGCGGGGGTTCGGCGCCGGAGTGAGCGCGACAAGGGGGCAGCGATCGCGGAGTTCGCGCTCGTTGTCCCCTTTCTCGTGCTCCTGCTCGTGGGCATTATCGAGTTCGGCGCGGCGCTGAATCACCAGATCTCCATCCAGGGCGGCGCCCGCGAGGGCGCCCGTATTCTCGCGCTCCGCAACTCAGCCGCCGCCGTTGATACCGCAGTGCGGAACTCGTCGGGCATCGCCACGATCACCTCGATCCAGCAGACGCCGTGCCCCGCAGGTACCACCAGTGCCAGCACGGCACTGGCCACTGTCGTCGTGCAATCCGAGTTCACGTTCGGCATTCCCTTCGTCGACCTCGGCACCCGAACCATCACCGCATCGGCCTCGATGCGGTGCGGACTGTGAAGGAGCGAGCCATGTTCCGCCGTACCCGTACCGACGACCGCGGAGCAATCCTGCCCCTGGTCGTCATCTCGATGGTGCTGCTCCTCGGCATGGGGGCGATGGTCATCGACATCGGGCACATCTACGCCGAGCGCCGCCAGCTGCAGAACGGCGCCGACGCTGCGGCTCTCGCCATCGCCCAGTCATGCGCAATCCGCGTCGGCTGCACGCCGGGCGCCTACGAGCCAATGGCGGCCAACCTGGCCAACCGCGCCGCCCGCGACGGGATGACGACGGTCCGCGAGATCTGCTTCGGCGGCCGCACCACCACCGGCCTCCCGCAGTGCGGCGGCGGCGAGGCGGGCGATCCGCGA
Source organism: Actinomycetota bacterium (assembly GCA_046052275.1). GTDB lineage: Bacteria > Actinomycetota > Acidimicrobiia > Acidimicrobiales > Ilumatobacteraceae > UBA668. Next base: position 612 of record JBJOMQ010000234.1, on the reverse strand, counting down.
GCACTCGGCTGGGTACGCGTCACCACGCGCACGCTCACTCCTGAGGGCGACGAGGTCGATTTCTTGCTCGCCCCGATCGTCACCGCCCTCACGGGCTACACCGTCGAGGCCACGGCGATCGCCGGATGGGGCATCGCCGGCGCCGGCCGCGTGCTGCCGTACGGACTCCATCGCTGCGAATTCGAACAGGTTGGCGGAGTGCTGACCGATCCGAGCACTGGTGACGTCGTATTGCCGACCGGAACGCAGTACATCTACCCGGACTACGACGCAGGTACGAATCCGAATCAAACTGACTGTCGAACTGAGTTTCTCGATGATGGCTTGACATCGGGTTTCTTCGGCTGGCTCGATCACCCTAGGGGCGACTGCACGATCACGACATCTGTCGGAGATTGGCAGGACGTCAATAACGGGATCGACAACGAGTTTCGCTCCTGCGTTGAGCCAGTCCTCGGCTCAACCTCGCTCTTGGCGATCTGGGACTACCACAACGACACCGGCGGCAGTGGTGGTGAGATTCAAATCATCGCGTTGGTCGGGTTCACCGTGACCGGCTACCAGCTTCCCCGAACCTCCCCAGGCTTTGAGGGTTGCCCACCGAATCCCTTT
>JBJOMQ010000233.1:0-3774 GCA_046052275.1 Actinomycetota bacterium | reverse complement strand
TCGCGGCGCCCGTCGTCCTCATCTCCACAGCGTGGCGTGCCCGGCGCCGATCGCTCATCACAGCGTCACAGCCGACGTCTCAGCGGGCCACCGTACTGATGGGTGTGGCTCTGCTCTCCGCCGGCATCGTTCCCCAGGCGCTGCAGCGGCCGGACAGCGCCCACCTCGGCTGGGTGACCTGCATCTCCGTGCCGATGCTCATCCCTGCGGTCGTCGAGCTGCTCGGTCAGCGCCGCCCGCATCGCGGCGTGCGGCAGAGGGCGACAGCAGCCACTGCCGCGCTGATGGCGCTCACGCTCGTCGTCGCACCGCTATTCACATACCGGACATGGCTGCTCCACGTTCGTGTCGGCATCGGCCAGGTGCAGGCACCCTTCCCGGTCGAGCGAGACGGCCGCAGGTTCTACCTCGGCGACTATGCGGCATCGCTCGATGCGCAGATGGTCGTCGACGACCTCGCGAGGATGTCAGCGCCGGGAGAGTCGCTCATCGTCGGCCCGTCCGACCTTCGACGAACGTGGTACAGCGATGTCTTCTTCTACCATCTCCTGCCCGAGCTCGAGCCCGGCACGTACTACATCGAGATGGACCCGGGTCTTGCGAATGCACCCGACTCATTGCTCGCCGACGAGCTGGCCGGCACCGACTGGGTGCTGCTGACCGGCTTCTGGGATGGCTGGGTCGAGCCGAACACCTCGGTCGAGCCCGGCAACACGGCGCCCGTCGAGATTCTCGACACGCGCTTCTGTCTCGTCAGGGCGTACCCCGAAGGGCTCGTCGAGCTCTACCGTCGATGCCGGTGAGAAACCGCCGACCAGCGATCGGCGAGTCCCCACCGCGTGACGAGGCTCATCGACTCGACGATGATGCGCCCCGACATCTTGGAGTTGCCCGCACGGCGCTCTCGGAACGTGATGGGAACCTCGACAATCGACGCACCGGACGCACTGAGCCTGCGGAGCATTTCGGTGAGGAACGCATAGCCCTCCGCGGTCGTGGCATCCGGCCGAGCCAGTCGCAGGGCTGACGTCCGATAGGCCCGGAAACCCGACGTGCAGTCGCGGACATCGAGCCGCAGAGCCGCCGCCGTGTAGCGATTTCCCCATCGGGAGAGGAGGCGGCGGCGCAGCGGCCAGTCCACCACCCCGCCCCCGGGGACGTACCTCGACCCGACAGCGACGTCGGCCCCCGCCTCGAGACTCCGGATCATCGACGGTACGACTGCCGGATCGTGCGAGAAGTCGCAGTCCATGGTGACGATCGCGTCGTATCCGTCTGCTGCAGCCTGCGCAAAGCCTGCTCGATATGCCGAGCCGAGCCCCATCTTGCCGGTGCGGTGGATGACCGAGATCGAGCCGAGGCGTTCGGCCGCCTCATCGGCGAGGACGCCCGAGCCGTCAGGGCTGTCGTCGTCGATCACGACGATGTCGAGACCGGGCGCCGACGAGCGCAGAGCCTCGAGCATCGACACGATGTTGTCGCGCTCGTTGTACGTCGGAAGGAGCACCACGGCGCGCACGGGCGCCGACTGTACCCGCCCGACTGCGGGACCCACTCGATTCGTCGACGATCGAGGCTCGCCGAAGCCATGGCAGGCACCACGACTACGCTGCACCCGCATGCGGCAGGTCATCTCACCGGTGTTTGTCGTGGCGCCGTTTGCCGAGCGTCTGCTCACCCGTGACCTTCCCCATCTTCCGGCCGAGCGGAGGGCTGCAGCAGTTGCCGTCGTCGTAGCCAGGGTGGCAGGCCTTCCGAGCGTCACACGGGCCGGCGCTCTCCTCATCGGCATCATCCATCGCCTGCTGCTCGCCCTGCCGGCCACAGCGCCCGTCAGCGACGCGCTGGCGCGGATCCCCTTGCCGTTCCTCGGCGACTACCCGCGCCTGGTCCGGTCGCTCGCCTACGCATCGATCTGGGAGCGCTGGCCCGACACCCCGGTGTCACCGTGACCACGACACCCCTCCACGAACTCGGCCAGCGCGAGCGGTGCGAGGTCCTGATCGTCGGCTCGGGGCCGGGTGGGGCCACGACGGCGGCGCTACTCGCCGAGGCCGGCGTCGACGTCCTGATCCTCGAGGAGGGTCCGTGGGTGGAGCAGGGGGCAGTCGCCCCGTTCTCGCTCGATCAGATGGAACGCCAGTATCGATCGGGGGGCGTCACGGTGGCACTCGGCCTGCCCTCGATCGCCTACACCGAGGGAGCGTGCGCCGGCGGCGGCAGCGAGGTGAACAGCGGCCTCTACTGGCGCCCGCCGCTCGACGTCTTCGAGCGGTGGCGACACGACTTCGCCATAGCCGACCTCGACCTCGACGAGATCGGGCACATCGCCGATGAGGTCGAGACAGCGCTCGACGTGTCATATGTGCCCGGCGAGGCCTCGATGCAGAGCCAGGTGCTCTCGAGAGGCGCAGCGGCACTTGGCTGGCGGCACGGCGAGATCCCTCGATGGATGCGCTACGCAGAGGGAGGTGGCCGCACCGGTCAGCGACGGAGCATGACCCTCACCTACCTGCCCAGGGCCGTCGAAGCAGGCGCTCGACTTGCGGTGGGCTGCCGAGTCAGCAGGCTTGAGCGAACCGGGCCGCGCGCAGGCATTGCACACGTGATCTGCGACAACGGCACCCCGAGAACAGTCGAGTTCCGCGACGTCTTCGTATGCGGCGGAGCGATCCAGACTCCGGCACTGCTGCAGCGCTCCGGACTGCGGCGGAACATCGGGATGTCGCTCGCCGTGCATCCGACGGTGAAGCTCGCCGCCCGATTCGGTGATGCCATCAATGTCATCGACGACGTACCCGTTCACCAGGTGAAGGAGTTCGCCCCCGACCTCTCGTTCGGCGGATCGGCAAGCCATCCCGGCCTTCTTGCGCTCGCGCTGCTCGACCACTGGCGCGAGTTTCGCCCGGCGCTGCGCGACTGGGAACGACTCAGTGTCTACTACGCGGCCATCACGAGCGAGGGCAGAGGACGGGTCGTCGCTGTGCCCGGCCTGCGGGACCCGCTGGTGACGTACTGGCTCACCGGCCGAGATCGCCGCCTCCTCGCCAGTGGGCTCTCGCGGCTCGCTCTGCTGCTCCTCGAGGCCGGGGCCGACGAGGTCTACCCGTCGTTCAGGGGAGCCCCTACGGTTCGCCGCCGTCGAGACCTGGCCGACATGGCGGCGCGGTTCTCGGTGGCCAAGGCCAGTGTGATGACCGTGCACCTGTGTTCGACAGTGCCGCTCGGCGAGCACCCCGCCTGTGGTGCCGACTCGTTCGGGAGGGTCCACGGCACTGAGAACATCTATGTCAATGACTCCTCCCTGCTGCCTACTGCGCCCGGAGTGAACCCGCAGGCGTCCGTCATGGCCTTCGCCGTGCGCAACGCACGACGATACGTAGAGTCCCGGTAATGGGATCCGAGACTGCGTCTGCGCCGGGCGCACCTGTCTGCACCGTCATCACCGGGGCAGCCGGCTGGCTCGGCCGAGCGTTGACCGCACGCCTCTCGGCACAGTCAGCCCATCTCAGGCTCCTCGTGCAGTCGCAGGAGGAGGCAACACTGGTGGCAGCAGCCACCGCCGATTCCCACGGCCAGGTAGACATCGTGATCGGCGACATCAGCCGACCCCCCACCGCACGACGGCTGTTCCACGGCCTCTCCCCCGGCTCTACCGTGGTGCATACCGCCGGGGTCATCCATCCCCGACGAGTGAGCGACTTCACCGCAGTCAATGCCGATGGCACACGGCACATGCTGCACGCCGCGTCCGAGCACAGCGTTCGCCGCTTC
>JBJOMQ010000232.1:0-3782 GCA_046052275.1 Actinomycetota bacterium | reverse complement strand
GCCGACGAGCGTGTCGATCGAACGACGCCAGATGCTCGAGATCTTCGGAGCCGAGGTGATCCTCACCCCGGGTGAAGAAGGGTCCAATGGTGCGGTGGCGCGAGCCATTCACATGGCCAACGATCATCCCGAATGGTGCTTCCTCTACCAGTACGGCAACGACAGCAACCCGATGGCCCACTACGAGGGCACGGGTCCCGAGATCTGGCGTGACTGCCCCGAGATCACCCACTTCGTCGCCGGCCTCGGCACGAGCGGCACCCTGATGGGCACCGGCCGCTTCCTCAAGGAGCGCAACCCCGACATCCAGGTAATCGCCATCGAGCCGCCGCTCGGCGAGCGAGTCGAGGGACTGCGCAACCTCGACGAGGGCTACATCCCGCCGCTGTTCGAGGACTGGCATGGCTTCGACCTGCTCGACCGCAAGCGCGTCGTGCGGCCACGCGAGAGCATCGAGTGGACACGTCGCCTGGTGCGCGAATGCGGCATCTTCGCCGGCATCTCGGCGGGCGCTGCGCTGGCCGGAGCCGCAAAGGTGGCGTCCGAGATCGAGAGCGGCACGATCGTGTTCATCGTGTGCGACGGCGGCTGGAAGTACCTCAGCACGGGCGCCTACACCGACGACCTCGACGAGGCCGAGGCCAAGGCCGAGCAGATCATCTACTTCTGAGCGGCCTCGGCCGCCTCGGTTCGGCGACCGCCGTGCAGTCCGGCGATTCGGCCCGATTGCCATCTGGCGGCGTACAACTAGTATTCGCCGCCATGCACCGACAGGCCCGTACCTCCCGCCGCCGCTCGCTGACCGCGCGGCTTCTCGCCCTCGCCGTCGCCACGACGTCGGTGGTGATCGCAATCCCGGCCATGCCGGCTTCTGCCGCTGTCATCGCCGGCGCCACCAAGTACGTGCCGATCGAACCCACGCGCATCGCCCGCAACTTCACCAGCGGCTCCTCGGCCCCGTTCGGCTACACGACCGTCTCGTCCACCACGATGCGCGTCAAGGTCACCGATCGGACCGGCGTTCCCGCCGATGCCATCGCCGCAGTCGTCAACATCACCGCCATCAGCAACGTCGGTGCGGGCTTCGTCAGCGTCTACCCATCGGCGAGCACCCGGCCCAACTCGTCGAACCTCAACCTCGACAAGACCGGGCGCCGCCTCGCCAACCTTGCCCACGTTCGACTCGGCACGGACGGCGCGTTCGACCTCTACAGCTCGAAGGCGTTCCAGCTCATCGTCGACCTCGTCGGCGTCTACGTGCCCGTCACCGACACGGTGTCAGAGGGCCGGTTCGTGGCCCGGCCGGGCGGCGCCATCCGTGCGCTCGACACCCGGCAGGCGGCAGGAAGCGCCACCAACCCCGATGGCATCGGCCGTTTCGCCGCAGGCACGACTGCGTCGGTCGACCTGGCGCCTTTCGGCGTTCCGAACGACGCGTCGGCCGTGGTGATCGGGCTCACCGCCGTGAACGCCAACCTCGGCTACTGGACCACCTACGCCACCGGCACGGCGCGCCCGGGCACGAGCTCGCAGAACATCGACACGCCGCTGCAGACGCGTGCCGCCCAGGCCATCGTCGCCCTCACGACGGGTCAGGCCAGCATCGACGTCTACGCCCACGGAGGCGGCGATCTCATCATCGACGTCGTCGGTTGGTACACGGGCGCTGGCGGGCCGAGGTCGCAGGACGGCCTCTTCCTGCCGCGGGCGCCAAGCCGGCGCCTCGACACCCGCCAGATCCGAAGCCTGGCGCCGTGGGGCGGCAGCACCTACGAGTTCACGATTCCGAACCCGCCGTCATGCACGAACTGCCTCGCCGCAGCGGTACTGAACGTCACCGCAACGCAGCCATGGACGAACGGCTACGTCACCGCATACCCCGCCGGCCAGACGCGCCCGTCGCCGTTCTCAACCCTGAACATCAACTCCTGGCCACAGACGATCGCGAACCACGCGATCACGGGCATCACGTCGCGTGGCGGCGCCGTGTACACCTTGGGCGGCGCCCATCTGATCGTCGACCTCGCAGGAGTCTTCCTGGGCACGCCGCTCGCCGCCACCTATCCGAAGCCGGCGAACCCGAACTATGTGTCGAATCTCGCAACGCGCGTGTATTCCAGCCAGGTGCCCGTCAACGTCGGCATCCGCACCGGCTCGAATCTCGACTACATCGCCGACCAGGGCTACGCCGCAGGGTGGACTGGCCTCACCAACGTCGCCACCCGCGGCAACGTGATGCTGTTCGGCCACCGCACTGCATCAGGCGCTCCCTTCCGCTACCTCGACCAGTTCGACGTGAACGAGAAGTTCGTCATCGTGGGCACCGACGGCAAGCGATACGAGTACCTCGTGATGGACAAGCGCGTCGTGAGACCCGACTACAGCACGATCCTCCAGATTGCGAGCGGATTCGGTCCTGTGACAGCCCAGCTCGTCGCATGCTCGAGGGCCGATGGCACGCCCACCAGCCTGAGCTATCGAATCGTCATCACCGGACGGCTCGTCAGGGTGTTCTGACAGCGCCGCGTCAGCGGCCCAGTACCAGCACGAGCAGTCCGAGGAACACGACCGCAGCCGACGTCAGCCGGCGGCGGTGGTCGTCCTCGCCGAGCATCTTCCAGCCGGCGAGCGCAGCGAGCACGACGCTCGACTCGCGCAGCGCGGCCACGTAGCCCACCGGCGCGTATTGCATCGCCAGCAGCACCATGCCGTAGGTGACCAGCGAGGCCGAGCCGGCAAGGGTGGCGCGCCGCCAACTGGTGCGCAGCACGGCAGCCATCGCTGCACGGCGGCCGGTGGCGAACGAGAACAGCGTGTTGGTGAGCCCGGTGGCCACGAACGAGGCAAAGACATATGCGACGCTCTCCGCGACACGCGAGCCGTTCGCGTCGGTGGTGGTGTAGATGCCGATCGTCGCCGCAACAGCGAGGGCCATCATCACGTTGCGCCGGGTTGCCCGTGCGGCGAGCACCAGCAGGCCGGCCACCACGATGGAGATGCCCGCCACCTCTGCAGCCCCGAGGTCGTCGCCCAACAGCAGCACGCCGCCCACTGCGGCAAGCGCCGCGCCGCCGCCGCGAGCGATCGGATAACTCACCGAGAAGTCGCCGTGCGTGTACGCGCGCGCGAGCAGCCAGGTGTACGGCAGGTGGATCGAGCCACTCACCAGCGCCCACGCATAGCCCTGCCATGGCATGCCCTCGACCACCTGGTAGGCGATCATGAACGGAAGGGCGACGACGGCACCCATCGCGAACTGCGAGGCAAGCCATGTGTAGCGGTCGCCATCGGCGCGCTTGGCAACGAGATTCCAGCCGGCGTGCAGGGCCGCTGCCCCGAGGGCGAGGAGGGTCGCCAGCAGCACGACGCCGAGCGTAGGCGCAGCCGCATGCCGCGCAGCGGACACGCCAACGGCGGCGCGCTGGCGCAACTGCACAGCCACGACGCGCGTCGATCGTTAGCCTCGCTGTGATGGAGCGGCCAATCGGGATGTTCGACAGCGGGTTTGGCGGACTCACTGTCGCCCGCGCGCTCATCGACCTGCTTCCCGACGAGCATCTCGTCTACGTCGGCGACACAGGGCGCTACCCCTATGGCCCGAGGCCGCAGTCCGAGGTGCGCGAGTTCGCCCGAGAACTCGGGTGGAGCCTCGTGCGCGACCATCACGTGAAGGCAGTGGTGGTGGCGTGCAACACCGCATCGGCAGCGGCGCTCGACACGCTGCGCAGCGAGCTGCCGGTACCGGTGATCGACGTGGTCGCGCCCGGTGCTCGGGCACTCAC
>JBJOMQ010000231.1:0-3790 GCA_046052275.1 Actinomycetota bacterium | reverse complement strand
CCGCCTATGTCCTGTGGGGATGGCTCACCGTCTACTGGAAGTGGCTCGCCGACTTCCGGGCCTTCGAGCTGATCGGATGGCGCATCTCGACGGCGGCGGTCGTGATGGCGCTCGTGCTCACCGTGCAGCGACGGTGGGCCGGCATCCGCTCGGCTGTCGGCAGCAGACGACTCTTCGGCGTGATCGCTTTCGCCGCAGTCCTGCTCACCGTCAACTGGACGTCGTACGTGTGGGCGGTCGTCGACGGCCATGTGCTCGAGACGGCCCTCGGCTATTTCATCGCACCACTCGGCACAGTGGCCGTGGGGGTCGTCGTGCTCGGCGAGCGCCTGCGGACGGCACAGTGGGTTGCCATTGCGTTCGCCATCGCGTCGGTGGCGGTGCTCACGGTCTCGTATGGGGCAGTTCCGTGGCTGGCCCTCGTCATCGCCGTGTCATGGATCATCTACGGCTATCTGAAGAAGCGGCTGGCGATGGCGCCCGTCGACGGACTCGCCGTCGAGACCTTCCTCCTTGCCGCACCCGCGATCGTGCTGGCCATTGCGCTGTCCGGCGATCCGGCGAGCGTCGTCAACTCGGCATCGTCCGTCGAGTTGGCGCTCGTGGCATGCACCGGACTTGCCACCGTGGCGCCACTGCTGCTCTTCGCGCACTCGTCGCAGCGCGTGCCGCTCACAGTGATCGGACCGATGCAGTACATCGTGCCGTCGATGAACTTCCTGCTGGGCTGGCTCGTCTACGACGAAGACCTCCCGGCATCGCGGTTCATCGGCTTCGCGCTCGTGTGGGCCGGTCTCGCCCTGCTCACCGCCGACAGCGCACGCCGCGCACTCGGCACCCGCGCCGCACGGCGCAGCTGATCACCGACGCGAAAGGGCCCGCCCCAGCGGGGCGGGCCCTTCTCGCATCAACAGGGCGGCGTGCCGCCCGGCAGGTCAGCTCTCGAACTCGGTGATGAGGTCGCTGACATCAGTGAACGTGGCCGACGCCGCGCTGTACTGGCGGACCACGAGGCTCTCGGCGAGGAAGGGATCCTCGGCACCGTTCATCTTGTAGGCGACGCCGGGCACGCCGAGCATCGGGGTGTGCTCGAAGTTGCGGGCGGCGTTGATGATCGATGCACGGGTGAGGCCCTCAGGCGACGCTGCAGCCTTCACCAGGATGGCGACCACCACCTCGGCGGTCGTCCAACCCGCCGACGCAGTCGCAGCGATCTCAGCCTTGCCGAGGCTCTCCATGTAGGCGAGGTACTCGGCCACCGGCGCCAGCGACGCATTGGCCGGGTCGACCACGTCAACCAGGTTGTTCGACGTGTAGAGGCCATCGGCGGCAGGCCCGGCGAGGGCGAGGATGAGGCTGCTGGCGCAGGTGTTGGTGACGAACACTGCGGGGTTCCAGCCGGGGTTCGCCGCCTTCTGGTTGGCAACCTCGGTGAGGAACGTGACGCACTGTGCACCCAGCGGCACGGCGAGGATCACGTCGGGCTTCGCAGCGGCGATGTTGGTGATCTGCGCGGTGGGCGGTGCCTGGTCGGTGGCCTCGATCGTCTGGTCCTCGACCTCGGTGAAGTTGTACTCGGACGCCAGTTCGCGGAACGTGTCGACGTAGAACTGGCCGAACTCGTTGTTCACGTGGAACAGGGCAACCGAGGCGCCGTCGGGGTACAGCTCTGCGATCTGCTTGGCGTAGACCCGCGTCTCGACGTCGTACGGCGAGAGCTGGCCCGTGGTCCACGGGTAGTTCTCGACGTCGCCCCACGTCGGTGCACCGGTGAGAGCGGCGAGCTGCGGGATGCAGTTGTCGTTCAGGGTGTCGCGCACGGCGAGGTTGTTGGCAGTGCCGATGATGCCGCCGAAGATGTTGGCGCCGTCGGCGATGAGCTTGTCGACTGCGCCAGGCGTGAGCTCGGCGTTGTACTGGTCGTCCTCGATGGCGACCTCGATCGTGACGCCGGGGAGGAGGCCCTTCTCGTTGGCGTACGCGATGTAGGCCTCGAAGCCGTCCTTCACCGGGGCGAAGGCCGCTGCTGCTGCGCCGCCCGTGAGCGGCATCGCCGAGCCGATCTTGATGGTGCCCTCGATGGGCGCGGTGGCCGCAGCCTCGTCGACGCAGAGCGAGGTGTCGACGGCCCAGCCCGTGGCAGGCGCCTCGGTGGTGGCCGTCGTGTCGCCCGACGTCGTGTCGGCCGTGGTGGTGGCGGTGTCGCCGCCGGTGGTGTCGGTGCTGGTCTCGTCGCCGCCGCCGCACGCAGCGAGCGCCAGCGAGGCTGCAGCGACGAACGCTGCGAGCGTCCGTGAACGCGTGGTCATTGAGGCTCCCCCTCGGAGTTGTGGGTGGGTCACCGGTCGGCGGGCGCCGCCGGTGTCATCGCAGCGCCGATGCGACCCGCAGGGCGGGGCACGACGCGGACGACACGGGGAAGATACTGCCTCCACACCCCTGCGAGCCCTCTCGGAGCGGCAAACATCAGCAGGATCAGCACGATGGCGAAGATTCCGTCGGCCGGCGGGATCTCCGACCAGGCGAAGAACGGCCGCAGGACGCCGGGGATGGCGTCGTCGTTCGCCCACTCGCCGGTGCGATCCGTGACGAAGACATAGAGCAAGGCACCGAGAATCGGCCCCCACAACGACCCGGCGCCGCCGATCACCATGACGATGAGGAAGGTGATCGCACCACGCACCGTGAGGCTGAGAATGCCCTCCGGGCTGATGCTGCCGGTGCGGATGGCCACGACGCATCCGGGCAGAGCGCACAGGCCCGCCGAGATGCCGAACACGAAGGCCTTCGTCGCCACGAGGTTGACACCCATCACGGCGGCCGCCGTCTCGTTGTCGCGGATGGCGACGAGCGACCGGCCGGCACGGCTCTTCACGACGCCGCGGCAGGCGAGGTAGACGATGACGACGACCCCGATGGCGATCCAGTACCAGAAGGCACCCTTCGCCTCCGGCCGGCGGAGATCGCCGAAGGGATCCCAGCCGAAGACCTCGAAGTACTGCATCTTGCCGCGCTTCTCGAGGCCGATGTCGAAGCCGGTGGTGTCGACGGCGCTGTCCTTCGACGGCAGTCCTGCTCCGCCACCGGTGAGCCATGCGAGCTTCTTCCAGGTGAGCAACGTCGGGAACACCAGCCCGAGGGCAAGTGTGACGAGCGCTAGGTAGACGCCCTTGATGCGCGACGCCGGGAACGACACCAGAACGCCGATGACGAACGCCACAGCGAAGGCAACGGGGAAGGTGAGCCACGGGCTCCATCCCCACCGCGACACGAGGATGCCGGTGGTGTAGGCGCCGATGCCAAGGAAGGCGCTGTGGCCGATCGAGATCTGGCCCGTGTAGCCGAGCACCAGATTCAGCGCCATCGCGGCGCACATCAGCGTGAGCGCCTCGGTGGTGGTGCTGATGAGGCCGGCATCGCCGCGCACCGGCACCCAGAGCACGACACCGGCGACGAGCAGCGTGACGACGACACGGATCACCCAGTTGGCGGCGCCGCCCTCGCGGATCGTGACGAGCGGCTTGGCGAGGCTCATACCCGCTCCACCTTCGCGGTGCCGAACAGGCCGGAAGGGCGCACGAGGAGCACGACCACGATTGCGAGGAAGGCGACACCGAGCTTCAGTTCCTGGCCGATCCACTCCTGGGCGTATCCCTGGGCGAGGTTCTCGACGACACCGATGATGAGTCCACCCGCGACGGCACCGCCGGGCGAGTCGAAGCCGCCCAGTGTTGCGGCGGCCGAGCCGTAGATGAAGACGGTGAACATGAGGCCGAGATTGACGTTGCTG
>JBJOMQ010000230.1:0-3804 GCA_046052275.1 Actinomycetota bacterium | reverse complement strand
CCGCAGCGAGGCGGATGACGGCAGTTCGCCGCACCCGTTGATCCTCCGGCGTCCAGGTGGCGACTCGTCGCCGCGCCTTCCGACGCGCACGTTCGGGACCTCGAGCGTCTTCATGACACGGGCTCCAGGCTGGCTGGGGCTCGCGTGACCCTAGGAGGGCACCATGAACGGTCCGAGTACCCGTCGCACATCGGCGAGCCGAGCCGCAGTCCACTGGAAGGCCGTGCTCGGTCTCCTCGCGCTGGTTGGGGGACTCGTGCTCTCAGCCGTGCCGACGTCGGCCGCGCAAGGTCCAGGAGCCGAGGAGGCGAGGACCGTCCGCTCGGTCGTGCGCGACCCTGATGGCACGCGGCATATCCGCTACGAGCGCACGCTCATGGGGCGACCGCTCATCGGTGGCGACTTCATCGAGCGTCGCAGCCCGCTCGGCCGCCTTGTGAGCGTCTCGTCGTCTCGCCCTGTGACGGTCACGTTCAGATCGCGAGTGGCGACGCTGACGGAAGGCGCCGCCGTGGAGGCAGCGCTCGCCTCAAGTGCTGTCGCCCGCGCCGACGTCCGCGTTGAGTCGGTCGAGCCGGTGTGGGTGAATCAGCCCGACGGCGTCGTGCCAGCGTTCGACGTGCGACTGGAGGGAGCGGATGCCTATGGCGCTCCCATCCGGTTGAACGTCTACGTCGACGGCGTGTCCGGCGAGATCGCCGCCATTGACTCGGACGTTGCGAGCGGCACCGGCAGCGGATGGCACAGCGGCTCGGTGAGCATCCCGACGGTGTGGTCAGGCTCGGCGTTCCTGCTTCGCGACAGCGTGGGGAACGAGGTCTACGACGCCCGCGGCGGACGGGACGCGGGCGGCGCTGGGCCGATGTCGGACGCCGACGACGCCTGGGGTGATGGCACCAACCAGGACACTGCCGCCGGTCGCCAGTCCGCTGGCGTCGACGTGCTGTACACAGCGCGTAGTGCCTATGACTACTTCGGCAACGTGCACGGGCGCTGGGGCATCCGTAACGACGGCCGTGGCCTCAAGGCCCTCGTCCACGTCGGTGACGGGTGGCCGAACGCTAGCTGGGACGAGGACTCACAACTGATGCTGTTCGGTGACGGAACTGGTTCCGCCAACCCGATGACTCCGATCGACATCGTGGCGCACGAGATGGGACATGCACTCACCAAGGCTCCCGATGCGGCTCGTCTCCAGTACTCCGGGGAGTCCGGCGGACTCAATGAGGCAACGTCGGACATCTTCGGCACGGCAGTCGAGTTCTACGCGAACAGCGCCACCGACGCACCCGACTATCTCATCGGCGAGAAGACGGAGTATGGGGCAGACGGCAAAGTTGCCCTTCGCTTCATGGACCGTCCGAGCCGTGACGGCCGCAGTCTCGACTGCTGGACCTCGAGCCTGGCCTCGATGGATCCGCACTACAGCTCAGGGCCGCTGAACCACTGGTTCTACCTGGTTGCCGAGGGCTCTGGCACAAAGACCATCAACGGCGTGCAGTACAACTCGCCGACGTGCGACGGGTCACGAGTGGTGGGAGTCGGGCGCCGCGCTGCCGAGCGGATCTGGCTCCGCGCCTTGACGACGGGCCTGACGGCGAACAGCGACTATCGCGATGCCCGCAACCGGGCAATTCAGTCAGCGATCGACCTCTTTGGGATCGGCTCGACGGAGTGCCACGCCGTCGAGCGCGCGATGAATGCCATCGGCGCGCCTGCTGGCAGCGTGACGTGCGTCAAGGTCGGGGAGGGGTCGATCTTCGTGTCGCAGTTCGTCGCCGCCTACTCGGCAGATCTGGGCTGGCCGGTGAATGCGGTCCACAGCTGGGGGCCGGGCTGCATCCAGGATTTCCGCGGCGGGGCGCTGGGTGATGCGGCATTGATGCAGCCGAACTGCTTCGGAACCGTCTACGCCGTGACCGGTGCACACTGGCGCCGCGTCGCGGCGATCGGCTCGCCGACCATCGGGTACCCGACGAACAACTCGCATCGCTACGGCTCATCGTGGACGCAGGACTTCGACGGAGGCTCGTGGCGCTGGAACCTGCTCGTCATTCCCGACGTGGCCAACAACAGCGCGTTCGTCGTGCGCACCGGCTTCCGCGACATGTGGATAAATGCCGGTGGGGCGACCGGGTCGTGGGGCGTCCCGACAAGCGACGAGTACTCGGTGCCGGTCGGGGCGCGACAGAACTTCACCGGTGGCGTCAAGACGTGGCGGGCATACCCTGATCGGCTCTTCGAGGGTCAGTCGCTCGGCGTCGACGGTCGACTGTTCTCGGCGGACGAGCGATTCATGCTCATCCTCCAGGGCGATGGCAACCTCGTTTTCTATGGTCCGACCGGCGCACTGTGGGCCTCGAATACCGTAGGTGTCGCGGGCCCGCGAGTGGTGCTCGGGGGTGACGGCAACCTTGTCCTCCTCGACAGCCTGAACCGGGTGCGCTGGAGCACAGGCACGTTCACGTTCAAGGGAAGCCAGCTGGTCGTCCAGAACGATTCAAATCTCGTGCTCGTCGAGCGAGCCGGCGTGGCCACGTGGTCCCGTCTCACGGGACGCCTGCGAGTCGATCCGTCGGGACCGATCGCGATCCGATCGACGCTCACTGGTCGAAACTGGGCCGCCGAGCTCGGGTTCAGCGGCGGGTGGTACGGGGCGATCAGGGCGCAGCGCACATCCGTTGGGTCGTGGGAGCGATTCCAGCTCGTCGGGGACTGCCGTTCGTCGCAGGGCTGCGCGATCCTGAATCTGGCCAACGGTCGCTATCTCAGCGCTGAGCTGAACTACACCGGCACCGGCGACCGGATGGTGCGAGCACGCGCGACGTCGATCGGCCTCTGGGAGCGCTTCCAGTTGGTGGGCGACTGCACCTCGGTCGGCGGATGCGGCGTTCGATCGGTCGCTAACGGCCGGTTCCTGTCGGCTGACTACTACTTCAGCGATCCGAACTACTACGAGTACGGACTCGTCAGGGCCAGGGCCACGGCGATCAGCGGCTGGGAGTCGTTCCGGATCTACGAGGTGTAGGCGCTGGCACGATGCTGCGACGGCGATCACTCGAGTCGGCGGTCGAGGTGCGACACTGTTGGAGTGTTCCACTTCGAGTGCCGACGAGACGCCGTCGCAGCGTCGGGGCGCGACGCTGCCCGCTTCCTGCAGTCGCAGCTGTCGCAGGAGATCGCGTCGATGATCCTGGGGGCGAGCGCATGGTCGTTCGTGCTCTCGCCGACCGGCAAGGTGGACTCGCTCGTGCGCGTGCAGCGGACCGCTGAGGATGCATTCCTCCTCGACACCGATGCCGGCTACGGCGAGGGCCTGCTGACGCGGCTCGTTCGCTTCCGCATCAGGGTCGATGTGCAGATGGTGCCCTCTGCCCGACACATCGTGGCGTTTCGCGGCGCCGGGCTTCCCCCGATGCCCGACGGCGCCCTGGTCGCCTGGGGTGAGGGCTTCGACCTCGATGCCGCGCACCCGTCGCTTGCAGGCGGCGGCATCGATACCGTGCCCGCCGGCACCGCTGACGACCTGCAGCGGGCGCGAATCGAGGCCTGCTGGCCGTCGATGGGTGCCGAGATCGTTCCCGGCGAGACGGTTCCCGCCGAGACCGGCGTGGTGTCGCTGGCGGTCAGCTTCACCAAGGGCTGCTACCCAGGGCAGGAACTCGTCGAGCGCATGGACAGCCGCGGCGCCGCGGCACCGTGGCGACGGGAGACCGTCTACGTCGGACTGGGCGCGATGCCTGGCGACGTGCTCGAACGCGACGGGGCGGCCATCGGCTCGCTCACGTCGGTGCTGGGAAATCG
>JBJOMQ010000229.1:0-3811 GCA_046052275.1 Actinomycetota bacterium | reverse complement strand
TGACCTTCAAGTACGGACTCGGTGCCAACTTCATCGACTGGCTGAAGACGTTCGCCTACCTCGGTCTCGATTCGGTCGAGCCCATCAGGGTCGGGGACGTGATGGTGTCGCCGCGCGACGTGCTGGCTGCCGTTCTGCCCAACCCGGCCAAGCTCGGCCACCTGATGAACGGCAAGACGTGTGCCGGAATCTGGGTGAAGGGCACCTACGACGGGTCGCACCGCGAGGTGTACCTGTACCACGTGGCCGACAACGACACGACGATGCGCGAGTGGGGCGCTCAGGCAGTGCTGTGGCAGACGGCGATCTGCCCCGTGGTGGCACTCGAGCTGCTGGCGACAGGAACATGGAAGGCAACGGGCGTACGCGGAGCCGAGGCTTTCGATGCGGCGCCGTACCTGAATCTCCTCGGCGAGTACAGCTCGCATCACGGCATGGTGGAGATGGGCCCGCGGCTGTGGCCCGGTCCGCGTCCAACCGGTGAACCCGGTTGGGATCGACCTGTCCGCCGCGCCAACCGGATCTAGCAGGCCGCTAAAGCGCTGCCCGGCTGGTGTGGCGATCGCCGCTAGGCGTCCTGCAGGGCGCCGGCGAGGAGGAGGGCTGACGCTGGCCGCCAGTCGAGGTGTGCAATCTCGGGGAGCACCTCGAGCACGATCGCCGAGCCGTGGATGGCCATCAGCGAGATGCGCTGGATCTCCATCAGGCGATCAGTGTCGATGAGGCCCGGCGGAAAGCTCTGAGTCACTTCGTCCATGGCCTGCTGCTCGACGCTGCAGTAGACGTCGGCGATCGACGGCGTGTGCCATGCGGCGACGATGGTCTCGCAGTGCATTCGTCGCCTGACGAGCGCCTCGGGCTGCAGGAACGCATGCAGGGCCGCCGACATCTGCGCATCGCCGGCGAGATAGTCGAGCCGGTGCTTGGTCTGCGAGTTGGAGACCTGGGATCGGCGAAGGATGTCGGCGACCAGTTCATCGCGGTTGTGGTAGCGGCTGTAGAGCGTGGCCGGCGCGAGTCGGGCCAGTCGTCCGATTCGGGCAAGGGTGGTGCGGTGGACTCCGCTGCGGGCGATTACCGCCTGTCCCGCCACCAGCAGGTCGTTGCGGATCGGATCGCTCGGTTCGACAACGAGTTGCTGGGCGGTGTCGGTGGGCGGGAGCGGATCTCCGATCGGCTCCCGTGCTGGAGCAGAGATCCACTGCAGGCTGGCGTCGAGGTCGGCGCTCAGCCGCTGCGGAAGTGGTGAGAGTGCGATATGGCCAATGACACCGGCGACCGCCGCGAGGTCGACAGCTTCGTCGGCAGAGAGGGTCGTGCGATCGAGAGCGAGATCGGTGAACCACTCGCGGACTGCGCGGGGCACGACCTCGTGGAGCTCATCGATGCGGTGGGCAATCAGGCAGGTCTCGATGGCAATGCGCAGACCGGGTGACGGGCGTGTGACGGTGTCGACGATCGCGGCACGGTAGGAATCAGAGGCGCCCCGACGTCGAAGTGTGCCGACCTGGCGTATGACGGCCTCGAGCTCTGCGGCGGCGCGCTGCTCCCAGAGCGCAACCAGAAGTTCCTCACGGTTGCCGTACCGTGCATAGACAGCTCCGGATGTGAAGCCGGCGGTGGTCGCAACGGCGCTGACAGTGAGGCGGTCGAGTCCGACTGCATCGGCGATCTCGACGGCAGCGTCGAGGATGCGCTTGTCGTTCTCGATAGCCGACAGTCGGCGAGCTCGGCGCTCGCTCATCGCCGGCTCCGCGTGCTGGATGCGACGACGGCATCGTGGGCGCTGATGGCGGGCATCGGGTCGTATCGATTCGCGTACTGGCTGGAGATGAGGCTGAGCACGAGGCTGCCGAGGCCGCTGGCGATTCGATATCTCCAGAGGTCGGTGAGTTGGGCGGCACCCGAGCCACGCTGGTCGGCGATACCGGTAGCGAAGCGCTCGTCGATGCGGGTGATCCAGTCGAGCACCGATCGACGAACCATGTCGTTGTGTCGTGCTGCGAGCAGCGACTCGAGCATGAAGGAGCGGTTGAGGTGGTTGCGGTCGTCGATGTGGTTCCGCAGCGTGTGGAGCGCGCGCTCGAGCCTGTCCTGACGTGAGAATGGCATTGATGAAGCGTTCTCGCTGCCGCTGAATCCGAAGTCGCTGCTGAGCGCCATCTGGATCGAGTCAGCGATGAGTTCGTCCTTCGAACCGAGCCGGCGGTAGGCCGTGTTGAGCGAGCGGCCAGCGCGCCGAGCGACGCGGTTGGTGGTGGTGTTGGCGACGCCGAACTGGCTGACGCTGAGGATGACTGCCCAGCGCAGGTCGTCGAGCGCTGCCTCGCCGCTACTGGCGTTGAGTTGCTGGGGTGGCACGTAGGTGATCTCGTCCGACTCGAGGTTCCAGTGTTCGGTGCGCCGGTACTCGTCGGCGAATCTCCCGTAGGAGGTCACGATGCTCGGCAGGTAGTGGGGTGCGATCGGGCCGAGCAACCACGCGCCCAGCAGCGGGGTGATTGATGCCAGCACCAGTACCGGAGGTAGGTGCTGCGAATCTGCGATCAACGCACCGAGATCGAACTCGACATCGGTTCGTACCGACCCTCCCGCCGGTCCGAGTCGGCGAGCCACGCAGAGCGCCTCGACGGTCATGGTCGACACGTCTGACGGGGCGAGGATCTCGCCCTGCAGCCAGGCGGTGTCTGCTGTCGACGACCATGTGATGGAGGCCCGCGCTGCCCGCCGCCACTGGTCGCGCAGCGTCGATGTCCAGAGGTCGGCGATGAGATCGTCGGCTGAGTCGAAGCGTCGGTAGACGGGTGCCGAGGTAACGCTGGCCTCGGCGGCGATCTGGGGAATCCCGATGGCGTCGATGCCTGCCCGGGCGGTGAGACGCAGGCAGGCCTCTCGGAGGTCGACCTCACTGAGCGGTGGCCGAGATGGGCGGGCTCTCACGCACACGGTTTATCAATACCTTGTCGACTGTAAAAGTGAGCGAGAACATTTCACTTCAGTTTGTCGGTGGCCACCGTCGTGAATCGAAGAGCCGGGCGACCATCACCGCATCGTTGCTGTGATGGTGAGCGAGATGTGTTCCCACGCTGTCTCCCCCGTCGAGATCGGCCCATCGGCCGGTGCATACTGCGCGCTCTGAAGAAGAGTGATTCGTACAGGGTGACGGTGATGGACGAAGCCGAGTCACATGGCGGAGGACTGGGTTGGCGCGCCCGCCGGCCACTTCCCGGTCGCGACGGCGGCTTTGTTCGCATGGTGACCCCAGACACAGGAGGCGCGCTCAGCATTGCCGCCTCGCTGATCCTCTATGCGGTTTCGCTCGGTGCCGGACTCATTGCCGTGGGCCGGCGTCGACTCCCTCCACTCGCCGTACCGGCACATCGAGCAGTACCGCCGGCCCATGCGAGCTGGTGGCCGACGAAGTCATCGGCGAGGGCGAGCCGCCGGCGGGCTGCGGCGTGCCTGCGAACCGCGCTCCGGCGAACGGCGTGGACTGGTCGGGCGATCGGCCGGAATCGCCGTTGATCCCCCAGCAGCACCGTGGCCGTGTCGCCCGCCTGGCACGGCCACGGTGTGGGAGACGGGCAGTGCCCGTGCGCCCCGTCAGGTCACGCTGACGAGCGCGCCATCGGCTTGGGCACTGCGCACGGCGGCGTCGGTGATGCGCTGCACGAGGGCGCCGTGGGCAAGATCCGGCTGGCATGGGCGGCCCTCGGCGATGGCGGTAACCCAGCCGCGGGACATTGCGTCGGTGGTGCGGAACACGTCGCGGTAGGTGTTGTGCACCGTGTCGGTGCGCAGGCCCGACCAG
>JBJOMQ010000228.1:0-3815 GCA_046052275.1 Actinomycetota bacterium | reverse complement strand
CCGCCGACTCGGGATACCTCACGCGTCGTCTTGTCGACGTCGCGCAGGAACTGATCATCCGCGAGGAGGACTGCGGCTCAGCCCTCGGTCTTTGGATCGAGCACGTCGAGCCCGACACGCCGAACCGCAAGAGCTACCTCGACACGAAGCTGTTCGGCCGAGCGCTGTCGCAGGACGTCACGCTCTCCGACGGCACGGTGCTGGCTCGCAACTCGCTGGTCGGCGACGTCGAGATGGCGCAGCTGCGCGACGATCCGAAGGTCAACCGGGTGCGCGTGCGCTCGGTGCTGACCTGCGATGCCGAGCTGGGCGTGTGCGCACTGTGCTACGGCCGCTCGCTTGCGACGGGCAAGAGCATCGAGCTCGGCGAGGCGGTCGGCGTCATCGCCGCCCAGTCGATCGGCGAGCCGGGCACGCAGCTCACCATGCGTACCTTCCACACCGGCGGTGTCGCCGGCAAGGACATCGCCGGCGGTCTTCCTCGAGTCGTCGAGCTGTTCGAGGCACGTACGCCGAGGGGCTCGGCCCGACTGGCCGCCGCCACGGGCGTCGTCCGCATCGGCGACGACGAGGGCAAGGGAATTCCCGTCACCGTCGTCAACGACGAGGGTGACGAGTTCCAGATCGTGCTGCCCACCGGAAGCCGCCCGCTGGTGGCCAACGGCCAGGACGTGAAGGCCGGCGACCCGATCACCGACGGTCCATTCGATCCGAAGGAGCTCATGGAGATCAAGGGCATCCGCGAGACGCAGAACTACCTCGTCGATGAAGTGCAGCGCGTGTACCGCGACCAGGGCGTGAGCATCCACGACAAGCACATCGAGCTGATCGTGCGCCAGATGACCCGCCGCGTCGGCGTGCAGGAGCCGGGCGACACCGGGTTCCTGCCCGGCGAGCGGGCCGACGCCAAGACATTCCGCGACACCAACCGCCGGATGGTCGAGGAGGGCAAGAAGCCGGCCGAGGGCCGTCCCGAGATCATGGGCATCACGAAGGCCTCGCTCGCTACCGAGAGCTGGCTCTCGGCGGCGTCGTTCCAGGAGACCACCCGGGTGCTCACCGAGGCGGCCATCGACGGCAAGGGCGACAACCTGCTGGGCCTCAAGGAGAACATCATCATCGGCAAGCTCATCCCGGCCGGCACCGGAATGGGCCGCTACCGGGAGTTCTCGGTCCAGGCCCCCGATTACCAGCCGTCAGCGTTCTCGTTCAGCAGCGATGCCGACTCGAACCCGGCCGACTGGCTCAGCAACATCCACGGCACGTACAGCAGCGATGCTGACGAGGTCGTGGAGGGCTGACCGAGGTTGCCAGCCCTCGCAGGCCGCCCGTAGCATTACGGGGTCCTGCGGGGCACTGGTTCCGGCCGACCGCTTTCGCACCATGACGCACCGCACACACTGACGTAGGGGAAACACCGTGCCCACAATCCAGCAGCTGATCCGCCAGGGTCGCAGCACGAAGTTCTCGAAGACCAAGACGCCGGCCCTGAAGGGGTCGCCGCAGCGTCGCGGTGTGTGCACCCGCGTGTACACCAACACCCCCAAGAAGCCGAATTCGGCACTCCGCAAGGTGGCGCGTGTGCGCCTCACCAGCGGTGTCGAGGTGACGGCCTACATTCCCGGCGAGGGACACAACCTGCAGGAGCACAGCATCGTGCTCGTCCGTGGCGGCCGTGTCCGCGACCTGCCGGGTGTCCGTTACAAGATCATCCGCGGCGCGCTCGATGCCGCCGGTGTGAAGAACCGCAAGCAGGCCCGCAGCCGTTACGGCGCCAAGGCCGGCAAGTAAGCGCCCAGTCAGCACCCGAGAGAACGTTCAGGACCGAACATGCCCCGCAAAGGACCCGCACAGCGTCGAGACCTCACTCCCGACCCGATGTATCGCTCGGTGCTCGTCACCCAGCTCGTCAACAAGGTGATGCTCCACGGCAAGCGCTCGCTCGCCGAGCGCATCGTCTACGACGCGCTGAAGACCATCGAGACCAAGACGGGTTCCGAGCCGATCGCCACGTTGAAGCGCGCCGTCGAGGCCGTGAAGCCGCCGCTCGAGGTGCGCAGCCGTCGCGTCGGTGGAGCCACGTATCAGGTGCCGGTCGAGGTCCGTCCGCGGCGCGCCAGCACCCTGGCCATCCGCTGGCTCGTCGAATACAGCCGAGCCCGTCGCGAGAAGACGATGGCAGAGTGTCTCGCCAACGAACTGCTCGACGCTGCAAATGGCCTCGGTGCCAGCATCAAGAAGCGCGACGACATGCAGAAGATGGCCGAGAGCAACAAGGCCTTCGCCCACTACCGCTGGTAGTCGACGCTGCTGCCCTCACAGAGGGCGCTTCGGCACGATCTGGTTGCGCACGATCCGTGCCTTGCTGACCGCTGCGGTCGGCGACTTTGCGACCACGGTGATGTGCCCGGCGATCTCGGTCGCTGCAAGCGGCCGCCGTGCGTAGAGATGGAGTTGCGCCGAGGGTTCATCGAGAACAGTTGCCCAGGCTGGCTCGCCCTCGGACCACAGCGACGCAGAGAGCGACACGCTCGCTGCCCCCGGTGCCCGCAGCGCTGACACTCCAAGGCCCATCCCGCAGACCGCGCGGACCTGCTGGTCGAATTGGCTGCTCGAGCACGCGTCGACCGTCAGCAGCTGGGCGCGGTGCGGGACCGGCGAGATCTCGTTGACGATGACCGCACGACCGACGATGAACAGCTCGACGCTGAGCAGGCCGACGCAGCCGAGTTCCTCGGCGATGTAGCCCACCAGGTCCTCGATTCCCTCCTGCCCGTTGGGTGGCAGCGCGGCCGGAGCGTGGGTGGCATCGAGCACACCCTTGATGTAGAGGCACTGGGCGATCGGAGTGCACGCCGTCCGTCCGTCGGCACTGCGTGCCACGCCGACCGTGAGTTCTTTGAACACCCGCATCCGCCGCTCGAGCACGCATGGAACCCGGCCGATGCTGTCCCACATCTCTGCGAGCCGCGCCCTGTTGGGCACCGATACGTGGCCGGGACTGTCGGGACCCTGAACGGCTGGCTTCAAGATGGCGGGGAAGTCGAGTGTTGCGGCAGCCTCGAGATCGTCATCCGTGCGCAGCGGCCGCCACGGCGCGAGCGGAACTCCGAGGTCGTCCAGGAAGGTCCGCTGGGCGACTCGATCGCGGCACATCGAGATCACGTCGGGAGACGGCTGTACCGCACAGGTGTCGAGGATGCCGCGCAGCGCTGCGTGCGGAGCGTCCTCGGCCTCGACGGTGACGACATCGCACGCCTCGGCGAGACGGCGTAGCGCATCTGGATCGTCGAGTGGGGCAACGATCCGAAGGTCGGCGATCGGCATCGTCGGCGCATCGGCATCGGGATCGATCACGCCGATGCGGTAGCCCATCTGCCGAGCAGCGGTGGCCAGGTACCGGCTCATCGGCCCGCCGCCGACCAGGCCGACCATGGCCGGCGGGGTCACCGGCCGTTGCTGGCGCGCCTCGGGTTGGTTCTCTGACATCCGGTCGGGAGGGTAGCCGCCGAAGCAGCCGGGTTGCTCAGGCGGCGCTGCCGACTCGCTCGCCGTCGATCACCGCGGCATGGGCGCGTCGCGGGGCAACGCAGTCGCCTGCGCGATCGACAGAGAAGCCGTCGGCTCGCAGCCGCTGGAAGAGGTCGTCAGCAGGAGAGGGTGGTACTGCCAGCACGATCCAGTCGTGTCGCTCCGCGTGCTGGACTCCGGTGGGATGGTGCAGGAGCGTGAGCTCGCCCGCCTGCAGCCCCATCGGGACGAGGTCGGTTCGCTGGACGATGCCTTTGGCGGCCGCCCGCATCCACCACTGCTCC
>JBJOMQ010000227.1:0-3859 GCA_046052275.1 Actinomycetota bacterium | reverse complement strand
CGATGGCGGCGTCGTCGCGTTCGCCGCGCCCGCAAGCGTGCGCCCGGCACTCGGCCGGGTCGATGTGTCGCTGCTCGAGCCAGTCCCGCTCGTCACCTGCGTGCCGGGCATCGAGGCCGGCGATGTCGAGCGTGCGATCGGAGGCGCGCGTGCCGCAGTCGTGGAGGGCTTCGGCGACCTCAATCTGCCGTCAGCAGTGTGGCGGCCGGTGCACGATGCGGCCGCGCGTGGCTGCACCATCATCGTCGCCTCGGGTGCGTTCACGCCCTCCATCTCCACCGAGACGCTCGATGCGCTCAGCGCCATCGGATCCGGCGGGCTCAGCGCGCAGAAGGCGCGGCTGGCGGCCGCAGCGGCACTCGCCGCCGGTTGCGACCGGGCGGGAATCGCGGCGCTGCTCGGCGCCTACGCACTGCACCGCGATGCAGGGGAGAGGGGCACTGCATGAGCGCGGCGACGTCCGATACCGCAGTCGCCGATGCGCTGGCAGCCGCCCTGCGGGCCGCGGTCGATGCCGAGGCTTCGGTGGCCGACGAAGGCTGCCTGCTGCGCGTCGAACTGCCGGGACGAGGCCTGTCGTGGGCGATCGCAGCGGGTGGCATCGAACGAGGCGGCGAGCGGGTGGCGCCCTCCACGCCGTTCCGCATTGCCAGCATCACCAAGACCTTCACGGCGGCTGTCATCGTCCAGCTCGCCGCCGAGGGCCGTCTCGGATTCGACGACACGATGGCGCGACATCTGCCGGGGTCGGTTGGCGATCTCGTCGACCGGCTGCACGTGATCGACGGCAGGTCGTTCGGCGCGTCCATCACCATCCGCCAGCTCCTCACCCACGCGAGTGGGCTGTTCGACTACGCGCAGTCCGAGGGTTTCTTCGCCGCCATCGCAGCGGCACCTGATCGGCCGTGGACACCGCGGGAAATGCTCGAGGGATCGATCGAGTGGGGCCGTCCGCACTTCGCGCCCGGCGAGGGATACGGCTACGCCTACAGCGACACGGGGTATGTGCTGCTGGGGCTGATCATCGAGGCCCTCGACGCTCGACCGCTGCACGATTCGTACCGGGCGCGCATCGTGGAACCGCTCGGGCTGCGCGCCACGTATCTCGAGGGGCACGAGCCGCACCGCGGCCCGGTGATGGCGCATCCCTACCAGGGCGACTTCGACGTGATGCCGATCCACGGCACGGCCGACTGGGCCGGTGGGGGCCTGGTGTCGGATGTCGACGATCTCGCGGTGTTTGCCCAGGCACTCATGGCGGGCGAGGTCGTACCGGTGCCGTACCTCGCCGAGATGCTGCGCTTCGACTTCCGCACGCTCGACCCGACGCGACACTCGCCGGGATTTGCCGGCTACGGATTCGGCGTCGAGGCACGCCAGAGCGATGGCTTCCTGCTGCGCGGGCACCGTGGGCACTGGGGTGCATGGATGCACATCGACCCGGTCAGCGGCCTCACCGTCACCGGCACGATCAACCAGGCCGAACGGCGCCCTGACCGGATCGTGCAGGCGGTCACCGCTGCGGTGCGGGCCAGTGGCCTGGCAGATGGCGGTGGCGTGATCGACTGGCGCACGCTGCGGGGTGTCCGATGATCCACGACGATCGCCGGGCACGCGTCGAACATGGCCTGCGCGCCCTCGTGCAGGTGTCGAACCGGCCTCTCGAGCAGTTCTCGCTCGTCGAGCGAATGGAGCGCTACGGCGTCCCCGGCGCCAGCATCGCCGTCGTCGACGACGGTGAGGTGGCATGGTCTGCGGGCTACGGCAGCATCAGCCGCGGCTCGTCGCCGGTGCACGCAGACACGCTGTTCCAGGCTGCGTCGGTCAGCAAGGCGGTTGCTGCCGTCGGCGTGCTGGCCCTCGTCGAGCGCGGTGTCATCGATCTCGACGCCGACGTCAACTCGATGCTGCGCTCGTGGCGGCTGCCCGAGTCGGCGCACACCGACGGGTCGCCCGTCACGGTCCGGCACCTGCTGTGCCACCGGGCGGGGCTGACGGTGCCCGGTTTCCCCGGCTACACCGACGATGCGGCGTCGGCCGGCAGCGTGCCCGATGCCGTCGGCGTGCTCGACGGACGCGGCAACACGCCAGCCGTCGAGTCGTTCGCGGTGCCGGGCACCGTGTCGCAGTACTCGGGCGGCGGGTCCACGATCGTGCAGGTACTGGTGGGCGATGTCACGGGGCGCCCATTCGCCGAGGTGATGCACGAGCTCGTGCTCGGACCGCTCGGCATGGCCGAGAGCGCGTACGTCCAGCCACTGCCCGAAGCCCGTCGGCATCGGGCGGCGATCGGACACGGCGCCACTGGCGAGCCGGTGCCGGGGGGCGCACACGTCTACCCCGAGTTGCAGGCGGCGGGACTGTGGACGACGGCGGTCGACCTTGCGCGTTGGCTGCTCGGCGTGCAGGCGATGCTCCGAGGCGAGGCCGGCCCGCTCTCGCAGCACATGGCGCAGCAGATGGTGTCACCAGTCGACGGCGGGCCGTTCGGGCTCGGCCCAGAGACCGGTGGCGAGGGCGGCTACCGGCGCTTCGGACACAGCGGCGCCAATGAGGGCTTCCGCAGCCAGATGGATGCGCTCGTCGAGCGGCCGGTCGGCGCCGTGGTGCTCACCAACGCCGACGCCGGCACGGCGCTGTGCGCCGAGGTGCGGCGGTCGTTCGCCGCCGAGTACGACTGGGGTGACGTCGGCACGACGACGGTCGAGATCGCCGATGTCGACCCCGCAGTGCTCCGCTCATACGCAGGTCGCTATGCGGGGCCATTCGACCGGCCGATGCGGCTCGAGTATGCCGATGGCGAACTGTTCAGTCCGGCGCCCTACGGGCGTCGGCGGATGCTGCCGATCGGACCGACCTCGCTGATCGACGAGGAAACGGGCGCGCTGCTCGAGGTACGACACGCTGCCGACGACGCGGGCGCCGACACGCTGCGCATTGCCGTCATGGTCAACGGTGCCGAGCTGATGGGATTCACGAGAGTGGGAGGACCACGATGAGCACTGCCACGACGTTCACCGACCAGGCATGGGATGCGGCCCTTCCCGTGCTGATGGACTACATCGCGATTCCGGCGCGGTCGCCGATGTTCGATCCGCACTGGCACGACACCGGGCACATCCATCGAGCGGCCACGATGCTGCGCGACTGGGCTGTGGCGCAGGGGATCGACGGCGCCATCGTCGAACTCGTCGAGCAGCCGGGACTCACGCCGGTGCTGCTGGTCGAGATACCGGCGACCGATGCGTCCCTCGCCGATCGGACGGTGCTGCTGTACGGGCACATGGACAAGCAGCCCGAGTTCGAGGGCTGGGACCCGGGACTCGGGCCGTGGGAGCCGGTGCTTCGCGGCGACCGCCTGTACGGCCGCGGCGGAGCCGACGACGGCTACTCGGTCTTCGCTGCACTCATTGCCATCGCCGCCGTGCGCGAGGCCGGCGGCAGGCATGCACGGTGCGTCGTGCTCATCGAGGCGAGCGAGGAGAGCGGGAGCGAGCATCTCGCCCCGCATCTTGAGCACCTGCTGCCGCGTATCGGCATCGCAGATCTCGTCATCACGCTCGATTCGTTCTGCGAGACGTACGACCGGCTCTGGACCACCACGTCGACGCGCGGTGTGTGCGGTGGGGTGCTCGACATCGACATCTGCGCCGACGATCCGCACAGTGGCCGCGCCAGCGGCGTGCTGCCGTCGGCGTTCAGGGTGCTGCGCCTGCTGCTCGACCGCATCGAGGACTCGGCGACCGGACGCGTTCTCCTTCCGTCGGCACATGTCGACATCCCCGCACACCGGGTGAGCGAGGCAGCGGTCGCCGCAGCGGCGTTCCCGCGCCTGTCGACGTCGTTCCGTCCGGTCGAT
>JBJOMQ010000226.1:0-3875 GCA_046052275.1 Actinomycetota bacterium | reverse complement strand
GCTCGCACCTCGTCGAGCCGCGCGTCGAGCGACCCGCTGCGAATGCGGGCCGCCAGTTCTGCGTCGTCGGCGACCCCGAGCAATCGGAGGCGCGCCGCATGGCGCTCGGCAAGTGCTCCACCAGTCTCGAGTTCTCGCTCGACGATGGCCAGTACGTTGGCCGCAACGCGAGCGTCGAAGCCGCGCTTGCCCTGTTCCGATCCCACGAGGTCTCGCTCGATCCACTCTCGGACTGCGGCGACAAGCTCGACGGCAGTCGGGCGATCGTGCGGCGCCGTCACCAGCGACCCTCCAGCGCAAGGAACAGGTCGTGCTCGTTCTCGCACACCCGCCGCCCAATCGCAGCGAGTTCGTGGCTGCGAGCTGCGCCGGAGAGATGGGCGTTCGCCTGCATGATGCACATGATCCCCCACTTCAGCGTGCCGAGCACCTGCCACCAGTGCACGGTGTCGGCGTCGGCGTCGGTGCCGCCGGCGGCTCGGTAGGCAGCGATCAGCTCGTCGACGCCGCCCAGCCCTGCCACCTCACCTGGCGCACCGAACCGCCAGGCCTTCACGCAGAGCCAGCCGAGGTCTTCCATGGGATCGCCGACGTGCGCCAGTTCCCAGTCGAGCACGGCGCGCAGCCCGTCCGGACCGACGATTACGTTGCCCAGCCGGAAGTCGCCGTGCACGAGCGACGTGCGTGTCGACACTGGCCGGTGGTCCTCGAGCCAGCGCAGGGCAAGCTCGAACGCGGGATGCGGCTCGCCGAGCGCGTCGAGCACCTGGCGGTATTGGGCGACCTGGTCGCCTGACTCGAGGCCACTGATCGATGATCCGTCGATGGCATGGATCTGGGCGAGTGCCTCGCCGAACTGCTCAACGAGCACCTCGCGGGCGGCCGTGTACTCGTCGTCGCGCAGGATCCGGCGGGCGATGGTCTCGCCCTCGACTGCCTCGAGCACGATGAACGGCCCGCCGATCTCTCCGGGTTCGACGTCGGCGTCAACGACAGCGGGAACCGGAACGCCTGCGTCGTGCGCCGCCCTGAGGACGCGCTCCTCGACTGCGAGGCTCCGCGTGTCGCCCCGCCGTCGCCGCTGGAGTACGAGCGGACGCCCGTCGGCGGTGAATCGAAAGGTCTCCCTCGATGCACCGCCGCTGAGCCGGGTGAGATCGGCCACTGAGCCGCATCTGAGTCGACGCTGGAGCGCCCCAGGCAGGTCGTCGGCCGACATGAGTGGCATTGTCGCGCCAGCCGGCCACCCGGCGCGCACCGACATGTCAGCAGTGGGCGCGCACTGTCGGATACGGATTCACTGGGGCGCCGCCGCCCGGGTGGATCTCGAAGTGGAGGTGGGGCGTCGAGTACTGGGCGTTGCCAGTGTCGCCCATGTAGCCGATCACGGTGCCCGCCGACACGTTGCCCGTCTGCGCATAGGAGTCGAGGTGGGCATAGAAGTAGTTGTTGCCGTCGTTGCCGCGGAACCAGATGCCGAGTCCGCCGAGGGTGCTGCTGTTGCGCTTGGCAAACCCGCTGACGACGGCGTAGAGCGGAGTGCCGCGGGGGCCGATCATGTCGACTCCCTTGTGGGTGCGCCCTCCGCTGCGCGGCGCGCCCCACGTGTCGCTGAACGCCACGTGTGCCGTGCCGGTCGGGCAGATCCAGCCGGATCCGCCGAGTACTGGCGGCGCACCACCTGATCGGCCCGACGTCCGCGACCGCGCCGCCGACGCCTGCTCGGCGCGGCGCCGCTTCTCGGCCTCGAGCGCCTTGCGAACCCTCTCGTCGCGCAGACGCTGCTGCTCGATTCGCTGCAGGTTCTCGACCTCGGCCAGTGCCGCGTCGCGCAGGCCAACCGCCTGTGCGGCCTCGTCCTCGATTGCCTGCCGGGTCGAGTCGAGCGAGCGGCGCTTCTGGTCGAGATCGCGGCTCAGCGACTCGAAGTCGTCGAGGTCGTCCTCTGAGTTCTCGTCGATGATCTGGCCGAAGGCGGCGAGTTGCATCTGCTCCTCGGCGGTCGAGAACCCGCTGAGCAGCGGCGATGCCTGGTTCGAGCCGGCGCGTGTGAAGCGGCGAACTGCGATCGCCTGCACACGGGAGCTCAGCGCCCCGATCTGCTGCTCGAGCGACGCCACCTCGGCTTCGAGCGCCGCCTGCTCGAGTTCGAGTCCGTCGAGTTGCGAGAGTGCCTCGAAATAGGCGTCGGCCGCTGCGTTGGCACGGTCCTGCGCATCGGCGATCTCGCGCGCCGCCTGGGCGGCGGCGTCCTCTGCCGAGACCACCGCCACCGCACCTCCGCCGAGTACCGACAGCGGCCCGAGCGGCATCGCGGCTCCGACCACCAGTGTGGCGGCGGCCGACGTGGCGACCCAGCGCCGCAGTCGGCGGGCGGTGAGGCGCGACGCAGGGCGGTGGTGTGTCGCCCGGCCCGCGCCCAGTCCCCCGCTTGCGGGGCGGCAGCGGCCGCTCACTCGGCCCCTCGCCTTGTCATCGGCCACACACGCTACCGGATGTTTCGATCGCGTTACAGGGATCTCCGCGCGTGTGTTCGCTCGCTGCCGCCCGTGGCCTCACCGAGCAGAGTCCACGCCCCGGACAGACCGGCACGCTGGGCGGACAGATCGCCTATGGTGCGCGGCGGCCATGGGTCCTGCAGTCCGTCTTCGCTCGGTGTCGTTCGTCCGCGACGGGCGACTGATCCTCGCTCCGCTCGACTGGGTGGTGATGCCCAGCGAACGCTGGCTCGTGCTCGGCGCCAACGGGTCGGGAAAGTCGACCCTCATCAGGATCGCTGCCCTGTACGAGCACCCGTCGACTGGTTCCGTCGAGGTGCTCGGCCAGCAACTCGGACGCACCGACGTCCGCGAGTTGCGCCGCCGGATCGGCTATCTGTCGGCCGGACTCGCCGCCGACCTCCGGGGCGAGTTGCGCTGCCTCGACATCGTGATGACAGCCAAGCACGCCGCACTCGAGCCATGGTGGCACCGGTACGACGCGGACGACGAGGCGCGGGCATTGGCGTGCCTCGACCGGATGGGAGTCGGCTGGGCAGCGCTCCGCGCGCTCGCGACGCTCTCGTCGGGCGAGCAGCAGCGCGTCCTGCTGGCGCGGACGCTCATGAACGAGCCCGGATTGATCCTGCTCGACGAGCCGAGCGCCCGCCTCGACCTCGGAGGGCGGGAGGTGCTCGTCGGCGCTCTCGCCGAACTCGCGCGTGATGCCACTGCCCCGCCGATGGTGCTCGTCACGCATCACCTCGACGAGGTGCCGCCCGGCGTCACCCATGTGCTGCTGCTGCGCGCCGGCGAGGTCGTCGCCGCCGGGCCTATCGAGCGGCACCTGACGGACACGTCCCTCAGCGAATGCTTCGGCCTCGAACTGCGACTTGACCGCCGACCAGACGGCCGCTGGTCTGCATGGCGGCAGACTCCGTCGTGATCCGCCGGCCGTCAGGCGGAGGCAAGTGCCGCGAGACGCTCGCTGCCCGACGAGATCTGCTCGGACAGGGCCCGCTCGAGCACGCCGCCCGTCCAGAGTGCGCCGCCGTAGTGGAGGTGCATCTGCACTGTCGAGCCTGAGCCGTCCGGGCCCGGCGTGACCGCAGCGCGGAGAATCCACGGCGCGTGCTGCCGACCGTCGGTCTCGCGCCGTTCGAACACGACGGTGCCGTCGGCTGGGCGATGCTCCGTGCGCACCATCCTCAGTCGCTTGCTGCGCGCCAGCGGGCCGATCCGTGCTCGTAACTCGACACGCCACGCCGGCCCGTCACGATCGGGGGTGTCGACGGATGCTCCGTGAACGAGTTCGATCCACGAGGGGTAGATCGCCAGGTCGTCGATCAGCGAGAAGAGCCTCGTTGCGTCACACGGCGCGTCGACTGCAGCATGGAC
>JBJOMQ010000225.1:0-3877 GCA_046052275.1 Actinomycetota bacterium | reverse complement strand
GCAGCTGCCGCCCCGCCGCTGCTACCCCCAGGTGAGCGAGCGGTGTCCCATGGATTGCGCGTGGGACCCCATGCGAGCGGCTCGGTCGTCGGCACGCTGCCGAACTCGGGACTGTTGGTGCGGCCGGCGATGACGAAGCCCGCCGCGCGCATTCGGCCGACGAGCAGCGTGTCGATTGCAGAGCGGGGAGCGGCGTCCCTGAGCGCGGCGTTGCCGTTCGACAGCGTCTGCCCCGCGTAGTGGGCCCACAGGTCCTTCAGCAGGGTCGGCACTCCGGTGAATGGCATGCCTGTCGGCGCTGCGGCAGCGACCGTGCGCGCGTGGTCGAACCACCTGATCACGACGGCATTGACCAGCGTGTCGATCGACTCGATACGCGTGACGGCTGCTTCGAGCAGTTCGACTGGCGTCACCTCACCCGACGCAACGAGTGCCGCCTGCGCCGTCGCGTCGAGCCAGCGGGTGTCGGTGGCGATCGAGTCCACGGCATCTCTCTAGCACCTGGCACTAGGGTCTCGGATCCTGTGACTGACAACGGACCGCCGACCCTGCCCCCCGCTCAGACGGGGTCGGCGCTCACGACGTCGGCGGTACTTCGCTATCAGGGCGTCCGCACGCTCATGACGACGAGCGCCCTGCTCTACGGAGGAGTTGCGCTGCAGGCGGCGGCGCTCTTCAAGCAGGCGTACGACATCAGCGGCAATGAGGCCGATCTCGGATGGATCGGACTCTGCGAGTTCGTGCCAGCCGCTGCGTTCGTGCTCGTCACCGGGCAGCTCGCCGACCGAGTGAACCGCCGGGTGATGGCGCTGGTCGCCATCAGCATCGAGTTGCTGGCCACGGTGGCGCTCGTGCTGTACGCCCTCAGCGAGCCCACGAAGGTGTGGCCGCTCTTCGTGATTGCGTTCGCCTACGGAGTGGGGCGCGCCTTTGCAGCGCCGGCGCTTCGGTCGATGCCGCCGATGGTTGCGCCAGAGGGTGCGCTGCCGAAGGTGATCGCCCTCTATTCGGCCACCTGGACGGGGGCATCGATCGTCGGCCCTGCGGTGTCCGGACTTCTCTACGCAGTGCATCCCGCTGCGGCCTATGGCACGTCGGGGCTGCTCGTGGCAGTCGCGATGGTGACCCTCGGCCGCGTGCAGTTCCTGCGTCAGCCGGACCGCGTGCCGGCCGGCCAGCGTCCGACGTTCCGCAGCGCAGTCGAGGGACTCGTGTTCATCCGCCGTACCCCGGTGCTGCTCGCTGCCATCTCGCTCGACCTGTTCGCGGTGCTCTTCGGCGGCGCAGTGGCGCTGCTGCCGGCGATCGCCGAGGAGCGACTCGGCACCGGCGACATCGGCTACGGCTTCCTGCGCGCGGCACCCGGCATCGGCGCGGCGATCATGGCGGTGGCACTCGCTGCGCGTCCGGTGTCGAGACGCGTCGGTCGCACGCTGCTGTGGGCCGTCGCCGTGTTCGGACTCGGCACCGTCGTGCTCGGCCTCACCCGCTCCTACGCAGTGGCGTTTGCCGCACTCGTGGTGCTGTCGGCTGCCGACATGGTGAGTGTGTTCATCCGCGGCTCGATCGTGCCGCTCGTGACACCCGACGACAAGCGTGGCCGGGTGCTGGCGGTCGAGAACGTCTTCATCGGTGCCTCGAACGAGCTCGGAGCCTTCGAGAGCGGCATGGTGGCTCAGGCGATCGGCACCCCTGCGACAGTCGTTGGGGGAGGCATTGCGACCGTGGTGATCGTCGGCGTCTTCTGGGTAGCGTTCCCCCCACTGCGGAACGTCGACCGGTTCGACGACCTCGGCACCTGACCTCATGTACCGCCGACTCGCCCTGATCGCTGCCGTGCTGGCCTCGGCGGCCACCGCTGCGTGCGGTTCCACGGTGTCGAATGTCGAGCCAACTGCGGCGACGATCGGTGTCGGCGAGCTTCCCGGCGGGAACGGCAGCCCCTCGGCGACGATCGAGCAGGGGTCGTCGCGTACCACCGTGCCGCTGGCGCCAGAGGAGCGGCTCGGCAACTTCGTCAACGGAAATCGCGTGATCATGCTCGGCGACTCGGTCATGGCGGCCACTGCGCAGCGTTACAGCAACGACATGTGCTCGACGCTCGTGCCGATGGGCTGGCAGGTCGAGATGAATGCCGAGAGTGGGCGCTTCGTGCAGTGGGGAAACTT
This sequence comes from Actinomycetota bacterium, assembly GCA_046052275.1. Taxonomy (GTDB): domain Bacteria; phylum Actinomycetota; class Acidimicrobiia; order Acidimicrobiales; family Ilumatobacteraceae; genus UBA668. The sequence goes on along the minus strand of JBJOMQ010000225.1, from coordinate 1,709 downwards.
CGTGCTCGACTTCCGGCTCGACCAGGAGTGGGACATCGGTGTCGTGCTGCTCGGCAACAACTTCGGCGGCAACCTCGAGTACTACCGCGAGCAACTCGGCAGGATCGTCGACCGGCTTGCGCCGGCCAAGGTGGTGCTGCTGACGGTGTCCGAGTTCGATCCGACGCGAGTCGAGGTGAACGAAATGATCTTCGACGTGGCGGTGGGCAATCCGGACGTCTACGTGCTCGACTGGGCTGCCGTCACGGCATCCGATCCGATGCTCACCGGCAGGGACGGCCTTCACCTCTCCGTCGAGGGCCGCGAGCGACTTGCGCTCGAGATCTCGCTCGTGCTCGGCGATGCGCCAGATGGCCCAGGCAAGTGCCTGCCCACCGAGTTCACCGACGACTCAATGGGACCGGTCACCGGCCCGAACGACACGATCGACACCACGCCGATCAGCAGCGACTCGTCGCTGCCAACCGACTCGACGATCGACGGTGGTTCGACGACGACACCGACCGACTCGACGACGGGCGGCAGGGGAACCCGTCCATAGCCGACGTCTGCGGCGCCGACGGTGCGACGCAGCTGCTCAGGGGGCGAGGGCGTCGAATGGTGCCACGGGCACGTTGCGCGCGATGCCGTACGCGATCGCTGCAGCCAGCATCGCCCAGCCCGTTTTGGCGCCCGCCCACGACGGCAGTCGCAACCATTCGCCGACCCACGCCCGCCTTGTCCACGACCACCAGCCAACGGCAGCCGCAGCGAGGGCGAGCGGCGTGAAGATGTTGTGTCCCAGCGCGGCGGCAACGTCGCCGTTCAGCAGCGAGTGCGTACCCCGTGTCAGGCCGCAACCAGGGCACCAGAGACCGGTGGCGGCACGGAACTGACAGGCAGGAAACCTGCTGCCGGGTGCAGAGGGGTCGCTGACGGCGAGAACGGCGGCGGCAGCAGCGGCAGTGCATCCACCGAGAATCGGCGCTGCGCGATGGACCAGCCACGGACGCCGCACCGTCACTGCTGAAGGGGACACCGGATCCACATGGCGATCGTAGGCCGATCGGTGTGTGGCCACCTGTCCGTGCGAGGGTGCGTTGGAACCGGGACGCGACGACGACACGATGGGTACCCGTGCTCCAGGTGCAGGGAATCTCGGTCGAGGTGGGCGGCAGGCTCATCGTCGAGCACCTGTCGTTCACGGTGATGCCCCGCGACAAGGTGGGCATCGTCGGCCGCAACGGTGCGGGCAAGACGAGCCTGTTCAAGGTGCTGGGCGGTGCCGCCGAGCCGACCGCTGGGGCCATAGTCCGCAAGGGTGGATGCGGCTACCTGCCGCAGGATCCGCGCATCCAGGGAGTGCCCGACTCGCGGCCGGCCGTCACACACGTGCTGAGCGGGCGCGGCATCGACGAGCAGATGGAGCGCATCGAGAAGCTTCGCATCGGCATGGAGGAGGATGCGAGCGAGCGCAACGTCGCCCGATACAGCCGCGCCGTCGAAGTGTTCGAGTCGATGGGGGGCTACGCCGCCGAGAGCGAGGCGCGCAGCATCATGGCCGGTCTCGGCCTCCCGCCCGACCGCATGGACCTGCCGATCAGTGTGCTGAGCGGCGGCGAGCGTCGCCGTGTCGAACTCTCGCGGATCCTCTTCGCCGGCAGCGACCTGCTGCTGCTCGACGAGCCGACCAACCACCTCGACATCGACGCCAAGTCGTGGCTGCTGCA
>JBJOMQ010000224.1:0-3898 GCA_046052275.1 Actinomycetota bacterium | reverse complement strand
GAGCCGAGTCAGCCGCAGGTGGCGGGTGCCGGGCCTGGCCCTACAGGTAGTCCCGCAGCGACTGGCTGCGCATCGGGTGGCGCAGCTTCGCCAGGGTCTTGGCCTCGATCTGGCGCACGCGCTCGCGGGTGACGCCGAACTCGCGGCCCACGTCCTCCAGCGTGCGGGGCGGCTTGTCGTCGAGGCCGAAGCGCATCACCATGATCTCCTGCTCTCGCTCGGAGAGGTCGTGGAGCGCCTTGCGAACGGCCTCCTTGAGCATCCGGTGCGTGCTCTCCTCCTCAGGCGAGCGACTTGCGGCATCGGGGATGAACGCACCCAGGTTGGCATCGTCGTCCTCCCCCATCGGCATGTCGAGCGACAGCGGGTCGACGGCGATCCGGAGGATCTCGGCAATCCGCTCGGGCGTGCTCGCGCACTGCGCGGCGAGTTCGTCGATCGTGGGATCGCGCTCGAGGTCCTGCTGCAGCTGGCGTTGGGTGCGGAGCACTCGGTTCATGCTCTCCACCATGTGCACCGGGATTCTGATGGTGCGCGCCTGGTCGGCGATGCTGCGTGTGATCGCCTGGCGGATCCACCACGTGGCGTAGGTGGAGAACTTGAAGCCCTTCGTGTGGTCGAACTTGTCGACCGCCCGCATCAGGCCGAGGTTGCCCTCCTGGATGAGGTCGAGGAACTGCATGCCTCGCCCGCTGTAGCGCTTGGCGATGCTCACCACCAGCCGGAGATTCGCCTGGATCAGCTCACTCTTGGCGTGCTGCCCGACCTGCACGATCCGGATCAGGCGGCGCTGCTCGCTTCGGTCGACCGGACCCGCTGCATGGAGCGCATCGAGCGACGACGCCGCATCGTTGCCCTGCACGATCGACTGTGCGAGGCGACGTTCGTCGTCGGGCGACAGCAGGTCGACGCGCCCGATCTCCTTCAGGTACATGCGCACGGTGTCGGCGCTGGAGCCCTCGGCCGTTCGCTCGGCAGCCGTCCGCTCGGAGCGGCGCCGTTCCCGGCGCCGCAGCAGGCCCTCGGCCGCCTCGACATCGGCCTCGGCGGCCTTGGCGATGCCGGCAGGAGGCGTGATGTCGAACAGCTCGTCCTCGCCGGTCTCGATGGAGATGCCGTGCTCGCCGAGCGATGAATGCAGGCTGTTGAGGTTGTCGCCCGTGAGCTCGACGTCGCGGAGCACCTGGAGGATCTCCTCCGCATGGAGCACGCCGAGGCTGCGGCCCCGGGTGATGAGCGCATGCCACTCTGCATCGCCGACCGTCGGATACGGCGAGAGAATCGGTTGTGCGTCAGTGGTGCGGTTCACCATTCTCCCCAGCGATGTCCCCGAGCCACAGTAGCAATTGCTCGGCTGCGCCCTGGGCAGTGACCGGATCGTCGAGTTGCTCGAGCAGCACCCGCGCGTCGCGCAGGTCGTGCAGTCGCTCCTCTGACAGGTCAGTCCGATGCCGTGCGAGTTCCCGACGGGCAGCAGCAGCGATCAGGTTGCGGGCCTCGATCTCGGCCACCACATCGAGGTCGGCGACAGCAGCGCGCTCGATGTACTCGCGAGCCTCGGGATCTGCGGCCTCGAGCGATGCATCGACATTCCCGCTCGCCGACGACACCGCGACGAAGGCGCGGCGGGCAACGTCGTCGACGAACAGCGACTCGAGCAGCCAGTCGGCGATCGAGTTCCAGTCCTGCAGGAGCAGCACGATTGCCGCGAACTCAGCGTTCTCCCGGGTGCCCGCACGGCGCGACGGCGCCACGCTGACGACGGGAGCACGGACGCCCTTGGCGGCCAGCGAGACGAGGTCGGCCACCGGCAGCCCGACGTGGGCGGCGACCTGGCCCGCGTAGAGGGTTCGCACGTTCTGGTTGGGGTGCTCGTTCACGATGGCCATCGCCTCGCCCGCAACCCGCGCCCGGTCTTCCGGAGAGCGCAGCTGCCGGGCGTTGAGCACTCGGCCGAGGCGGAAGCCGAGGAATGGCTCAGCCCGGTCGACGGCGTCGCGCAGCGCATCGGGGTCGGAGACGCTGAGATCGCCGGGATCCTTCCCGTCCGGGAAGTGGGCGACGCGTACCTGCAGCTTGTAGCGCTCCTCCCATTCGTAGAAGCGCTGCGCCGCGCCCTGCCCCGCAGCATCGGCGTCGAAGGCCAGCACGACGCTCGAGGCAAACCGCTTCAGCAGTCGCACATGGTCCTCGGTGAGCGCCGTGCCGCACGTGGCGACGGCGAGCGGCACGCCGGCCCGGTGGAAGCCGATCACGTCGGTGTAGCCCTCGCACACGACTACCTGATCGGCAGTGACTACCTGGTTCTTCACCCAATTCAGGCCGTAGAGCGTCTTCGACTTTGCATAGATCGCTGTCTCGCTGGAGTTCTTGTACTTCGCCGGATCGGTGCTGCCGGGCAGCACCCGGCCGCCGAACGCCACCGGCTCGCCGCTGTCCGTGTAGATGGGGAACATCACCCTGCCGCGGAACGAGTCCTGCAAGCGACCCGACTTGTTGGTGAAGGCGAGGCCCGTGTCGCGCGCTACCTCGGCAGGAAGGCGAAGGTCGCGGACGAGGGCGTCCCAGTCGTCAGGAGCCCAGCCGAGCCTGAAGGTGCGCGCAATCTCGCCCGACAGCCCTCGCCGGCGCAGGTAGTCGCGGGCCGGCCGGGCTGCCGGATCCTCGAGGAGTCGGCGGTGGTACCAGTCGACGGCGAGTTCCATCGCCTCGATCAGCTGCTTGCGACGCTGCCTGTCGCGGCCTTCGCCTCCGGTGGTGTAGTGCAGCTGGACGCCGTTGGCGGCCGCCAGCTTCTCCACTGCGGCGACGAAGTCGACATGCTCGATCTCCTGCACGAACTTGAACACGTCGCCTGCAGCGCCGCAACCGAAGCAGCGATAGCGGCCCATCTCGTCGCGGACGTTGAACGAGCCGCTCTTCTCTGCATGAAACGGGCACAGGCCGACCCAGTTGCGTCCGACGCGTCGGAGCGCCACATATTGCTGCACGACGTCAGAGATGACTGCGATCGACCGCAGACGCTCGAGGTCTTCTTCGACGATCGCCATACCGCCCGAACCATACCCAAGCCCGTCGGCGGGCGGGCACGGCCGAATGGCTCGCCGTTCAGCCCTCAGCGCTCCTGTGGCGGAGGCGGATCCTCGGGGATCTCGATCGTGTCGGGCCGGTCGCCGGCCTGCAGCGAGAAGCCCACCGATGCCGCCAGAACGAGCGCGATGACGGTGAGCGACAGCCAGGTCGGGATCTGGTACCAGTCGTGGACGATCATCTTCACGCCGACGAAGGCGAGGATGATGGCGAGGCCCTGCTGCAGGTAGCCGAAGCGGGCGTGCATGTCGGCCAGCAGGAAATAGAGCGCCCGCAGACCGAGAATGGCGAAGGCGTTCGACGAGAACACGATGAACTGTTCGCGGCTCACTGCCAGCACCGCCGGCACCGAGTCGACGGCGAACAGGACGTCGGTGAGCTCGATGAGAAGCAGCACGGCAAACAGCGGCGTTGCCATCCGGACCCCGTCCACCCTCGTGAAGAGACGCTGGCCGTCGAGTTCGTCGGTCATCGGCACCACTCGGTGGATGACCTTCAGGAAGCGGCTGCGGCTCGGGTCGACATGCTCGTCGCCACTGAAGACGAGCTTGCCCGCCGTGTACAGCAGGAACGCGCCGAACACGTACAGGGTCCAGGCGAAGTTCTCGATGATCGCCACGCCAGCGAAGATGAATGCTGCCCGCATCACGAGCGCCCCGAAGATGCCCCAGAAGAGCACCCGGTGCTGGTACCTCGGCGGCACCCTGAAGTAGCTGAGGATCAGGGCCCAGACAAAGACGTTATCGATGCTCAGGCTCTTCTCGATGAGATAGCCCGAGTAGTACTCGCCGGCGGCGCCACCGCCGAA
>JBJOMQ010000223.1:0-3916 GCA_046052275.1 Actinomycetota bacterium | reverse complement strand
AGACGTCGGAGCTTCAGGCCGATGGTGCCCGAAGGCCTTCACTCGCAGTGCCCGGGGAGGGGATCGAACCCTCACTCCCCTTGCGGGGAAGGGGGGTTTAAGCCCCCCGTGTCTGCCAGTTCCACCACCCGGGCGTGTTACTGACACTAAGCGGCGCGATGCGCTGCACGTGCCGTGAGAAACTCAAGTCTGCACGTCCGGCGCCGATGAATGACCAACTTGCCGAGACGTCTCGACGAGACCGACCTGAGATGGGGGAAGCAATGCCTGCCCAGCGCGACATCGAGCACCTGCTGCGGCGCACCGAGTTCGTGGCCCGGCCGGCGAGGGTCGCCGAGCTGGTGGCCAAGCCGACGCTCGCCGACGCCGTCGCCGACATCCTCGCGGTGCCCGCAGACCCCGGCACCGCCACCTTCACGCCCGGCATCACCGACTGGGACATCGGTAGCGAGTACGCCCGCTACTGGGTCGACCGCATGGTGTACAGCCCGAAGCCGATGCAGGAGCGGATGGCGCTCTTCTGGCACGGGCACTTCGTGTCGTCGAGGGGCAAGGTGAACGTGTCGCTCGCCATGCGCGACCAGATCGACCTCTACCGACGCGAGGGCCTCACCAACCTGCGCACGCTCGCCAAGAAGATGTCGCTCACCGTGGCGATGCTGAAGTACCTCGACAACAACGTGAATCGCAACACGTCGCCGAACCAGAACTTCGCCCGCGAGCTGATGGAACTGTTCCTGCTCGGCGTCGGCAACTACACCGAGGCCGACGTCGAGGCCGCCAGTCGCGCATGGACCGGGCACTCCTACGACTCTGCGACCTACACGTACCTGTGGCGACCCACGTGGCACGACGGCGCCCGCAAGTCGTTCCTCGGTCTCACGATCAACCGCGGCAGCGACGCCACACTGCACGGGCCGGAGACCATCGACGTGATGATGGGCAGCGGCATCGTGCCATCGACGGCCACCAATGTCGCCAACCGCGGCCGCCGCACGCGCGAGGTGCTCGCCGAGCACATCTCGCGCAAGCTGTGGTCCGAGTTTGCCGGCACCACCGCCCCGGCCGCAGTGATCACCGCCATGCGCACAACGGCGATCTCGTCAAACTTCGAGCTGAAGCCGTGGATCACCACCATGCTCCTGCGGCCCGAGTTCTACGCCGACGACGTGCGCAAGGGCCTCGTCCGGTCGCCGATCGCAGCCACCGTCGCCACGCTCGCGACCACGAAGCTCCGCGGTGCCGACATCTCGCTGAGCACGCTCGAGGCTGCGGGACAGCGTCCGCTGTTCCCCCCGAACGTGAGCGGCTGGCGCACGAACCGCTCGTGGCTCAACGCGGCCGCGATGACCGCTCGCGCCAGCATCGCCAGCAACCTCGCCTGGAAGACGATGCCCGGCTACTCCACCGGCGACCTGCTCATCCACCTCGCCGGCGGCACGCTCTCGCGCACCGAGGTTCGCGACACCTACCGGTACCAGCCGGTGCAGCTCGTGCAGCGAGTGCTCGACCTCATGCAGGTCACCGTCTCCCCCGAGACTCGTGCTGCGCTCGACAACTACGCCACGACCGCCCCGTACTGGGACCGGCACCAACTCATCCGCCTGGTCATGCAGACCCCCGACCTCCACATGGCATAGGACACACCATGCTCGACAGCGACATCTCCACCGCCGACGCGCTGGCCCACCTCTCGGTGGCCGACCACGCCGACGACCGCGCCACTCTCGACCGCCGGCGCTTCCTGCAACTGATCGGCATGGGCCTCGGTGCCGGCGCCGTCGGCTCGGTGCTCGGCTCGCCCGTGCTCGACAGGTTCCTTCCCGGCTACGACGCCTCCGCATGGGCTGCCGGCCCGATCGGCGCCAACGACGGCATCCTCGTCGTCATCGGCATGTACGGCGGCAACGACGGCCTCAACATGGTCGTGCCGGTGAGCGACCCGAACTACGCCACCCAGCACGGCAGCATCGCCCTCACCGCAGCGAACACCCTGCCGATCGACGCCGACACCGGCCTGCATCCCAACCTCACCGAGATCAAGCGCCGCTGGGACCTCGGACAGGTGGCCATTGTCGAGGGCCTCGGCTACCCCACCCCCGACCTGTCGCACTTCACCTCGATGGCGAACTGGATGTCGGGCCGTCCCGGCTCCATTCCCAGCTCGGGCTGGATGGGACGCTGGCTCGACAACTACCTCGCCGGCAGCCGCGACCTGTTCGCTGGCGCGGCCATCGGCGGATCGGTGCCGCTCACTGTGATCGGTGCGTCGTCCACCGCCACCGGCGTGCCTGCCTCGCAGCCGACCTTCGGTGCCGACCTCACCGATGCAGAGGCATTGCGGTCGAACGCCATCAGGGCGATGTCGACCTCGAACCAGGGCGCTCTGCACCAGGCCGTGAGCAACGCCTTCGTCGATGCGCTCGATGTCGGCAAGGGACTCGCACCGGTGATCCCCGATCCGCTCGTTGCCACCGGCGCGCTCTCCAAGAGCATGGAGGTCGCTGCCCACCTGCTGAACGCGAACCTCGGCTTCCGCGTCCTCACCGTCGGCTGGGGCGACTTCGACAGCCACGCCAGCCAGACCTACATGCAGGGGCAGCGCATGCTCGAGCTCGACGAGGGCGTCCGCCGCTTCTACGAGGTGCTCGCCCCCGAATGGGGCAACCGCGTGACCGTGATGACGTTCTCCGAGTTCGGCCGCACCTCGTGGGCGAACGCCGGCGGCGGCACCGACCACGGCACGGCAGCGCCGCACTTCGTGATCGGCCCGAACGTCAAGGGCGGCCGCTATGGCCAGCGCCCCAGCCTTGCCAACATCACCCGCTGGCAGCGCCTGCAGCACACGGTCGACCTGCGCTCGTACTACGCGTCGGTCCTCGACGGCTGGATGGGCGGTGGCTCGTCGACCATCCTCGGCGGCACGTACGAGAACCTCGGCCTGTTCCGCGCCGGCCCCGGCCAGCCCGTCGCCTAGCCGACTGCCGGCACTGCCGGCGGTACGCACACCTCCACCCGCAGGAGCAGGCTCGCATCCACGCGCAGCGCCGCCTATGGTCGCCGCATGGCCGTGCGACCGCAGCGGAACCTGCGACTCGCTGCCGCAGCGACCACCGTCGCACTCTCGATATCTGCCGCAGCATGCGCTCCGTCCGAGCGTGCCGACGGTGACGCGACGGCCGGCACGGCCGACCGACCCTCGGCGTCCACCAACCAGCCAGCACCCGCTTCGACCGCTCCCGAGGCCGACCCCGACAGCGTGGTCGCGGCACACACGGGCGAGGAGTGGTTCCTCGGAACAGTGCCGGCAGCGCCGGTCGCCGCCGATGCGTCGCTCGAGCCCGTTCGCATCGGCATGATCAACCAGGAGCAGACGCCGCTCGGCTCGTATCCAGAGATGCGCGCCGCAGTCGAGGCCGCGGTTGCCTGGGTGAATGCGGAGCTCGGCGGCGTCGATGGGAGGCCGATCGAACTGCTCACCTGTGTCACCAGGTTCAGCCCCGACGAGTCTCGAACCTGCGCTGAGAACCTCATCGCTCAGGGCGTCGTCGCCTTCGCCGGCGGCGTCGACGTGATGGGCAGTGCCTCGATCGCAGCGATCGAAGCCGCCGGACTCGTGCTCGTCGGCGGCATTCCCGTCAGCATCGAGGAGCAGCGAAGCCGCAGCGCTTTCTACTTCTCGGGTGGCGACGCCGGCGCCCTCGCAGCCTTCGCCGCGCACGCTGCCGACCGTGGTGCAGCCGGGATCACGATCGCCTACGGCGAGGAGATCCCCGCCTTCGAGATCGCCGCACGCGACTACGGAGCCATCGTCGCCCGCCACCTTGGCCTCGAGGTTGACCTCGCACCGTTCTCCATCTTCGAGACCGACTTCGAGGCACTCGTCCGCAGCGCCGCCGCACGTGGATCCGATGGC
>JBJOMQ010000222.1:0-3968 GCA_046052275.1 Actinomycetota bacterium | reverse complement strand
CCGGCAGTGCAACACCCGTGGATCAGGCGAGGAAGCCTGCGGTACCCAGGTAGAAGTGGCCGAGGCCCGTGCCGCGCACACCGGCGAAGGTGTTGCGGTAGCACTGCAGGTAGTCGTAGAAGTACGGGATCACGTACGGAACGTCCTCGTTCGCGATGGCCTGCACCTTGGCGATGGCCGCGGCGCGGCCCTCGTCGTCGAGTGCCGCCTGGTACTCCTTCACCGCAGCCCGGAACTCCTCCGAGATGTAGTGCGACGAGTTCCACTCGCCGGTGGCATACGCCTTGACGAGGTACACGTCGGGCGTGCCGCGGTTGCCGTAGTCGACGATGCCGAACTCCTCGCCGCCGTCGCAGCCGGTGGGCTCGTTGGTCGAGTCGTACACCTTGCACCAGCGGTCGTAGAAGGTGTCGGTGCTCTCGACGTTGAGCGTGATGTTCATGCCGATCTCGGCCAGCTGGCTCTGCACCAGCTCGGCGAGCTGCGGGATCTCGAGCAGCGTCGGTGCGTGCATCGTGACGGTGAGACCAGCCTTGCCGGCCTCCTCGAGCAGCGCCTTGGCGCCCTCGACGTCACGCTCACGCTGGGGCAGCGACGGGTCGTGGTAGGGGTACACCGGGGCGACCGGGTGGTCGTTGCCCATGACACCGCGGCCCTGGAGCAGCGTGTCGATGAGCGCCTGGCGGTCGATGCCCTTGGCCACGGCCTGACGGACGCGCTTGTCGGCGAAGTTGCCCTCGCGGCAGTTCATCCAGATCTGGCGGTGCGCAGCACCCGGGATGCTCTCGATGGTGAGCGACGAGTCGGCGAAGATCGCCTCGCCGCCGATCACCGAGAAGCCCACGAGGGCGTCGAGCTCGCCGGCGAGCAGGCCGTTGATGTTGGTGGCCAGGTCGTCGGTGAAGTAGATCTCGACGGCGTCGAGGAACGGCACGCCGCCCCACCACGCATCGTTGCGCTCGAACACGGCCTTGGTGGCGATGTCGTAGCTGGCCAGCTTGAACGGGCCGGTGCCGTCGGGACGGGCGTCGAGGGTGGTACCCACCTCGTAGTCGGCCGGGGTGATCAGCGACTGCGGGTTGTAGATCGACATCTGGTAGGGGTACTGGCCGTCGGGGGCGTTGAGCGTGACCTCGACGGTGTAGTCGTCGATGGCCTTGGCGGCGCCGGGGCTCAGGTACGAAGCCTGGTTGCCGGGCACGAGGCGCTCGAGCGTGGCGACGACGTCGGCGGCGGTGAGGTCGCCGCCGCTGTGCCACTTCACACCCTGGCGGATCTTGAACGTCCAGACGCTGCCGTCAGCGTTCGGCTCCCACGACTCGGCCAGCATCGGGGCCAGGGCAGCGCCCTCGCCGGGGCCGCACAGGTACTCGAAGGTGGTGGCGCAGAGCGTGTAGGTGCCGACGTTGTCCATCGCCACCGGGTCGAGCGGGCTGCCGGGGCGCTGGTTGCCGACGCGCAGGGTGCCGCCCTGCTTGTACGTGCCCTGAGGCGCCGTGGTGTCGGTCTGGCCGTCACCCAGCGTCGTGGTGGGCTCGTCGCCGCCGCCGTCAGTGGTCTCGGTGGTCTCCTCGCCGCCGCAAGCCGCCAGCAGCGCGCCGACGGCCGCAGCCGACATGCCGAGCACCGAGGCGCGCTGGACGAACTGGCGACGGGAGAGCTTGCCGGCCGCGAAAGCGTCGATCAGAGCGCTCTGAGCGTTCGGCGTGGTCACCTCGTCGGTCTTGTCGTGAGTCATTGATTTCCCCCAGAAAGGTGTGGGCCACGGGATGTGGTCCGTGAAAACCTAGGCGCAGATTTCACGCAGGTCAACAACCATTCACGGTACGAACGCACCGGAAATACGCTGCGCAGCGCCGCCCTATGCAGCACAGGGGGTACGCGATACCGTCGGGACTCCACGCAGGGGGTAATCAGTGACCGAGACCGCAGTGCCGACCGACGCAGCGCCCCGAGGCCGTTCCGGCCGGGCCGCCCGGCTGGCATCGAGGACCGGCGGGCAGCACGGCGCGGGCGGCACCGCACCGGCCTTCCTGCGCCGCGAGATCCCCTTCTACGAGCTGCTCAGCGAGGAGGGGCTCGACCTCGTCGAGCGCATGGCCGACCGGCTGCTCGCCGAGATCGGCATCGAGATCCGCGACGACGAGGAGGCGATCCGCCTGTTCGCCGATGCCGGCGCCACCGTTGACGGCGTCCTCGTGAAGTTCGATCCGGGCCACGTTCGCGCCCTGTGCGCTACCGCACCCGCCGAATTCGAGCAGATCGCCCGCAACCCAGATCGGTCGGTGCTGATCGGCGGTCGGAATGTGGTGCTGGCACCCGCCTACGGCTCGCCGTTCGTGCGCGACTCGGCGGCCGGGCGTCGCTACGCCACGCTCGCCGACTTCGAGAACTTCGTGAAGCTCGCCTACAGCACCCCGTACCTGCACCACAACGGCGGCACCGTGTGCGAGCCCACCGACGTGCCGGTGAACAAGCGCCACCTCGACATGGTCTACGCCCACCTGCGCTACAGCGACAAGGGATTCATGGGATCGGTCACCGCCCCCGAGCGCGCCGCCGACAGCATCGAGATGGCCCGCATCGTGTTCGGCGCCGACGTCGTCGACCGCCAGTGCGTCATCCTCGGCAACGTCAACGCCAACTCGCCGCTGGTCTGGGACGCCACGATGACAGGGGCGCTGAAGACCTATGCCCGCGCCAACCAGGCGCCCGTGGTGGTGCCGTTCATCCTCGGCGGGGCCATGGGTCCCGTCACCAATGCGGGCGCCATCGCCCAGGCCCACGCCGAGACGATGGTCGGCGTCGCGCTCGGCCAGCTCGTGCGGCCCGGCAGTCCCGTGATCTACGGCAACTTCCTGTCGTCGATGGCCCTGCGCTCGGGAAGCCCCACCTTCGGCATGCCCGAGCCGGCGCTCGGCTCGCTCGTCGTCGGCCAGCTCGCCCGACGGGTGAACCTGCCGCTGCGCTGCTCGGGTGCGTTCACGCACTCGAAGGTGCCCGACGGCCAGGCCATGACAGAGTCGGCGGTCAGTTTCATGGCAGCGCTGCTGTGCGGCGCCAACTTCATCCTCCATTCCGCAGGCTGGCTCGAGGGCGCACTGACGATGGGCTACGAGAAGTTCATGATGGACGTCGACCTCGCCGGCGCGGCCGGCACCTTCCTGAAGGGCATCTCGCTCGACGAGGACCAGTTCGCCCTCGACGGATTCGCCGAGGTGGGCCCGGGCAAGCACTTCTTCGGGTCGCAGCACACGCTGCGCCACTACCAGACGGCCTTCTACGAACCGCCGCTCAGCGACAACATGTCGTTCGAGCAGTGGCGCGATGCAGGGTCGAGCACGATCGAGCAGCGGGCCAGCGCCGCCGTCGAGCAGACCCTCCGCGAGTACGAGGCTCCACATCTCGACGATGCCATCGACGAGCAACTCCGCGACTTCGTCGCCCGCCGCAAGGCCGAGATGCCCGACCGCTGGCACTGATCCGCACCACCGCACGACGATGAGTTCCGAGGCAGCCACCACATCCGCCGGCGATCCGCTGCTGCAGCCGTTCACGCTGCGCCACCTCACGCTGAAGAACCGCGTGATGAGCACCTCGCACGAGCCGGCCTACAGCGAGGACGGCATGCCCAAGGAGCGTTACGCGGCGTACCACGCCGAGAAGGCGAAGGGCGGCCTTGCGCTCACGATGACCGCCGGCACTGCGGTGGTCAGCCCCGACAGCCCTCCGGCGTTCGGCAACCTGCTCGCCTACCGCGACGAGATCGTGCCGTGGATCCGGCGGCTCACCGACGGCATCCACGAGCACGACTGTGCAGCGATGATCCAGATCAGCCACCTCGGCCGCCGCACCGGCTGGGGCCAGGACGACTGGCTGCCGGTGGTCGCACCGTCGGCGATCCGCGAGCCGGCACACCGCTCGCATCCGAAGGCAGCCGAGGAGTGGGACATCCGCCGCATCATCGG
>JBJOMQ010000221.1:0-4007 GCA_046052275.1 Actinomycetota bacterium | reverse complement strand
CCCACCCAGTGCGGCCTCGCGACCTTCGGCGCTGCCCTTGTGTCCGCAATGGCCGATGTCTCGCCGTCGACCCGGCTCGGCATCATCGACGTCGTCGACGGCGCCGACCGGACCAGTCCTGTCGATCCCCGGGTCGCCACTCGACTGGTGAATGGCATCCCTGTCTCGGCGGCGGGAGCGGTCGACTTCGCAAACGGCCACGACGCACTCGTCATCGAGCACGAGTTCGGGATCTATGGCCACCACGACGGTGTCGCCCTCCTCGAGGTGCTCGACGAGGTCACCGTGCCCGTGGTGACAGTCCTGCACACGGTTCCCCAATCGCCGACCGCCCACCAGCGCAGCATCATCGAACGGCTGGCCATCGGGTGCGACGCGCTCATCGTCATGAGCGGCGCGGCGCACGACCGACTCCTGTGCTCGTACGCAGTCGATGCTGCGAGCGTGCACGTGGTGCCGCATGGTGCCCACCCGAATCCGCCCCGAATCGGTGAGCGCCGACGGGGCCAACGGCCACTGGTGCTGACGTGGGGACTGCTCGGGCCGGGCAAGGGCATCGAGGTGGCGATCGATGCGATGGCACTGCTCCGCGACGTGATTCCGCTGCCGAGGTACCTGGTGGCCGGGGAGACCCACCCGAAGGTGCTCGCAGCATCTGGTGAGCAATACCGCGAATCCCTGCGCCGTCGCGCAGTGCAGCGTGGTGTCGGGGACATGGTCGACTTCGACTCGTCGTACCGCGATGTCGACTCGCTGAATGCGCTCGTTCGCAGCGCCGATCTCGTGCTGCTGCCCTACGAGTCGCGGGAGCAGGTGACATCTGGGGTGCTCATCGAAGCGGTGGCCTCCGAGCGGCCCGTCGTCGCCACCGACTTTCCCCATGCGCGTGAGCTGCTCGTGCCCGGCGCCGGTCTCGTGGTGCCGCACGAGGATCCGGTCGAGATGGCTCGGGCAGTGAAACTGGCGCTGTGTGATCAGCGTCTCGCTGCCTCGATGCGCGCATCGGCACGCCGGGTCGCCTCCAACGCGATGTGGCCCGCCGTCGCGCGGCGGTATCTGGACATCGCCCGGCAGTGCGTGCACCAGCGGGGCCACGACGTGCAGCGGGGGCAGGTGGCATGACGACCATCTCGGCGGTACACAGCGGGGCCATTGCGAGCGTGCGCCCCCATCTGCGGCATGTGTGGCGGCTGAGCACGCCCCTCGGCCTGTACGAGCACTGCGATCGAACCCGGCCGCGAGTCGAGCACGGCTTCTGCACCGACGACTCTGCGCGCCTGCTGGTGCTCGCTGCCCGCGAACCAGTGGACCGCTTCACCGAGACACTGGCCGAGCGGTCCATCCGCTTCCTCGAGCAGGCGCATCGGGGAAGCGGGCGGTTTGCCAACCGCCGCGCTCCGGATGGGACGTGGCTCGACAACGGCGAGGAGGACGACGCGTGCGGGCGTGCCCTCTGGGGTCTCGGAGCTGCGGCATCGTCGATGCTCTCCGACGATCTGCGTGCCCGCGCCACCGACCTGTTCGAGATGGGTGCCGGGTTCCGGTCGAGGCATCTGCGCAGCACGTCGTTCGCCGTGCTCGGCGCGGGGGCGCTGCTCGCCGCGCGTCCGTCGTCATTCGCTGCGCGGACCCTCGTCGCCGATGCGGCACGGCTCTGTCACCACCTCGTGGACGGCGCAGGAGCATCGGCGTGGCGGCGCCGCTGGCCGTGGCCCGAGGAACGTCTCACCTACGCCAATGCGGCGATTCCCGAGATGGTGATCATCGCCGGCCACGAGTCGGGCGACGAACGACTGGCGCGCCGCGGTGCCGACCTGCTGCGGTGGCTGGTCGACACCGAGACGGGTTCGGCGGGCTGGCTCAGCGTCACGCCGGCGGGAGGGTGGGCGCTCGGCGAGCCGCGGCCCGCATTCGACCAGCAGCCGATCGAGGTGGCCGCACTCGCCGATGCCGCTGCGACGGCGGCACGGCTCGATGGCGATGGCTCGTGGCGAGAGGTCGTCGACCGCTGCGCGCGCTGGTTCCTCGGCCGCAACGACATCGGCGCGCCGATGGTGGACTGGGCGACCGGCGGCGGCTTCGACGGGCTGACGCCATTCGGCCCGAACCTGAACGAGGGTGCCGAGTCGACGATCGCCGCCATCACCACGATGCAGCACGCAAGGCGGATGCTGCACCTCTCGTGAATCGATCGTCGCCGGTCGCCGGCATGTGAGCCCGGCGGTGCTCACTAGTCTCGGCGCTGTCGGCCGATGGGGGTCGTCCGGCAGCGACGGGGGTGGAGCATGAGCGGCTGGAACTTCGCTGACGTCTACGAGGCGGTGGCGGCTGCGGTGCCGCAGCGCAGGTGCCAGGTGCAGGGCGACCGGATGGTCTCGTGGGCCGAGTTCGACCGGCGCGCGAACGGGCTCGCTGCCGACCTGCTCGACGCCGGTCTCACGAGGCAGTCGAAGGTGGCGGCCTATCTCCACAACGGTCCGGAGTATCTCGAGTCGTACGTGGCGGCCTTCAAGGCGGGCCTCGTGCCGGTCAACACGAACTACCGCTACGGGCGCGAGGAGATCACCTATCTGTTCGACAATGCCGATGCAGAGGCGGTGGTCTTCCACTCGTCGTTCACCGACCTCGTCGACGAGGTGCGGCGTCATCTGCCGGGCGTGCGCCGCTGGTACTGGGTCGACGACGGCACTGCCGTCGGCCAGGCGCCCACGTGGGCAGCCGACTACGAGGCAGTGGTCGCCGCCGGCCCGGCCGAGCCAGTGCGACCGCCGTGGGGGCGCAGCGGCGACGATCTGCTGCTGCTCTACACCGGCGGCACCACGGGCATGCCGAAGGGTGTGATGTGGCGACAGGACGACCTGTTCAACGTGCTCGGAGCGGGCGGCAACGCGATCCTCGGCATCCCGCCTGCCACGTCCGTACAGGAACTCGTCAGCCGGCTCGACCCCGCAGTGCCGGGACTCGCGCTCCTCACGGCGTGTCCGCTGATGCACGGCACCGGCCAGTTCTCGAGCCTCATCGCGATGAATATGGGCGGCTGTGTCGCCACGCTTCCGTCGCGTCACTTCGATCCTGCTGAGCTGCTCGGCGAGGTCGAGCGCCACCGGATCAACTCGGTGATCATCGTCGGCCAGGCCTTTGCCGGGCCGATCCTGGAGCACCTCGATGCGAATCCGGGCGCCCACGACCTGTCGTCGGTGTTGATGATGTCGTCGTCGGGCGTGATGTGGAGTCAGGAGAACAAGGAGGGTCTCCTTCGCCACGTGCCGCACGCGGCGCTCTTCGACTCGTTCGGATCGTCGGAGGCGGTGGGGATGGGCGCATCGGTGTCGACCGCCGGCGGCACGGCGCCGACGGCGAAGTTCCAGGTGGGTCCAGCCTGCGCAGTGTTCGGCGAGGACGGCCGTCGGGTCGAGCCCGGCTCGGGAGAGCGCGGCATGGTCGCCGTCGGCGGCTTCATTCCGCTCGGCTACTACAAGGACGAGGCGAAGACGGCCCAGACGTTCCGCATCTTCGAGGGCGCGCGGTGGAGCGTGCCGGGCGATTGGGCAGAGGTGAATGCAGACGGCACGCTGCACCTGCTCGGCCGCGGCTCGGTGTGCATCAACACCGGCGGGGAGAAGGTGTTCCCGGAGGAGGTGGAGGAGGCGCTCAAGCAGCATCCGGGCGTGCGCGACGCAGTGGCGGTGGGCGTCCCCAATCAGCGGTTCGGCGAGGCGATCTGTGCGGTGGTCGAGCCGACGGGCCCCGGAGCGCCACCAGTCGAGGTCCAGGAAGTCACCGTCCGAGAGCTCCAGCCGTTCCCGGATCCAGGGACCGTCGGAGACCCGTCGGAGGAACGCCGCCCAGAACAGCTGGACCCCCGGGTTGCGGCCCCAGGCCGGCGCCCGCTAGCCCGAGGTCAGGCCCAACGGCATGCCCCCAACTCAATCCGCCCGGACCGGGGTGGTCGACGGGACAGCCACTTCGGCCGCCGGGGCCCTCGGGAGCAGGTCGGCGTGGGTGAT
>JBJOMQ010000220.1:0-4029 GCA_046052275.1 Actinomycetota bacterium | reverse complement strand
TTCACCGTGACGGTCGCCGATGCTGGCGGCCGCACGGCATCGAGGGCACTCTCGATCAGCGTTGCCAGCCTGTCGACGGTGAAGGTGGGCTCGCTGTCGATCGTGAAGCGAGTCAGCAAGAGCGGCATCAGCGGCTCGGTGACTGTCACCGTGGTGAACGCCAGTGGTGCCATCGTGGCATCGGTATCGGTGACCGGACTGTGGACCGTGTCGGGGATCACCGGATCGACATCGCGCACTGGCCTCACCAGTTCACGCGGCACCGTCACGCTGACGTCGCCGACGTACACCGCCATCACCGGCCGCACGGTGCAGTTCTGCGTGACATCGCTGGTGCGCAGCGGCTTCACCTTCGACACCAGCGGTCCGAGCTGCGCATCGTTCATCGCCTGATTAGGGGCGGCGCCTGCTCCGATCGACGGTGCGCGACACTCTGCGCATGACCAGTTCCACCTGGCCTCGCGCCGCACTGATGCTTGCCGCGGCGGTGCTCGGTGCGGCGTGCTCGAGCTCGTCGGAGAGCGGGAATCCCGCTGGTGCGACGTCGACGGTGCCACCCACGGCCGCATCGACGACGAGCCTGACGACGACCACCACGGTGCCGCCCGGCCTCGACACCGCTGCCGGCGTGGCTGCCGAGTTGTCGGCCGTGGAGGCTGGCATCCGCAACCCTGACGCCACACCGGACGACCTCGAGGCGCTCGGCCGTCGCCAGCAGCTCGCGTATCGGGCGGTGAACCGCAATCCCGAGTGGGACGACGAGATCCTCTCGCTCGTCGACCCGGTGGCTCTGGTGCCGCTGCAGTTTCATCTCGATGCGCGGCGAGCGTGGGAGGAGCACTCGGCGGGACGCGAGCCGAGCGAGCCGCCCTCGGTGCTGCCGGCGTGGACCATCGTGGCACCGCTGCCGGCGGATGAACTGCTCGGCTACTACCGCGAGGCGGAGGCAGCGACCGGAGTGCCGTGGCAGTACCTCGCCGCAATCCACTTCCAGGAGACGCGCATGGGCCGCATCAGCGGCGTGTCGTCGGCTGGTGCCGTTGGCCCGATGCAGTTCCTCCCCACGACATGGGCCGAGTGCTGCGAGGGAGATCCACTGGTGGCGCGCGATGCCATCCTCGGTGCGGCCACCTATCTGGTGATGCGCGGTGCCCCTGCCGACATGGAGGCAGCGCTCTACGGGTACAACCCGAACAGCGGTTACGTGGGCGCAGTGACGGCCTACGCGCAGAACCTGATTGCCGACGAGCGCGCCTATCTGGGCTATCACGGCTGGCAGGTGCTGTTCGGCACGACTGCCGGCACGGTGCGACTGCCGGTGGGCTATTCGTCAGACGTCGAGATCGATGTGCTCGAGTACGTCGCAGAGCACCCCGACGATCTGCTCGAGCGACGGTGACGAGCGGTCAGCGGTCGACGAAGACGCTGAGGCTGCCGGCGTAGTTGGCAACCCACACCTGCCTCGTGACGGGGTCGTAGGTGATGCCGACCGGGTGCACGCCGGTGGGGAGCGTCTGCAGGATCTCCATGTCGGCGGTGCGCACCTTGCTGACGGTGCCGTCCCGGTAGTTGACCACGTACAGGCTGGCGCCGTCCTCGGCGAGCGCCATCGAGCGTGTCTCGGTGCCGGTGCCGGCGATGCCGACCTCGCGGTTCTGCTCGAGATCGATCTTGCGGACGACGTTCTGGCGGTGATTCGAGACGTAGAGGTAGCGGTCGTCGGGCGAGAGCAGCAGGTGGCGAGGTGTGCTGCCGGCGTCGCCCACCTCGCCGGTGATCGAGTTGCTGCGAAGGTCGAGGCGGACGATGCGCGCCTCACCCATCACCGCCACATACGCCGTGCGCGAGTCGCTGCTGATGGCAAGGCCGCGTGGATGGCGCCCGACCTTCACCCTCGTGATCGGAGTGTCGGTGGCGAGATCGACGACGGTGACATCGAATCCGCACCAGTTGGATACGAGCAGCCGCGATCCATCGGGTGAGATGGCCATGAACTTCGGGACCGACCCTGTGGGGATCACCTTCTCGATCTCGAAGGTGGATGTGTTGATCTTGTAGACGTAACTGTCGTCCCAGTTGCCCTCGTCGCAGTCGTCGCTCGCGACCGGGTTGAAGCCGGGGCCGTACATCTTGTAGTTCGAGACATAGACGTGGGCACCGTCCGGCATGAAGACCGCCTCGACAGGCGAGCCCTGGGCTACCACTCCGCCGGCGATGCCGAACGCAGCCAGATCGACCGTGTCGTCGATGCGCGTGACGACTGATCCATTGCGGTCGAAGACCATCACGTTGTGCCGGTACATCATGTTCTGCGCGACGAACAGGCCGGTTCCGGAGGCCACGATGCTCTTCGGCTGCAGGTCGTCGTTGCGCACCACCTGCTGCGGCTCGAGACGCCGCTCATCGCTGCGCTTGCCGTCGGGGGGAGCGGGTGGCATCGACGTGGTGGTGGTCGAGGGAGTCGACGATGCAGCGGGAATCGGCGATGTGCTGGCCGGCCCGGACGCCACGGGTTGCGACGAACTGGGAGCAGGGGCCGTCGAGGTACGCCCGTCGTCGGGTCGCAGGAGGAGGGCGACCGGCGTGAAGAGCCCGATGACGGCGGCGAGGCCGCCCAGCGCGCGCAGCCACGGAATCAGTGCGCCGTCTGGTCGCAGTGTGCGGCGGGGCTCCACGTGCTGAGAATGTACCGGTGCAGCGGGCGGCCGGGCCCGTCGGCTGGGCGCTGGCTCAGCCGAGCTGATCGCGGACGATCGTGTCGAAGAAGCGCACGCCGGTGGCGATGAGCTCGTCGCGGAAGTCGTAGTGCGGATTGTGGATCGGGTGGTAGTCCTCGCCGCTGCCCAGCAGCACCATGCAGCACGGGAACCGCTCGGAGAACAGGCCGAAGTCCTCGCCGCCGCGCAGGCCGAGGTCGGGGCTGATGATGTCGAATCCGCAGGCCGATGCGGCCCGGTGCGCGACGTCGGTGGTGCCCTCGTCGTTCATGTTGGCGAAGAAGTCCTCGACGGTGTCGACTGAGAGCCGCAGCCGGTCGCGGTCGGCGAACGAGGCGGCGAGTGACTCGATGCGCTGCTGCAGGCTGGCGAGCCCCGAGTTGGCGAACGTGCGGATGGTGAGATGCACCTCGCCCTCGCCGGCAGACACGCCGTAGGCGGGTGATCCGATCGACACGTGCACCGGCGTGATGAGGCAGAAATCGGGCCGGCTGACGTCGGTGACGTTGATCTCGTCACAGCCCCGCAGCAGGTCGGCAATGGCAAGCGACGGGTTCTCGCCCTTCTCGGGTTCGCTGGCGTGGGCCGTGCGACCGGTGAAGCGGATGACGATGCTGCGCACGGCGGCAGTGATCGAGCCGGGCTTGATGACGAACGAGTGCATCGGGAACCCGGGCATGTTGTGGATGGCGAAGCCGCGGTCGGGTTGTATCTCGGCAAACGCCGGATCGGCGAGGATCGCAGCGGCGCCGGTGCCGTCTTCTTCGGCGGGCTGGAACAACAGGTGCACCATGCCCGATGCAGGCCGGCGGGCAGCGAGTCGCTGCGCCAGTCCGCAGAGGATTGCCATGTGGCCGTCGTGCCCGCACTTGTGGGAAACGCCGTCGCAGGTGGAGCCGTGCTCGGAGACGCCGATCTCGACGATGGGCAGCGCATCGAGTTCGCTGCGGAAGAGCAGTGCGGGCCCGGGCACGCCACTATCGAAGGTGGCGACGATGCCGGTGCCGCCGAGTCCGGAGATGATGCGATCGGGCTGCAGCGGCGCAAGGAATTCGAGGACGCGGGCTGCAGTCTGGTGCTCGTGTCCCGAGAGCTCGGGATGTGCGTGGAGGTGCCGGCGCAGCGCCACCACCGGGGCCAGTTCGTCGGAGGTGGGGATCGCTACAGCGGACGACATGCGCCCGATGCTACGGCTGCGCGCCGAGGGGGCACGCCGCTAGTCGAGGCGTGCGCCGGTGAGTGCCTGGGCGATGGCGGCGGCGTCGTACCAGGCGACGACGAGGTCGTAGCCCTCGGCGGCGGTGGTTCGCGC
>JBJOMQ010000219.1:0-4103 GCA_046052275.1 Actinomycetota bacterium | reverse complement strand
CGCTGCTCGGCGCCGCTGTCGGGGCCGGTGAGCCACGTGCAGACGAGATCCATCGCACGGCTGTGCGCAGTGGCGGGGGTGGCTCCGCAGCCGTTCCGACCGCTGACCAGGCGGTGAGCACCTCGGTGAGTCGGGCGGTGAGTCGGCCGCGGAGGTGCTGGGCGGACTGTTGGCCCATGACCACTACCGCAGTACGCAGACGTCCTCTTCCCTCCTCCCGTCCAAGCGGCATGATGCGCCGTCTCGTCGACGACTGGTCGTCGATCGCCCGTCGACCGGCAGCGGTGCGTCGGGCGCGCACGTGGCCGCTCGGCGTCGACTTCTCCGATCTCGATCACCTGCTCCGTCTCGCCGGATTCCGCGAGTGGCCACCGTCGGCACCCGCATCGGCGATGCCGACAGTCGCCGACTCGGTCGACACCGACGCTGACACATCGCACGCCGCCGAGGACTCGCTGCTCGGCCGGCTGCTGGTGGTGGCCCGCAGTGACGAGCTGGCAGCGCGCATCGTGCTGCAGCGCCTGCTGCCAGGACTGAGTGCGGCCGCACGGCGATGGTCGGGCGACAGGCCGGGCGGCTCGAATGATGCCTTCGACGAGATCGTGTCGGCGGCGTGGCTGGTAATCAGGGTGTTCCCCGTCGAGCGCCGTCCGGGACACCTCGCTGCAAAGCTGCTCCGCGATGCCGAGCACCAGGCCTTCGTGAAGGCGACCCGTCGCCGCTGGACATGCGAGTCGTCGGAGCCGTCAGCCTTCGAGCGCCACGTCGCCGTGGAACAGCGGGTGGAGCCATCCGAGGAACTCGCCGAGGCGGTTGACGCTGCCCGCCACTCGCTCACCGAACACGACCTGCGGCTGCTCGAGCTGCTCACCAGCGGCCGCTCGATCCCGGAAGTGGCCGATGCGCTGTCGGTGAGCGTGCGCACGGTGGGCTACCACCGCGAGGCGCTCGTGCACCGACTGCGCGCCGCCGTGGCGTGATGTGCGTCGGCGTGCGTCGGCCAGTCAGGGCCGCACGGCGGGCGCGAACCGTCGCAGGCGAAGGCTGTTGCTGACGACGAACACGCTGCTGAACGCCATCGCTGCGCTGGCGATCACCGGCGAGAGCAGCCATGCCATCGCCAGGGGAATCGCAGCGACGTTGTAGGCGAACGCCCAGAAGAGGTTGCCCTTGATCACCGCAAGCGTGCGGCGGCTCAGCAGCAGGGCGTCTGCAGCAGCATCGAGGTCGGAGCGGACGAGCGTGAGGTCGCTTGCCTCGATTGCGGCGTCAGTACCGGTGCCCATCGCAATGCCGAGGTCGGCCTGAGCCAGTGCAGCGGCATCGTTCACTCCGTCACCCACCATGGCAACGGTGCAGCCCTGTGATTGGAGGCGACGTATCTCGGCAACCTTGCCGTCGGGCATCACGCCGGCGATCACGTCGCCTGCGTCGATGCCGACCTCGTGGGCGATTGCTGCTGCGGTGGCGGCGTGGTCGCCGGTGAGCAGGATGGGTCGCAGGCCGAGCGATCGCAGCCGGGTGATGGCAGCGCGACTCGTGGGACGGACACTGTCGGCGACGGTGATGGTGCCGATCGTCGTACCGTCGACGTCGACGGCCACACGCGTTCCCGGTACAGATTCCACGTCGCCGTCACTCGGCAGCGTGGCGGGCCGGCCGACTCGAATGCGATGCCCATCGACGAGCGCCGCGGCGCCGACGCCCGGCTCGGCGGCAAATTCGGATGACACCGGGATCTCGACACCAGCACGTCGTGCCGCCGTGACGATGGCACGCGCGATCGGGTGCTCGCTGCCGGTCTCGACCGCAGCCGCCGCAGCGAGCAGTCGCGCCTGCGCGGCCTCATCGACATCCACCGGGTCGATCGACACGACGCTCATCACGCCGGTCGTCACCGTGCCGGTCTTGTCGAGCACGATCGTGTCGATCTGCCTCGTGCTCTCGAGGATCTCCGGTCCCCTGATGAGGATCCCGAGCTGTGCACCGCGCCCGGTGCCGACAAGCAGCGCGGTGGGTGTCGCGAGGCCGAGCGCGCAGGGGCAGGCGATGATGAGGACGGCCACCGCGGGGGCCACCGCCTCGGCGATGCTGCCGGTCCGCGCCGTCCAGAAGCCGAGCGTCGCTGCGGCCAGCGCGATGACCACCGGCACGAAGATGCCGGCAACGCGGTCGGCAAGTCGCTGCACCGGCGCCTTGCCGCGCTGTGCCTCGGTGACGAGCCTCGAGATCTGGGCGAGTGCCGTATCGGCCCCGACGCGTGTGGCGCTCACGACCAGGCGTCCGTTGGCGTTGATCGTCGCTCCGGTGACGGCCGAGCCCGGGGCGACATCCACCGGCATGCTCTCGCCCGTCACGAGCGACATGTCGATCGAGCTGATGCCGTCTTCCACGACGCCGTCGGTAGCGATGCGCTCGCCGGGCCTGACGACGAATCGATCGCCGACGGCCAGCTGTGCCGCAGGCACGACATGCTCGGAGCCGTCGGAGGCGAGGACTGACGCTGTGTCGGGGGCGAGCGTGAGCAGGGCGCGCAGTGCGCCGCCGGCGCGTCGCTTTGCCCGTGCCTCGAACCATCGGCCGGCGAGGATGAGCGCCACCGTGGTGCTGGCAACCTCGAGATAGAGGTGATGCGACTCGCCATGCGACGGCACCAGCGACATTGGCATCGTCATGCCGAGATCGCCGGCCGGCGTGGCGACGAGTGCGTAGAGACTCCAGCCGAAGGCCGCCGAGACGCCGACCGAGACGAGGGTGTCCATGCTCGCCTCGGCGACGAGCAGGTTCTTCCACGCTGCCCGGTGGAATGGCCATGCCGACCACGTGGCAACGGGCAGTGCGAGCACGAGCGCGAGCCACTGCCACGCCCTGAACTGCAGTGCGGGCACCATCGACACGATCAGGACGGGAGTTCCCAGCAGCGCCGCCACCACGAGGCGCCGGCGGAGGTCGGCGAGGCGCTCGTCGCTGCGGTCAGCGCTGTCGGACGCGTCGGGAGACGGCACGCTGGCCCCGTAGCCGATGCTCTCGATCGTCTCGATGAGGTGTGCCTCGTCGATGAGCGCCGGCTGGTACGCGACGTGTGCCTGCTCGGTGGCGTAGTTGACGGTGGCCTCGACACCCGTCAGCCGGTTGAGCTTCTTCTCGATCCGCATCGCGCAGGCGGCACACGTCATGCCCGTGACGTCGAGGTCGATCGTCGCAGCCGCCACAGGGCGAGGCGAGGTGATGTCGGCGACACCCGAATCGATGCCGGTGGAGTCGGTGGAGGCCTCGGGCATGGTCATCGCATCTCGTGGTGGCCGTTGCTCAGGTGACGACCGTGTAGGGCACAGTGAGCACCTCGCCGTCGATCGCGAACTGCAGGAACAGTCGGTACGTGGCACCCGCGGGCAGCACTCCGTCGTAGGAGATGACCGGGTCGCCGATGTCGCTCGTCGGGTGGAGATGCACGTACGCGAGGTCGTCGACTCGGAAGACGACGAGGTGGGCTGGCTGTTCGAGGTAGGCCTCGAGCCCTTCCGGCGGTGTGCCGTCCGCGGCGGTGACGGTGAACTGCAGTCCGTCGTCACCAGTGCGCAGGTCGACGACGAGTTCGGTTCCGCTCGCAGTGGTGACGCTCGTAGTGCTCGTGCGTGCCGGCAGCTCGGCGGCTGATGCGGTGCCGTCGAAGTGCGAGGTGACGATCACCGGCGATGATGCGCCGCCAGGCGTGCTCTCGACGACGACATGCCACTCGCCGCCGTCATCTGGAGCGGAGATGCTCCAGGTGCCGTCGTCGCCGATCTCGGGATGCACGTGCTCGAATCGGCTGAGGTCGAGTGTGACCATCACGACGTGCAGGTATGCGCCGTGTACCCACTCGAAGTCGGTCACTGCGGCACCGTCTCCATCGGCGAGCGCGAACACTGCGGTGCGGCCGTCGCGCAATTGCTCGACAAGCTCGTACCCGCCACTCGCCGTCGCAGATGCGATGAGGGATATGTCGTGTCCGCCACCGGAGTGGTCGTGCGACATGTCGGAGCCGTGGTCGTGCGAGTCGGCTGAGCCGGCATCGGTGGTGTGCGAGTGGCCGGGCAGCCGCTCGCCGATCGCGTACGCCG
>JBJOMQ010000218.1:0-4169 GCA_046052275.1 Actinomycetota bacterium | reverse complement strand
CGGACGATGCGCGAATGCTCGAGGTAGCGGCCGAGGATGCTGCGCACGCGGATGTTCTCGCTCATGCCGGGTACGCCGGGCACGAGGCAGCAGATGCCTCGCGTGATGAGGCTGACGCGAACGCCGGCGTTGCTGGCGGCATATAGCGCTTCGATCATCTCCGGATCGGTGAGCGAGTTCAGCTTGACGGTGATGCTGCCCTCACTGCCGTGGCCGCATTCGTTCTCGATGAGGTCGAGCAACTGCTGTCGCATGTGCCGCGGCGCCACGACGAGCGACGAGAACTGCACGTTGCGGCTGTAGCCGGTGAGGTGGTTGAACAACTGCGTGACGTCCTCGCCGACGGCCGGGTCGCACGTGAGAAAGCCGACGTCCTCGTACAGCCGTGCGGTGCGCGAGTTGTAGTTGCCCGTGCCGATGTGGCAGTAGCGGCGCAGCCCGTCATCATCCTTGCGCACGACGAGCGTGCACTTGGCGTGGGTCTTCAGGCCGACGAGCCCGTAGACCACATGCACACCCGACCGCTCGAGTGCCTTCGCCCAGCCCACATTGGTGGCTTCGTCGAATCTCGCCTTCAACTCGACCAGCACAGCCACCTGCACGCCGCGCTCGGCTGCCCGCATCAGGCTGCGGGCGATGGGACTGTCGCCACCCGCCCGGTAGAGCGTCATCTTGATGCTCTGCACCTTCGGGTCGTCGGCAGCCTGGGCGATGAACGACTCGACACTGCTCGAGAAGCTCTCGTACGGGTGGTGCACCAGGAGCGGCCGCTCGCGGATGACCGAGAAGATGCTGCGGTCCTGGGCCTCGGCCTTGTGCACGCGGCCAGCCGTCACCGGGGCCCACGGCATGTCCTTGAGGTGCGGCAGGTCGAGGCCGTGCAACTGGAACAGGCAGGTGAGGTCGAGCAGCTTGCGATGCACGGTGATGTCACCGGACTGGAGGTCGAGCTCGCGGATGAGCAGGTCGAGCATCTCGTCGCTGATGCCCTCGCGGACCTCGAGGCGAACCGCCCGTCCGAACCTGCGGCGACGCAGCTCCATCTCGATCGCGGCCAGCAGGTCGTCGGCCTCTTCCTCCTCGACAGTGAGGTCGGCATTGCGCGTCACGCGGAACACCGCGTGTTCCTCGACGATCATCCCGACGAACAACTGATGCAGTTGGGCGGCGATGATCTCCTCGACGGGCACCCAACGCCTGCCGTCGGGCAGCGCGACGAGCCGAGGGAAGACATTGGGCACCTTCACGCGGGCGAATCGACGCTCGCCCGTATCGGGATCGCTCACCATCGCCGCGAGGTTGAGCGCAAGGTTCGAGATGTAGGGAAACGGATGGGCTGGGTCGACGGCGAGTGGCGTGAGCACCGGATAGATCCGCTGTTCGAAGTACGAGATCAGCCACAGGTGATCGTGGGCACCCAGCTGTTCCCATGTGACTACGTCGATTCCCTCTGCAGCGAGGGACGGCAGCAGCGAGTCGAAGACCGCCCGCTCTTGGTCGCGGACGAAGGCGCTTGCTGCGGCACCGATGCCATCGAGCTGTGCCTGTGGCGACAGGCCGTCGGGCGCAGGCATGGCAAGACCTGCCGCCACCTGGTCCTTCAGCGCCGCAACGCGAACCTGGAAGAACTCATCGAGGTTCGACGAGCAGATAGCCGCGAACTTCAGCCGCTCGAGGAGCGGAATGCCCTGTTCTTCAGCGAGCGACAGGACACGTCGGTTGAATGCCAGCCAGCTCAGTTCGCGGTTGACGAGGCGCACCGACACGATCCGACACTACCGACCGCCGCCCAGCGGGCGGCGGCGAGGTGCTGGCCTCAGGCGTCGGCGTCGGGGATGCCGAGATCCCATTCAATGGTGATCCGCTCGCGTTCGGCGTCGCGGGCCACCCGCTCACGGTTGCGGCGGAACTGCGGATCATCGCGGGTGAGCAGTACGAGGCGGGCGAGCACCCGGGCCCGGAACTCGTCGATCAGGGTCCGGTCGCCGTAGTCGGCGTAGACCTCCCAGTGCGGCGACACCGGGCCGAGATAGACGATGCGAGCGTGGGCCCGCGGCGGCTCGTTGGCGATGTCGGTCATGGCGTTCTCCTGCGGTCGCGCCCTCGGGGCGGCGGTTCGGCGAGTGTACCGGCACTGCCGAGCGGCCCCGTCGGGCGACGTGACATCCGACCTCGGCAGCACCGGCCGAATGATCGTTCCCCGTCGGCACCGGTCGTGCCAGAATGACGGCACGGGAACCGCCATGCGGCGTCCGTCGTCAAGAGGGCAGCGCCCGAGGCGACGGCACCGCCAGACGGAACCCCACACGTGCGGGCGCACTACACGGCGGCGAGCCCCCCTCGCCGTCCAAGGAGACGCAGATGCACTCGGCCAACCCCTCACCGAAACCCCCCGCCGCACCCGACGAGTCGGTCACGGCCTGGATGCAGCTCGGCAACTGCCGCAACTATCCGCCCGAGGTGTTCTTCCCCAGCGACGGCGTGGGCGTCGACCGTGCCAGGAAGATCTGCAACGCCGATTGCCCGGTTCGCGAGCAGTGCCTCGATTACGCCCTCGCCCACCGGATTGAGCACGGCGTGTGGGGCGGTACGAGCGAACGCGAGCGCCGCCGGATCCTGAAGCGGCGCTCGGCACACGCCTGACTTTCTCACCGGCGCCGCACGGCGCCGGGGACCGATCAGGACTGGCCGGAGTCGGTGGTCGACTGCTCAGTCGGCTTCGAGTCGCCGGCCTTGCCGCCCTCGGCGAGACCTTCCTTGAACTCCTTCTGCGCCTTGCCGAGGTTCTTGGCAAGCTTCGGCAGCGAGGACCCACCGAAGACGATGAGCACGATGACGAGGACGATGATGAGCTCTTGGGGCCCGATGCCTACTGCGATCATGGGGCGACTCTAGCGCAGGTGTCAGGCGATGGTACGGCGGGCGGCCTGCGCCCGCTGGCGACGCATGCGGCGGCGCTCACGCTCGGACAGGCCGCCCCAGATGCCGAACTTCTCGCCATTGACGAGGGCGTACTCGAGGCAGTCGAGACGCACGACGCAGCCCCGACAGACCTCCTTGGCCTCGCGGGTCGACGCTCCGCGCTCAGGGAAGAACAGGTCGGGATCGACGCCGAGGCAGTTCGCCTCGTCTTGCCAGTTTGCACGTGTGCCTGCCGGCGATTCGCTGGTGACGTGAATCTGCATGCGGACGGCCTCCTTGTCCGGTCAGGAGTGTCGGCGGACACCCCTGTAATTACACAGATGTCATTGTCACCGATCGGCGACGATTTCGCAAGGGGGCTCTGAAGAAATGGGCCGTACGGCGCAGGGCGTGGGTCAACCGGCCCGGCGGCGACCGCGGGCCAGCTGTCGCTTGTGCTCGATGAAGTCGACGAGCACGTAGTCGCCGAGCGACTCGTGGTCGGTGAAGAACGCCCGTCCGCGATTGATGGCCGTCAGCTGCTCGATGAATGCCCGCAGGCCGTGGTTGGCGTCGAGCATGAACGTATTGATGCGAATTCCCTCCCGGGTGCATCGCATCACCTCGCGCAGCGTCGCCTCGATGGTCTCCTGCACGGGCGGATAGTTGAAGAACACCGACCCATCTGGCTGGATGTGCGCCGTCGGCTCGCCGTCGGTGATCATGATGATCTGCTTCGTGCCGGTCTGCCTGGCAAGCATCTGGCGGGCGAGCGTGAATCCGTGGTGCATGTTGGTGCCGTACGCGAAGTCCCAGCTCACCTCGGGTAGGCCGGCGGCTGTCAGCACATAGGCCGACTCACTGAAGCCGATCAGCCCCATGTAGTCGCGAGGGAACTGCGAGGTGATGAGCGCGTGCAGCGCCATCGCCACCTTCTTGGCTGGCAGGAAGTTGTCGCGCATCGGCATGCTCATCGACAGGTCGAGCATCAGCACAGTCGACGATCGGGTCACGTGCTCGGTTCGCTCGATCTCGAAGTCGTCCGGCGACATACGAACCGGGGTACCGGGGCCATTCCGCCTGAGCGCGTTTCGAACCGTGCGGTGGAAGTCGAGCTGGAACGGATCGCCGTACTCGTACGGCTTGGTGTCGAAGGCGCGCTCGTGGCCGTGACCGGTGGCATGCAGCTGGTGCTGACCAGCAGCATCCTTTGCCAGCTTGGTGTAGAGGTCGCGCAGCGCATTCGTGCCGATCGCCCGGAGCCCCTT
>JBJOMQ010000217.1:0-4193 GCA_046052275.1 Actinomycetota bacterium | reverse complement strand
ATGCCGCCGACT
Source organism: Actinomycetota bacterium (assembly GCA_046052275.1). Taxonomy (GTDB): domain Bacteria; phylum Actinomycetota; class Acidimicrobiia; order Acidimicrobiales; family Ilumatobacteraceae; genus UBA668. The sequence goes on along the minus strand of JBJOMQ010000217.1, from coordinate 4,181 downwards.
CGATGGCCGCCTCGCGAGTGTGCACCTCGTGCCCCTCCCGGTGCACCACCAGCAGGTCGACGAGGAGCAGCGCCACGATGGCTGCCAGCAGCGCCAGCCACCACCACGGCGACACGTCGAGGTCGATGAACGACTTCGCCGAGCCGGATGTCGCCGGCAATGCCGCAACGGCACCGGTCACGTGGTGCCGGTCACTTCGTGTCGGTCTTGCTGCCGCCGATGATCGCCTGTGCCGCCGCCAGGCGGGCGATGGGAACCCGGAACGGGCTGCAGCTCACATAGTCGAGGCCGGCCTCGTAGAACAGCTGGATGCTCTCGGGATCGCCGCCGTGCTCGCCGCAGACGCCGAGCTTGAGGCCCTTGCGAGCGGCACGACCCTTGCGGGCAGCGTCCTTCACGAGCGCCCCGACACCGTCGCGGTCGATGGTCTCGAACGGGTTGCGCTTCAGCAGCCCCTGCTCGAGATATGCCGGCATCATCCGGCTCTCGACGTCGTCACGACTGAACCCGAAAGTCATCTGCGTGAGGTCGTTGGTGCCGAAGCTGAAGAAGTCGGCCTCCTCGGCGATCTCATCGGCGCACACTGCCGCGCGTGGTGTCTCGATCATCGTGCCGATCGTCACCTTCGGCGGATTCTTCATGCCCTTCGTGGCTCGGTCGATCTCGGCCTGCACCCAGCTCCGTGCGAGCGCCAGCTCGTCGCGGGTGACAGTGAGCGGGATCATCACCTCGACGATCGGATTCTTGCCCTTCTTGCGCAGCGCAGCCGCTGCAGCCAGCAGGGCTCGCACCTGCATGCCATAGAGGCCGGGCTTCACGACGCCGAGGCGAACGCCGCGGGTCCCGATCATCGGGTTGTGCTCCGACCACTCCTCGGCGGCCTTCAACTCAGCGGCCTCGCGCTTGCTGAGCCCCTTGGTGGCCTTCTTGATCTCGAGTTCCTTGACGCTCGGGAGGAACTCGTGCAAAGGCGGATCGAGCAGTCGCACGGTGACGGGAAGCCCGTCCATGGCCAGCAGGATCTCCTCGAAGTCGGCCTGCTGGACAGCACGCAGCCGCTCGAGTGCGGCCTCCTCCTCGGCTGGCGTGTTGGCGAGGATCATCTCGCGCACCACCGGCAGGCGGTCCTTCTCGAGGAACATGTGCTCGGTGCGGCACAGGCCGATTCCCTCGGCACCCTTCTCGCGGGCGTTCGTCGCGTCGGCGCCGTTGTCGGCGTTGGCGCGCACCGCCATCTTGCCCTTGCGCACCTGGTCGGCCCACTTCAGCACCGTGTCGAACTCGGCGGGTGGCTTCGCACTGGTGAGTTTGAGCGCACCCACCATGATGTCGCCCGTCGTGCCGTCGATGCTGAGCACGTCGCCCTGCTTCACCACCGTGCTGCCGACAGTGAACTTCGCACCCTCGATGCGAACTGCGTCGGCGCCGACGATGGCCGGGATGCCCCAGCCGCGTGCGACGACCGCAGCGTGGCTGACGAGGCCGCCGCGGGCAGTGAGGATGCCCTGGGCGACCTGCATGCCGTGGATGTCCTCGGGGCTGGTCTCGTTGCGGACCAGGATGACCTTCTCGCCCTTGCCGTGCGCCGCCACAGCGTCGTCAGCGGTGAAGTACACCTTGCCGACGGCAGCGCCGGGAGAGGCAGCGAGGCCCTTGGCGAGGGCCTTGCCCTTGTTGGCGAACTGCGGGTGCAGCACTGAGTCGAGGTGGTCGGCGGTGATGCGCATCAGCGCCTCTTCCTTCGAGATCACCCAGCGGGCCTTTCCGGAGCCCGTGCCCTTGGTCATCTCCACCGCCATGCGCAGCGCTGCGGCGCCGGTGCGCTTGCCCACTCGGGTCTGCAGCATCCAGAGCTTTCCCTGCTCGATGGTGAACTCGGTGTCGCACATGTCGCGGTAGTGCCGCTCGAGGCGGTCGAAAATTCCCATCAACTCCTTGTGGATGGCCGGGAAGTGCTTCTTCATGTGGTCGAGGTCTTCGGTGTTGCGGATTCCCGCCACGACGTCCTCGCCCTGGGCGTTGACGAGGAAGTCGCCGTACGGCACGTTCTCGCCGGTGGCGGCGTTGCGCGTGAAGCCGACGCCGGTGCCCGAGTTGTCGTCGCGGTTGCCGAACACCATGGTCTGCACGTTCACCGCCGTGCCGAGATCGTGGCTGATCTTCTCGCGGACTCGGTATGCCACTGCGCGGGCGCCGTTCCAGCTCTTGAACACGGCCTCGATGGCACCGCGGAGCTGCTGGCGCGGCTGCTGCGGGAAGGGCTTCTTCGTCGCCTGCTTCACGACGGCCTTGTACTGGGTGCAGAGCTTCTTGAGTGCGGCGGCGTTCAGCTCTGCGTCGGTGCGGACACCGGCAGCGCGCTTGGCCTCCTCGAGCGGATGCTCGAAGAGGGAGCCATCGACGCCCAGCACGATGCGGCCGTACATGCTGATGAAACGGCGATAGCTGTCGTAGGCGAACCGCTCGTCACCCGTCACATTCGCAAGGCCAACGACGCTGTCGTCGTTCAGGCCGAGGTTCAGCACGGTGTCCATCATTCCGGGCATCGAGAACTTGGCGCCGGAGCGGACGCTCACGAGCAGCGGGTCGCGCGGGTCGCCGAGCTTGCGGCGCATGGCCTTCTCGAGCTTCGTCACGTGGCGGGCGATCTCGTCGTCGAGACCGCTCGGCCAGCCCCCCTTCATGTATGCCCGGCAGGCGTCGGTGGAGATCGTGAAGCCGGGAGGCACGGGCAGCTTCAGCACGCTCGTCATCTCGGCGAGATTTGCACCCTTGCCACCGAGGAGATCCTTCATCTCCATCGGTGGGCGGCGGTGCGAGTGGTCGAAGGCGTAGACGTATGACACGGCTGGCGAGTCTATGGGTTGCGCCTGCCCCGCATCGGCGTTCGCAGGTGAAACAGTCGTAGGCTCCGACCGTGCCTCCCCCGCTGCCTGCGACCGGCGGACCCCGCCGGCAGCAGTCCTTCCGCATTGCCGGATTCCCACTCCATGTTCGGCCGGGATTCCTGGTGTTCATGCTGCTCGTGGTGCTCCTCAACGGCGAGACACTGCTGTTCGGGCTGTGGCTGGCAGCGCTGATGGCCGCGTTCACGCTGCTGCACGAACTCGGCCATGCGGTCGCAGCGCGCGCAGCGGGCTGCCGGGCAGAGATCTCGCTCGACTTCCTGGCTGGCTATGCGTCGTTCGCGCCCTCGCGACCGCTGCGCAGCTGGGAGCGAATCGGCATCTCGCTGGCAGGCCCATTCGTGCAGATCGCCGCCGGACTGGCGGTGTTCGTGGCCGTCGGCGGGACGGTCGGATGGCCGCTCGAGAGCGACTCGCCCGCCCAGTTCGCAGCGCTCTGGGCTGGACCGGTGATCGGAGCGTTCAACCTGATCCCCATCCTGCCCTTCGACGGCGGCCACGTACTGCAGGTGATGATCGAGTGGGTGGCCCCCCGGCGGGCGCGGACGATCATGTACGGCATCACGCTCACCGTGTCTGGTCTCACGATCGCTCTCATGGTGGCGAGTCCGGCGTGGCGGCCGCTTGCGATCTTCGCGGTGATCCCGTTGCTCACGGTCATACAGATGATCTCTGCCGACCGCGAGCGGGGGCGTTCGCTCTCGCGACGGGCCGCCGAGACCGATGCAGAGACTGCGGCGTGGCGCGCCGACGACCTGAGTGGGTTCGCTGGCGCCCACCACGTGCCGTCACCCTGGTATCGGGCATGGCAGCAGCTGCGCGCCGGTCATCCCGACATCGCCCGCAGCATCCTCCTCGCCGATCTGGCCGATGCAGGCTCGGCCGACTGGTCGCCGCCACACGCAGCGCCGGTCGAGGCCCTGCGCAGCGTGGCCGCCCTGCTGCCACGGCCAGTACCCCAGGGGAGGGTCTTCAGCATGCACGTACTGTGCGACGTGCTCATGCGGACTGGCGACTACCACGAGGCGGGTCTCGCTGCAGCCGAGTGCTATCGGCAGCGGCGGGTGCCGCTGATGGCGATCTCGGTGGCTCGCGCCGCCGCTGCGCTCGGCGACCGCCCGACGGCACTCGCATGGCTGTCGACAGCCGCACAGCACTCGGACGGATTCGCGCTACGCGCCGCCGTCGACAGCGCACCCGAGTTCGCAACGCTGCGTGGCGACCGCGAGTTCGAGCGGATCGTCGCCTAGTCCGGGCGTCGGCACCGGTCAGGCG
>JBJOMQ010000216.1:0-4202 GCA_046052275.1 Actinomycetota bacterium | reverse complement strand
GTTCTCCTTCCGTCGGCACATGTCGACATCCCCGCTCATCGGGTGAGCGAGGCAACGGTCGCCGCAGCGGCGTTCCCGCGCCTGTCGACGTCGTTCCGTCCGGTCGACGGTGTCCAGTCGATGGGCGCCACGGCTGCTGATGAACTGTTGAACGAGACCTGGCGGCCAGCGCTCGAGGTGATCGGCGCCGACGGCCTTCCCGCTGTCGCTGATGCAGGCAATGTGTTCCGCTCACGGCTGTCGGTGAAGCTGTCACTGCGGCTTCCGCCGACGGCCGACACGTGGGCGGTGGGCGACGAGATGCGCGCACTGGTCGAGGCCGAGCCGCCGTTCGGCGCCAGGGTCGTGCTGCACGAGGGTTCGCGCGGGCCAGGTTGGGAGTCGCCGGCGTTCGACCCGTGGCTCGCTGCCGCTGCAGATGCGGCGAGCGTCCGCCACTGGGGCCAGCCGTCGGCATCGTGCGGGGTGGGCGGCACGATTCCGTTCATGGGGATGCTCGGCGAGGCGATGCCCGACGCGCAGTACCTGCTGGTGGGAGTGCTGGGGCCTGAGTCGAACGCCCACGGGCCCAACGAGTTCCTGCACCTGCCGACGGTGCGCCGCGTGACGGCCACGGTGGGCGACGTCCTGCAGGCGCATGCCGCACGGTGGACGTGATGGCGACGGTCGACGCATCGACGGCGCGCAGCGAAGCGCTCGCTGCGGCAGCCGACGCTGGCGTCGAGATCGTCGCCGTCTCATCGCCCGACGAGCTCGACGTGCTGCGCTCGACGATGGAGGCGGTGTGGGGGCCTGAGGTCGTGCCGCCGCGCAACCTGCTGCGCGGCCTCGCGCTCGGCGGCTCGTGCCTGCTGGTCGCCGGCGAAGTCGGCGGCACATCTGCTGTGCCGGGTGGGCTCGCCAGCCCGGTTGGCTTCGCGCTCGGCTGGCTTGGCTGGGAGCGGGGCGTGCACTTCCACTCGCACCAGGTGGGTGTGCGTGCTGGCCTGCGCGGTGGCGGGGTGGGGTTCGCCCTCAAGCTCGCCCAGCGGGCGCACTGTCTCGAGCACGGCGTGGCCGAGATGCGCTGGACGTTCGACCCGATGCTGATGTCGAACGCGCGGTTCAACCTGGGCCGTCTCGGCGCATCGGCGACTGCGTTCATCGAGCACTGCTACGGCGACCGACGCGACGCCTTCAACACCGGCGAGCGAACAGATCGACTCGAGGTGTCGTGGCGCCTCGACGTGCCGGTTGGTGCGGCGCACCATGGCGGGGCGGCGGACGCCGAGTCGGCGGGCAGGGTCATCGAGGTGCCCGGCGACTATGCCGCGCTGCGGCTGGCCGATCCGGCTGGGGCTGCGACAACACGGGCGCGTGTCGGTGCCGAGCTGTCGGCGGTGTTCAGCAGCGGTGCAGCGCTGCGACTGCACGACCGGGGCTATGCGGCGGTCTCATCGTGAGGCTGCTGGGCGTTCGGGTCGCGCGGGTGTCGATGCCGCTGGTGCGTCCATTCCGCACGTCGTTCGGCGTGCAGGAGGCGCGCGAGGTGCTGCTCGTCGCCGTCGAGTGCGAGGTCGATGGCTCGATGGTGGAGGGCTGGGGCGAGTGCGCGGCGCATGCCGAGCCGCTCTACAACGAGGAGTTCACCGAGGCTGCCGATCTCGTGCTGCGCGGCTGGCTGGTACCCGCTGTCGCAACGCTGGGCGATTCGCTCAGTGCCGATGCTGTCGCGGCGGCCTGCGCGCACGTGAAGGGCTACCGCGCTGCCAAGGCCGGCCTCGAGATGGCCCTGCTCGATGCCGAGCTGCGCGCTGTCGGCCAGCCGCTCGCCCGCCGCCTCGGCGGCACGCGCACCGCCGTGGAGGTGGGCGTGAGCGTCGGCATCGCCCCGACAGTGGGCGAGCTCGTCGAGCAGGTGGCCGGCTACGTGGCAGAGGGCTACGGGCGGGTGAAGCTGAAGGTGATGCCAGGGTGGGATCTCGAGCCGGTGGGTGCCGTGCGCGGCGAGTTCCCGTCGCTGCCGCTGCAGGTCGATGCCAACGCCGGGTACGACCACGGCGATCCGGCGCATGTCGAGCAGCTGGCAGCACTCGACCGCTTCGGCCTGCTGATGATCGAGCAGCCCTTCGGTCCCGACTTCCTCGATGCGCATGCCTCGCTGGCCAGGTCGATCGGTACGCCGGTCTGCCTCGACGAGTCGATCCTGTCGGTGCACCACGCTGTGCATGCCGTCGAGTCGGGTGCCTGCAGCATCGTCAACATCAAGGTCGGCCGCGTCGGCGGCGTGCTCGAGAGCGTGCGCATCCACGATGCCTGCCGCGATCGAGACGTGCCGGTGTGGTGCGGCGGGATGCTCGAGACAGGTGTCGGGCGAGCGGCCAACGTGGCACTGGCGTCGCTGCCCGGCTTCGGGTTTCCTGCCGATCTGTCGGCCAGCGACCGCTACTGGCGCCGCGACATCACCGAGCCGTTCGCGCTGGTTCCGGGCACGTCGAGCATCGCAGTGCCGTCGGGACCCGGGCTCGGCGTCACCGTCGATGCGGCTGCGCTCGCCGACATGGGTGCTCGCATCGATCGAGTCTGGACTGCTGGTGACGGCACGACGAGGCGGTCATCCACATGAGAGGGGCACCGCTATGACACGCCGTGTACGCCGGGCTGCCGGCCAGGGCGAAGGGCGCACGCGGGGTGTGCGCGCCGAGGTGCCGATCACGCAGGACATGATCGTCGAGACAGCGTTCCGACTCATCGACGAGCGTGGCACCGAGGGGTTCAGCATGCGATCGCTGGCGACCGAACTCGGCGTGTTCCCGGCGACGCTCTACTGGCATGTCGGGGATCGCGCCCAGTTGCTCGGCCTCGTCGAGCAGCAGTGGATGTCGGGCATCGCCGTCCCCGACGACACCGACTGGCGCGAGTGGATGCGCCGGCTCGGGCGCAACTATCGACGCCACGCCCACCGTCATCCGAACGTGGCGCGGCTGATGAGCGTCGAGCGGGCCCGCAATACCGACAACCTCACCGTGCCCGATGCCGTCATCGGCAAGATCGCTGCACTCGGATTCGGCGACGATCTCGTGCACGCCTACAACGCCGTGGTCGGCGCCGTGCAGGGTTTCGTGGTCATCGAACTGGCGCGGGTGGGTGAGCCCGGCCCAGAGGTGGTGGCAGCCACCGAGGCCGACCTGCGCGCACTCGACCCTGCCAAGTTCCCGAACGTCACGGGGAACTTCGAGCACCTCGCCAACCGGGCGCTCTCGGTGCGGTGGAACGACACCGATCCGACGCTGCCCGACGAGAGCTTCGAGTTCCTGCTCGACATGCTCGTCGAGGGTCTCGAGCGGCGGGCACGGCGACGCTGACGCCGACGCGTGGCGGTGGTGCGGTGTCGCTGCGCCGTCTCCGCTACAGCGAGGCGACGTCGCGGGCGTGGCGTGCCTGCACGGCGTCGCCGATGAGCGTCAGCGACAGCACGGTGAGGAACAGCGCACCGCCGGGGATGAGCACCGGGTACAGGCTGTCGGTGATCTTCGGCTTGCCCGCAGCGATCATCGACCCCCAGGTGCTGGTGGGCGGGGCCACGGACAGGTTGAGGTAGGCGAGGCCGCCCTCTGCGACCACGGCACCGGCCACGGCAACGATCATCATCGACAGCAGCGTCGGCACGACGTTCGGCAGCACCTCGCGGCGCATGACCCGGGCGTTGCTGGCACCGAGTGAGCGTGCGGCGAGCACGAAGTCGCGATTGGCGATGGTGAGAGTGAGTGCCCTCACGATGCGGATCGTGGGTCCGAGGTAGATGAGGGCGATGGCGAGCACCACGGTGAGCAGGCCTCGGCTGTCGGTGAAGGCGACGATCGACGCAGCGAGCAGCATCGTGGGAAACGCCATCAGCACATCGGCCGAGAACAGCGAGACCTGCTCGAACGAACGCCGTCGATACCCGGCGACCAGCCCGATGAAACCGCCCACCACCGACGACAGCAGCACGGCAGAGATGCCTACCGTGATGCTCACTCGTGCGCCGTGCACGGTGCGCGACAGCAGGTCGCGGCCGAGCTGATCGGTGCCAAGCAGGTTCTGCCCAGTGGGGATACTGAGCGGGATGCCGGCGCGCGTGTCGGCCGGGTCGTAGAGCGGGAGCACGTCGGCGAGCAGCGCGCCGCCGGCGAGCAGCACGAGCCAGCCGGCAGCGATCCATACAACAGGCCCATAGCCGC
>JBJOMQ010000215.1:0-4213 GCA_046052275.1 Actinomycetota bacterium | reverse complement strand
CGTCGTCGTGCAGCGCCGGCGAACCGGATGGGGTGAGGGACAGCGCGAGGAGCAGGTCAATGCTGCGATCGCTCGCGGCGTGCGCGAGATCGCCCGATCGCAGACGCTGCGTCGCCCGCTGGTGCGCGTCGGCCTCTCGATGCTGGCGGCGGCGTCGGTGGCGGCACTGCTGCCGGCGATCGCTGCCGATTCGCTTGACCTCGGCTCGAGGGGATACGGCGTGCTTGCTGCCTGCCAGGGTCTCGGCTCGGTGCTGGCGGTGGCGGTGCTGCCGCGGCTGCGGGCCCCCGCCCGCCCAGAGCTCGCCGTGGCAGTGGCGGGAGCGGCATGGACGCTGGGCGCAGTGATGCTCGCGTTCGCTGGGACGACCGCAGTGGCGGCAGTCGGCATCGTGATGTGCGGCGCCGGATGGATGGGCGTGATCAACACGCTGTACAGCAACTACATGGTGGAGCTGCCGGAGTGGATGAAAGGGCGCGGCGCGGCCATGGTGATGCTCACCGTGTGGCTCGGCACGTCGGCGGGATCCGCGCTGTGGGGGGCTGTCGCCTCGATTGCCGATCTGCGGACGGCGCTGTTGGCTGCGGCAGCGCTGAATGCAGCGATCGTCGTGATGTCGCCGGTGCTGATGCGAGTGCACCCGCCGGCGCTGATTGCGCCGCTGCCAGCCGACGCGTCGAGTTAGGAGGCGGGCGTCATCGCGCCCACACCACTGGAGTCCAGCGGAGGATGTCGTTCGAGCCGGCGTCTCCTACGGTCGAGCCGACCACCTCGAAGCGCAGCAGGCTGCCGCCGCCGGCGTGGCGGCGTTCGAGGAGCGTGTGGCGGAACTCGAGCAGGTCGCCCTCGTGCGCAGGGCCGAGGTGATCGCAGCCATCCCACCCCAGAACCATGGCCATGCCGGGCAGCATGCGCGTGAGTGATGCCTGGGCGAGTGCCTGTACGTGGCCGCCGTAGACGAGGCGCTGGCCGTCGGCCGTCATCGTGTGGTCGCGGTGCACGGCTGCCTGGTTGAAGGTGAGCCGGGCGAAGGGTGCAGCGAGGTCGATGTGGTCGCGGAGCGGGTCGGCCTTGGCATCGCCGACCGCCCACTCGGTGGCGGCGAGCGATGACAGGTTCCACCCGGGGATGAGCGGCGCGAGCTCGTCGAGTGGGGTGGGATCGGACGCCCCGGGGATATCGGTGTCGTGGCCGGGCGGTGTGGTGCTGCGTGCCCGGATGAGCGCGCAGCGTTCGAAGGTGATGGCGGGACCGTGCTCGGTGCGGGCGGTGATGCCGAGCCACACCTTGCCGCGGTGCTGGTCGCCCTTCGGCGCCGAGTCGCGCAGGCCGAGCACGGTGGTGGTGGTGCGGAGCGTCTCGCCGAGCCGCACGGGTCGCAGCATGCGCACCGATCGGTAGTAGAGATTGGCGATCGCCTGCCGGGTTGCCATCGTGGTCTGGCCCATTGCGTAGTGCATGACGACCCCGGGATTGGCGAGCCCCGGACCATCGCCTGCAGCGTCACGAAACGCACCGAGGTCGCTGGCGAAGGCGTGCTGGTCGCCGGTGACGGCGCGATATAGGGCGTTGTCGGCGTCAGTGAGCGTGACCGGTGGCAGCGGCGGGAGGGTGGCGCCGACAACGAAGTCCTCGTAGAACGGTCCGGCGACGCTGGTGTCGAACATGGCGCCGACGGTAGCGGTGCTGCGAGCGGCTGGGCGACTCGTCAGTGCTGCGGGTACCGCGCCATCGCGGCGCGGATCTCGGCCTCGGCGGCCGCAGCGTCGGCCCATGCGCCCACGGTGGACTGCTTGCCGGGCTCGATCAGCTTGTACACCTCGAAGAAGTTGGCGATCTCGGCGAGGAGGAAGTCGGGAGCGTCATCGAGATCGTTCAGTTCGCGGTAGCGCGCATCGTGGGCGGGGACGCACAGGACCTTGGCGTCGGGCCCCGCCTCGTCGGCCATCGTGAAGACGCCGATGGGGCGGGCCCACACGTGGCAGCCGGGAAAGGTGGGCTGCGAGAGGATGATGAGCGCATCGAGCGGGTCGCCGTCCTCGCCGAGCGTGTGGGGGAAGAAGCCGTAGTCGAGCGGGTACTGCGTGGCAGTGAACAGGGTGCGGTCGAGCCAGATGGCGCCCGTCTCGTGGTCCATCTCGTACTTGTTGCGAGACCCCTGCGGAATCTCGACGATCATCTCAACTTCCATGGAGCGGGTGACGGGAATCGAACCCGCATAGCCAGCTTGGAAGGCTGGAACTCTAGCCATTGAGCTACACCCGCGAAGGAGGGGTAGGTTAGCGGCGCGGCGTCACTGCCACCCGGGCGTGGCCGCAGGGGGTGGGGGATGGCGAGCGGAATCCTTCGCGGGGTGCTGGTCGGCGCTGCCGCACTGTCGATCGCGGGGCCGTCGGCGGCACTGGCGATGCCGCCCGACAGCACGCTGGTGTGGGATGGCGGAACGGTCGAGTTCGCCGACTTCGATTCGCCGGTCGACGTGACCGCAACGCTCGAGGCCGGCGATCCAGCGCAGCCGAAGGTCTTCGAGCGCACCGAGGTCACCGTGGGCGACGGTGTGGAGCTCGATGAGTCCGATCTCGTGTCGAATCCGGGCGATCTCGCCGGCGCGGTGTCGGTCGACATCGACGAGGAGGCAGAAACCATCACGGTGACGGTCACTGAGGAGGGCTGCGTGACTGGCCTGAGCGTTCGCATCGCCTATGACGGATCGACAGCGTTCATCTCAGAGCAAGTAGCCGGCCTGTTCGGCGACGCGACCGATGTCGAGCTCGCTGCAGAGGGTGGCCTCGGCGCGTACGTCATCACGTGGGCCGCAACAGGAGACACCTGCGTCGAGCTTGGCCCCGTCGGCTCGGCCTCGAGCTTCAACTATGCGCTGTACCTGCTCGCCTACGACGACTTCGGCCCGGACGACCCGATGCCGGTGGCAGGGAACGGGACCTCGGTCGCGCTCACTGCTGCGGCGCTGCTGATGATCGGCGCGGTTCTTACGCGTCTTGCAGTTCGGCGAGTTGCTCGGCCTCGATGAGCTGAGCCAGCCGGCGGCGGAACCGCACGCCGCCCGTATCCGAGCGCAGGTTGAGGCTCGACGGGTCGTCGTCCATGCCGCGCTGCACCGCCTCGAGCACCGCCTTGTCCTCGTCGAACGCGGCGCGCACTGACGCAGCGAAGGTGGCCGAGACCTCGGCATCTCCCGGGAACACGTTGCGGGTCTGGAACCAGAAGTAGCGCGTGGTGCGCTCGTCGATCGGCGTGAGGAAGTTGTAGCTGTCCATCAGGAACGTGTCGGGGTGCATCGGCCGCCCCTCGCCGCCGGTGCCGGCTGGGGCGAAGATCGCCTTGATGAGCGCGTGGCTCGGGTACCGCACCTCATACTCCTGCTTGCGGTCGGTGTTGCCGGCGAATTTCACATACGGCGCATAGAAGGGTGCTGGCGGTGTGTCCATCAGCCAGCGCCAGGTAGTGACACCGACGTCGTCGATCGAGACCTGCATCGGTGTGTCGTCGGTGCCGGCTCCGGCGAACGAGCTGCGGTGCACCCAGGCGACGTGCGAGGGGTCGAGCAGGTTGTCGCTGATGTAGAGGTAGTTGCAGGCAACCACCATGTCGTCGCCGTCGGTGCGACCCCACTGCGGATCGTCCCAGTGACGCACCTGGAAGATGGTCGATGGGTCAGCACGTCGGGGATCGCCCATCCACACCCACAGCAGCCCGTAGCGGGCCTCGACGGGATAGGCGCGGACGGAGGTGTTCGGCGGAACCGTGCCGTTGACGGGGGCCCGCAGGCACGTTCCCTCGCAGTCGAAGGTCATGCCGTGGTAGCCGCATTCGATGAAGTCGCCCACCACGCGGCCCATCGAGAGCGGGAGCTTGCGGTGCGGGCATGCGTCGTGCAGGGCGCCGTAGGTGCCGTCCGATCGGCGGTAGAGGGCGATCCGCTCGCCGAGAATGGTGGCGGCAACGGGTGCGTCGCCGATGGCGCGCTCCCACTCGGCGACGTACCAGGCGTTGCGGAGGAACATACGGAAACTGTACGACACCTGCACAGTGGTGAGAGGAGGGTCCTTGGTCCCGTCTCCTATGCTCGGCGCATGAGCCGCTCGAGGTCGAAGTGGATCCGGCCGATGGTGGCACTGGTGCTGTCGGCCACGGCGATGGCAGCAGTCGGCACCGTGCCGACCTCGGCCTCCGACAGCGCCGCCTCGGACGC
>JBJOMQ010000214.1:0-4223 GCA_046052275.1 Actinomycetota bacterium | reverse complement strand
ACAAACGGCCACCACGAAACCGACTGACACACGAGTAGGAACCACGACGATAACATACGCTCGTCGGCTCGCTTGGGCTGGAGCTTGTCGCCCGGGTCGCCCTGCACCTCAGGACTCTCGTCCTCGTCCTCGCCGTCGTCCTCGTCGGCACCGGCCATGGTTGCCTTGAGGATGGTGTCGAGGTCCTCCTCGACATCGTCGGCAGACAGGAGCTCGTCATCGTCCTCGTCCTCGGCGACCGCACGTCGACGCGGGCCGTCGGCGGTGGCGTCCGCAGCGGCACCCTCGAACTCGTCCTCGTCGCCTTCGACCTCGCCGTCGAGCTCGCCATCGAGTTCGAGTTCGTCGTCCAGGTCCGCGTCGAGGTCGTCCTCGAGGTCGGGGTCGAGCTCGTCCTCGTCTGGCTCGTCCTCGAGCTCGTCGATTTCCTCGTCGACGACGTCGTCGAGGTCGTCGGGCATATCGTCATCGCCAGCCATCGAATTCACCTCTCCCGCGTGAGTTGGGGATACTACGCCGGGCGGCGACGGAGGTTACACGCCGTCTCGCCCGATCGTCCCGGATTGTGGATGCGGGGCCAAGACGGACGCCAGACCCTGTCGCGTGACGGCCCGTGCCGCTGAATCCGGGCCTCAGGATCCGCTGCGTCGCTGTTCGGCCCGCCGCTCGGCCGCAAGGCGCTCCAGCTCTGGGGCCGCCGTCGTGAGGTGGGTCATCGCGTCGGCGACCGCCCTGTGGCCGGCTTTCGTCGCAATCAGCTCGTGCATCTGCAGCGCTACTCGGCGGTACGACGGATGGCCCTGCGGCGAGGTTCGCAGTTCGAGCAGGTGCATTGCCTCCCTGGCGTTGAACTGCATCGAGTAGCGGATTCGGTACGCCATGCTGACTGCGTACTGCGCCTGCTGCGGGAAGCCTGGGCGGAGCACGTCGTACAGTGCCGCCGAGCGTGCCATGGCCTCGTCGAAGACGTCGGCCATACCCGCCTCCTCGACGAGTTCGGGGCGTACGTAGCCGTGGTTCGGCGACAGTGGCTGCCAGTCGATGGTCAGCATGCGATGCCGCTGAAGGTCGCGGAAGGCGCCGTAGTCGCTCAGCACGTCGAAGCGGTAGTCGACCCGTTCGAACGCGCGTCCTGGCTTGTGTCGGCGGTTCTCGCGTTCTCCCACGTAGGCGCGCAGCAGGGCGACCCGCTCGGTGGGGCCGAGCGCGCGCACCTTCTGCATGATCTGGTGCTCGGGCAGATTGGTGTGGGGATAGCAGATTGCTGCGAGCAGCTTGTTCTCCGCATCGGGGTCGAAGTCGACCAACTCGACGCTGTCGGCCTGTTCGACGGGTGAGCCGCCGAAGAGCGAGTCGACGAGCGCTGCCGTGTTGGAGCGCGTCGAATTGAGGTACTGCACCCACCGTCCGCCTCGCTCGGGAATGTCGACCCGGCGCAGGAAGCTCGGGATCACCTTGCGAAGCTCGGTGAGCATCATGTCGGCGTAGTCCTGCGCCTCGGGAAGCGGATGTGAGCGAAGACGGATGATCAGGGCCTCGAATGCCTGTCCGGAGCCGTAGATACCCACGTTGCTGAGCGCCGCGGACGGCAGGATGCCACGAACGGCATCGAGTGCCTTCGCCCTCGTGGCCGCCCGGTAGACAAAGTCGCTGTCGGACGGATTCTGGGGCACGGTGGCGCGCACGTGATCGGTGACCTTGGTGAGGAGCAGCGTGTAGCTCTCGAACATCCGGTCCATGTCGCCCACGTACCGCGTGCCGTACCGGCTGCCCATGATGTCCGGATCGCGGAAGAACCGATACCTGCCCTCGAGCCGGGTGTCGTAGCTGATGTAGCGGGTGCTCTGCTCGAGATAGCTCATCAGGCGGCCCCACTCGAGCACCTTGGTGAGGATGTTGCTCGCCTGCTCGCAGGCGAGATGGACGCCGCCGAGCTGAGCCACCGAGTCGTCGCCGTACTCGACGAAGACCTTCTCGTACAGTTCCTCGGCACGCTCGAGTCCGACGGTGGCGTCCACCGAGGCGTCGCCGGCGATGTCGAGTTCGCCCACGAACTCGTCGAGGAAGAGCCGCCTCAGGCTCTTGGGGCTGCGGCTGTACCTCGCGAACAGTGCCCCCTTCACCACCTCGGGCAGGTTCACGAGGGCGAACACCGGACCGTCGAGGTTGGTGAAATACCGACGGAGGATGTCGGTCTCGGCGGCGGTGAACTGCTCGGGTAGGTACACCGTCACAGGGGTGAATCCTACGGGTGCCCACCGCACGCCACGGGGATCGGGTCGCCCGTCAGCCCTTGTCCTGCATGGGCCCGGCGAGGCCGCTGTCGCGGTCCGCCGACGCAGGCCTCAGAGCACCGTCACCCCGGTGGGCCGCGTGGCGAAGTCGGCGGCCACGGCCTCGCGCAGGTCAGAGGACGCCCACAGGTCGACGACCGTCATCGCCATGGCCTTGGCGCCGTCGACGACGGCCCGGTCGCCCTCGTCGGAGGCCGCATACCGGGCGAAGTCGACGCTGTGGATCGGCACCCCGTCGGGGGCCACCTGGATCATGGGATGGATCGAGGGGACCAGGTAGCTGATGTTCCCCATGTCGGTGCTGCCCATGACCACCTTGCCCGTCGAGCGCGGATCGGCCACGCGCCGGCCGAGCGCCCCTGCATTGGCGACGTAGGACGCCACCATCGGGCCGTTGTCGACCATGTCGGCATACGGGTTCTCGACCCAGTGGTGGTGCATGGTGCAGCCGCACGCGGCAGCCGACGCCTCCAGCGCCGTGATGACCCGGCCTTTCAGCACTTCGAGTCGCTGCATCGTGCCCGACCGCACGTACCACTCCATCGCCGCTGACGACGGCACGATGTTCGCCTTGTCGCCACCCTTTGTGAAGATGCCGTGGATGCGCTCGTCGGGCCGGATGTGCTGGCGCATCTGGGAGATGCTCGTGTATCCGAGCACGGCGGCGTCGAGCGCATTGCGGCCCTCCCAGGGCGCGGCCGCAGCGTGGGCGGCCCGGCCGTGGAACTCGACATCGACTCCCTGGATGGCGAGACAGTCCATGCGGATCAGGTCGGCATCGGCAGGATGCACCATCATGGCGGCGTCGACGCCGTCGAACGCCCCTGCGCGCGCCATCACGACCTTGCCGCCGCCACCCTCCTCGGCGGGCGTCCCCATGATCCGCAACCGGCCGCCCATCGACTCGGCGACGACGGCTGCAGCGAGACCGGCGCCGAGGCCTGCGGTTGCGATGATGTTGTGACCGCATGCGTGGCCGATGACGGGCAGCGCGTCGTACTCGCAGAGCACCGCCACCGTCGGGCCACCAGGGGCACCGACCTCGGCGTCGAACGCCGTCTCGAGCCCGTAGGCATGCCGCACCGGGCGAACTCCGTGCTCGGCACCGAGCTCGTCGAGCAGGTCGGTGAGCAGGCCATGAGCAAACCGTTCCTCGTAGTTCAGCTCGGGCTGAGCATGAATCTGGTGGCTGGCGTCGACAAGGCGGTCGGCCAGCTCGTCGACCCTCGCGCACACAGCCGCCTTCAGTGAGTTGACGTCCACGGTGTACCTCCTCGCCGCAACCTAGCCGTCGTACACCGACGGCTATGCCAGCACCACCGCCGCGTCGGCGACAACCTCGAGCGACACGGAGCGTGTCGCCGTCCACGGTTCGCCGTCGATCCAGAGGCGGAGCCGTGACGAGAAGTGCAGCACCTCTGCGGTCGACTGCGCCACGGTGATGAGCGGGTGCGGGAGATGCGAGCCTGTGGCGGCGCGGTGCCACGCTGCGCGACGGGCGCGCAGCGACATCGACGGATCGACGCGGACGAGGTCGACTCGCCCATCGTTGGGATGCGCCCGGGGCGCCACGTCCCTTCCCCTGACGAACCCCGCATTCGCGGCAGCGACGACCTCGCCTCGCCACGCGCCGCGATGGGCCACGAGGTGGGCACAGAACCACCGGACTTCGCCCTCTGCAGTCGTGACCCGTACCGCGTCGATCGGTGCCTCGACGAGCGTGTTGCCCGCGACGACCCGACCGGCAGTGCCGCCGCCCAGTGCACGCGCCAGGTCCCCTGACCGGACCGCCACGGGCTGCGGCGTCTCGCCCCGCTGGAGCGCGGCAGTCACGTGCCTGCCCACTTCCGCATCGCCATCGACGACCAGCACGTCGGCCGAGAGCTTGCGCTGGCGACCCCACGACTCGCCCCGCCGGATCGTCATCGA
>JBJOMQ010000213.1:0-4245 GCA_046052275.1 Actinomycetota bacterium | reverse complement strand
GATGTGCACGTGCTCGATCGCAGCACGGGAACCTGGACCGACATCATCGTCGGCGACGAATCGCAGTCGTCATTCGAGGTGCAAGGCACGTCGCTGTTCGGTGTCACCACCAAGGACGCACCGCACGGTCGGGTGGTGCGTGTCGATCTCGACGACCCGGCGGTGTGGCACACCGTGGTCGACGAGCACGACGATGCCGTGCTGGGCACCTTCGCCGTCGCCGGCGACGATGTGCTGGTGGTGGCCAGCAAGGTGGCGGTCGACCGCATCGAGCGCTATCCGCTCGGCGCGCTGCATGGCGCATGCTCGGGCACCGTCGACCTGGGCGTTGCAGCAGTGGCGGCGCTCGATGCCGGTGTTGCATCGGATGGCACGGTGGTGGCCTTCGCCGCGCGCGGCTCGTTCGATGCCCCGGTGCAACTGCTGCGCGTCGAGCCGTCGGCCGCTGGCGGCTCGGCCGTGCCGTGGGGCGATGGACACGAGTGCAGCGTGGTGCCCGAGCTCGCTGTCCGGCAGGTGCACTACCCGTCGGCCGACGGAACGCTCATCCCGATGTTCATCGCCCACCGTGCTGATGTGGTGCCGTCGCCGTCGACGCCGTTGGTGCTCACCGGCTACGGCGGCTTCGCGATCGCCGAGTCGCCCGTGTGGATGCCCAACCTTGCTGCATGGTGCGCCGAGGGAGGCGTGTACTGCATCGCCGGCCTGCGCGGCGGCTACGAGTACGGCGAGTCGTGGCACCGCGCCGGGCGTCGCGAGCACAAGCAGCGCGTGTTCGACGACTTCCATGCTGCGGCCGACTGGCTCGTCGACAACGAGTTCACCAGTCGCTCGCTGATGGCGCTGCACGGCGGCAGCAACGGCGGCCTGCTGATGGGCGTGGCGATGACGCAGCGGCCCGACCTCGCACGTGCCGTGTGGTGTGCGGTGCCGCTGCTCGACATGATCCGCTTCCCGCAGTTCCTCATCGCCCGGCTGTGGACCAGCGAGTACGGCGATCCGGACATCGCCGAGGAGTTCGAGTGGGTGCGTGCCTACTCGCCCTACCACCACGTCCGCGATGGCGAGCGGTATCCGGCGGTGCTGTTCACCACGGCCGAGGGCGACACTCGGGTGGACCCGTGCCACGCACGCAAGATGGCGGCGCGGATGGCCGAGGCGGCTGCGTCGCAGGACGAGCGACCGGTGCTGCTGTGGCAGTCCGAGCGGGCGGGACACGGAGTCGGCAAGCCGGCGAGCATGCGCATCAGCGAGGGTGCCGACGTGCTGGCGTTCTTCTCGTGGCAGCTCGGCCTCGACGCCTGAGACGGCGTCAGTCGGCGCGATGCGGCCGCGTCGTCAGAGCCTGACTGACCGCTGGCATCCGGCGCCCGTAGGATCCTCCCCCGTGTCGCGCTCGCACCGCTTCCTCGCCGTCGTTCTGGTGGTGATGCTGGGGATCGTGGGCATCGCCCGGCTGATCGGTGGTCGCAGTGCCGAGGTGCAGGGTGCTCCGACCGGCGACTCGGTGGCAGCCGCGGCGCAGGCCGCCGCCCCGTCGTCGGCATCGTCGCCGGTAGCGACCTCGGCGCCCGCCGGCCCCGTTCCGTGCGAGATTCCCGAGGTGCTGCAGTTGGGCTCGGCTGGCGAGGCGGTGCTGTGCCTCGAGCAATGGCTCGTGGTGTCGGGCTATCTCGCTGCGGCGCCCGATTCGGTGTTCGACACCGCCACCGACGCCGCCGTGCGCGAGCTGCAGGCGGCGCAGCTGCTCGAGGTCGACGGCATCGTCGGCCGCCGTACGGCCACGGTGATCGGCACGTGGACCGGCCCGACTGGGCCACGCGAGATGGCCGATGCCGACTGCCCGTCATCGCCACACGGGGCCATCGTCGACCGCGCCAACCAGATGGGTGCGCTGTGCGAGAACGGCGTCATCACCCACCGCTTCCCGATCACGTCGGCGCGCAGCCAGCCCGATCCCGGTGAGTACGACGTGTATGCGAGAGATCTCAATGCGTCGAGCAACCTGTCGGGCGAGTACAGCACGATGACTCACTTCGTGGCCTTCACGCGCGGCAAGTACCAGGGTGCGCGCATTGCCTTCCACAGCGTGCCGAAGTATTCCGATGGAAGCTGGGTGCAGCCGCTCGACTCGGTGGGCACGCAGGAGTACTTCGGCGAGTCGGCAGGCTGCATCCGTGTGCTGCCCGACGATGCGGTGCGCATCTGGGACTGGCTCTCGATCGGCGACCTGGTGCGCGTGATCTCGTGATGCCGGCCCGGCCGCCGGCGCCGGGTCAGTCGGCGATCCCGGCGTCGGGGTCGGTGCCGCCGAGATAGGCCTGGCCCTCGTGGCACGAGTCGCGCAGCGGGCACCAGCGGCATGCCACGCCGACTCGCTTCACCGGCTCTCGCCGGTCGACGACGAGTTCGATGTGGCGGGCGATGCCCTCGAGGGCACGCACGAGTGCCGCCTCGAGCAGGCCCTCGGTGACGTCCTCGACATCGGCCTCGGCATAGTCGAGGTAGTAGGTGGCAAGTTTGCGCGGGGGCACAGCGCGGCGCAGTGTCTCGAGCAGTGCATAGAAGCGCAGGTCGGCGCGGTGGTGCGGTGACCTGCCGCCGGTCTTGAGGTCGATGATCAGCAGTCGGCTCTCGCTGCCCTCGGTGCGGCCGACGATGAGGTCGGCCTTGCCGCTGAACTCGATCGTGCCAGGCGGCTTCCAGCGCGCCGACGGTTCGAGCACAGGATGTGCTCCGGCCGGCAGGGGAGGGAAGTCCTGCAGGAACTTGGTGACGCGGTCGACCGCCCTGCTGCGCAGGTCGGCGTAGTCGGCATCGGTGAGGCCGGCCACGTAGCCGCCGCGGTTGCTCATCTCGTCGCCGAGGCGGGCGATGGCCTCGTCGACCACCACGGCCGGCACCGGCTCGCCGCGCCAGTTGAGCGCCAGTTCGATCGCCTTGTGGGCGACGAAGCCGGCCGCCGTGGAGGGGCGCCACTCGAAGTCGTCGGGCGCCAGGTGTGACACCTCGCACCCGTGCACGCTGGAGAGGAAGCTCTTTGCCACCCACAGCGACTCGCCGCCGAGCCGGGCCGAGAACTCAGCGATCGCCTCGGCTGCCTGGTGCTGCAGGTGCTCGACGAAGGCGGTATTGAACTCGAGCGGCTCGCCCGCCCGGCGGATGAGCGCGAGCAGCCGCTGCTGGGTGGGGGTGAGCGCCGGCCCGTCGGTCATGCGGCGACGCTAGCGAGCCGGTGCGCGGCCGGGCGCGTGACACCCCTCTGGCACCATGCGCTCATGAGTGCCCGCCAGACTTCCCTCGACTTCGCCCGTGCCGCCCGAGTGCTGGGTCGCGAGGCGCGGTCGCGGGGTCTTGTGGCGCCGAGCTTCCGGTGCCCGCCGCGCATCGTCGGGGTGCAGCGCTCGCTGCGCCGTCATCGCGCTGGTGCAGTGGTGTCGGTGCAGGTGAAGGAGCGTCCCTGGATGGTGGTGGTGGGCGACATGATCGAGGGCGTGGTGGTGGCCAACCGGCTCACCCCGCCCGAGTCTGACCGACTGCGCACGGCGATGTGGACGGCGGTTGCCGCCGAGGGCGTGGTGGCCGATGCCGGACCCGACCGCAAGGTGGCGTGACGGCTGTCGGCTACCAGTCGATGGGCGGCACCGGCGGGAACAGCCGGTCGCGTTCTTGCCGCAGCCGTTCGCAGTCCCACGTGTCATCGACGCGGACCAGTACCAGCGGGCTCTCGGCGAGGTCGGCATGCTGCACCCATCCCGACCCGGCCGTGGCGAAGATCGGATCGCTGGCGCCGAGCACCAGCTGCTGCGAGGTGTCGGTGACGAGTCCCTCGATGCGGTCCGCCGATACGAGCGATCCCTCCCAGGCGAAGATCTCGAGTCGGGCGATGTAGAGCTCGCCGGTCAGCTCGTCGGTCACGCGAATGGTCACGGTGATGCCCGGCTTGCCGTCGCTGTCGGCATCGACGAGCTGTGCTGCGTCGGGCTCGCTCGGGAGCGAGTCGGTCGCCGGATCGGCGAGCATGATGCCGACGGGTGTGGGCGTGGCTGCGCGGCTGATGCGCAGTCGACCGTCGACGACGGTGATGTCGAGCGTCGTGCTGGGCGGCTGGATGGCCTGCGTGGCAGCGTCGGAGAGCGAGGTCTCGATCGGCTGGTTGGTGCGCTGCTCTGCGAAGCAGAAGCTGGCTTGGTCGACGATGAGTCCGTCGGCCACAGAGAAGTCGTTGAAGCCGTAGCTGATGAT
>JBJOMQ010000212.1:0-4246 GCA_046052275.1 Actinomycetota bacterium | reverse complement strand
GCAGCAGGTTCGCTGCCGTCAACCCGCCGAGTGATCCGCCAATCACCGCCGCTCGCCTGCCGTCACCTCGCACTTCAGCCTCCTCACCGAGCGCCAGGCCCGGGTCCTCCTCAACACGTCGAGTCAATCTCACCGCTCAACCGGCACGTCGTCCAGTTCGGCGGCCGAGGACACCGGTAGCGCATACTTACCCAGTGGAGATGCCGACCTTTGAGATGGACCACGCCAGCATCAGCGTTGGCGACATCCACGAGGCCGTCGCGTTCTATGCCGGCCTGATCGGGTTCACGCAGATCGAGCGTCCCGACTTCGGATTCCCGGGCGCATGGTTCCGAGTGGGCGGGCTGGCGGTGCACCTCACCACCGGCGGCGACATGCGTGGTGCCGACGCACCACTGCGGCCCAACGACCCTCACTTCGCGGTGGCCGTGACTGGTGATCTCGACGGGTTCCTCGACCGGTTGCGGCTGGCCGGCGTCGAAGTGTTCGAACTCGTGAATTCACCGGCGGCACTGCGCCAGACCTTCGTGAAGGATCCATGGGGCAACGTCATCGAGTTCTGCGTGAACCACCCCACCAACTGAGCCCTAAACAGCACTACAGAGGAGACACATCACATGACATTCAGAATCTCGAGCATCGGTACGCCCGGCTCCGGTTACGACTTCCAGCAGGGCCAGGCCACGCAGGGCTCGTCGATCAACGATTTGGATCCCGTGTACCAGCAGTTGATCGACGGCCCTATCACCGTCACGCTCGCGACGCAGGCATCAGACCGGGTGCAGCTCAACGCCATGTGGTTCGAGGCCAGTCCCGATCGCACGCACGTGCACATCAACACGGTGAAGGGCCGCGCGAAGGATCGCCAGATGCGTGCCAGTCGCTCGGTGAGCATCAACGCCATCAACCCGGCCAACCCGTACCACTGGGTGACGCTGTACTGCGATGTCGACGAAGTGATCGACGAGTCGGATCCCGCCCGCGGCCATCTCGCCACCGAGTCGATCGACCGGCTCGCCAAGCTCTACCTGGGCGCCGACGTCTACCCGCTGCGAGTCGAGGGTGAGGAGCGTTCGCTGTTCACGCTGACCCCTACCAAGATCGTCACCTTCGGCACACCCTGAGCGGAGCTCGCTGCGCAGATTCACCGACCCGCTGGGTGCACCACGGAGATGTAACCATCACGGCCTTCTCTCTACACTCCTAGTCACCAGACAATGGGAGGCTCGATGAAGGTCGGATATGTGGTGTTGTACGTCACCGACGACGCTGCTTGTCTGCAGTTCTGGACCCAGCAGGTTGGCATGGTCGAGAAGGGCCGCAGCGAGGCAGGCGAGTTCTCCATCGTGCAGGTCGGATTCGCCGATCAGGACTTCGCCTTCGAGTTGGTTCCTCTGGCGCTCATGAAGGACAACCCCGATGGCCTCGACCTAGCAACTCCGTCGATCGCGTTCCGGGTGGACGACCTCGCTGCCACCCGCGCCGCGCTTGTTGCGAGGGGAGTGCAGGCCACCGAGCTGGGCGAGCACTCCGGCATCGCATCGTTCGCGTTCCCCGACAACGAAGGCCGCTGGTTCGCAGTCATCAGCGCCTGAGCGCCCACGTGCGAGTCTGCTGATTCTCGAGCGGGCACGTCTCACGCGCCGTTGGTGATCACTTCAACGTGCGGCACCCCGAAATTTGGACCAGGCGAGATTGACCTATCTGCTCGGCCGGGACACCATCCGCTATCGAGCGGTCACGGGTAACTGATCCCGGCCGAGGATCCCGACCTGCCAGCCTGCAGCGCCAGGGACATGCCATAGGAGCACTGGACCGAGACGAGCTTCTGCCCTTCCACCAACTCCGCCTTGGTGAAACGGCCCGACACGAGAACGGCCGCCGAACTGTCGCTGATCTCCCACTTGGAGGGCTTGCCAAAGGAAGTGTCCCACGTGAAGGTCACCACATCACCAGTGCACGAGGCCGAATTGATACTCGGAGGGGCCCCTCTGGTGTATGCGCTGGCCGTAGCAGGGACCAGCACTGCGACGGAGAGAGCAACTGCTCCCACGGCCAACCGAGCCGAGTTCTTGACGGAATGACGGGTGAACATTGTGCTGTCTCCAATCGACAGCGGCGCCATCGCCATGGAGGTCTACCACACTCCTGCGCTGAGTTCTCCCGTCGCTGGCCGCCCCGCATGCGCCAAAGGGGTGGGGAGGGCCACAGCGGCCAGTTTGCGGACCCACGACCGCAGCAGCACGTCACGTGACCGCCCCCACACCCGCACGACCGCCACCAGCGGCCTTCCCACTAGCCTGCAGGCCGAATCGCGGCGATTTCGCGCCGCGTTTTTATCCATCCCCGCCGGGTTAGCTCAGATGGCAGAGCAACCGCCTTGTAAGCGGTAGGTCAAGGGTTCGATCCCCTTACCCGGCTCAGAGTCTGCTGCCGAGTGACGCGCCGGTCAGCTGACTCGGCCGAGTAGCTCACGCCGCAGCGCTGACAGTTTCGGAGACGGCCGTGATGCAGCCCACGGGTCTGCCTGCAGCGCTCGCTCGTATCGCTCCCACTCGTCGCGCACACCGGCCAAGTCGCCTGCGCTCGCATGGGCGCGCATCCGCATCGCCACGAGCTCCTCATGACCGCTGAGCACGAGCAGGCCCTTGCCCGTAGCCCAGAACACGCCTTCGACATCACCCAGGGCCAGATGATGCTGAGCAAGACGGGTCGCCGCACCGACCACGAGCAGCACGTGTGCTGACGCGTGTCCCTCTGCATCGCACCACAGGTAGTTCGAGCCGGCAAAGGGCATTCCGGTCACCACCTCGAGGCCAGGAGTGATCACGTCGATTGCCTCACGATGCGGAAGGCCCTCGGCATATCGAATCCGAGCCTCGAGTAACTCTGCATCACTGACTACACGATCGTGCAGCGGGAGGGCATCGGTGAGGGTGCGCGGAATCCATTCGTCACCGGGCATTGGCAGCGATGCCCGAGCCAGTGCTCGCCGGGCCTCGCTCACCACGTTGGCGAATGTCGCGTCGCGAACATCGAGATCCCACAGTGCAGCTCGGGCAGCACCCCGGGTCGGGCGACGACGGTGCAGCGCCAGCCAGACCACCAACTCGAGCGCCTTCGATCGATCGAACTGAACCTGCGTTCCGTCCGCCGCCACGACCTCGACGGCACCGAGGGTTCTCACCAGCAGGGCCCATTCGGTCTCGACGAACGGCACCGAGACACCTCGCACAACAGGGCGAGCGACGTCGATGGGCACCACCGGAGCCGCAACCTCGAATGGCACAGCCTCCGCAGCTAGCACTTCTTGCACGCCCGCAAGTGCGGTGGGTGCCACCAGCGACGGACGGATTCGTATCCCGCAGGGTTCCAGCACGTGGATCTCGGCAGTACCGGCGTCCTGTCGGAAGATCCACCGGCGATCGAGAAGCGGGACGGTCGTCAACTGTCCCAGGCCCGTCAGCGCACGTCGACCATCAGTGGACGCCGAACCTTCGGGCGCTGCAACCACAAGTGCTCCGATGCCCTTCCCCGGCCTGATGAGTTGTCGGAGATCTGCTCTGTCCTTCGGACCGAGGTCGGACACCACCAGCACCACCGGCTCGAACGACTCGCCACCACGGGTCGCCACTCGTCGGTCGAAGGTGGTGGCGTCCCCCACAGCCGTGAGCGTGTCGCCGAGAAGGGCCGCTGCAAGGTCGACCGCCTCGTCGAGGCTTGCGACACGAGTGACACCTGGCCCTGCTCCCTCTGTGCTGCCGTCGCCTACTGCAAGAATCCGCGAGGTGTCGAGGAACGGCGACATCTCCAGCGTGGCCGTCATCGACGCGATCAGTTGCGCAGTCCGGTGCGAGACGATCTCGAGCACACCAATCGCCTCGAGATCGACGAAGAGCTCGCCATCGTCTGCAGTGCCGAGGTGCAGCAGCGCCGGGCATGGTGGTGCGTCGGTGCGCGAGTGCTCCGCAAGCTCTTCGAGTGTCACCGATGCCGGCAGCGACCACCATCCACCCTCGCTCATCCGCCACGGCAGCGAGGGCGTCGCCGCAACGCTCGGTAGCACTCGCACGTCGCCGAGGCGGCCGACGATGGCAGCTGTCATCATCGCCCCGCAGGCCGCAAGGGATCCGCTGACTGCTCGAAGCGCCACGTCGAGCCGGACCATTCGCTCGTCGGCTGCCAGCGTCCGCAACGTCAGTTCCGTCCGCACTTGAGCGAGCGACGGAAGGCCGGGTCTCGAACC
>JBJOMQ010000211.1:0-4255 GCA_046052275.1 Actinomycetota bacterium | reverse complement strand
GCGATGCTGCGCAGCGTGTCGCCCTTGCGCCACGCCGAGCCGCCGATCGAGTTGACGAGCACGAGGCTGCGAACGCGCTGGCGATGGTCGTGCGAGAACCGCACGGCGACGCCGCCGCCGAACGAGTGGCCCACGACCACCACCGGCTCGTTGATGTCGAGTCCGTCGAGCAGGTCGCGCACCCAGTCGGCATAGCCGCGCAACGAGAACTGAGATTCGGGCAGCCCAGGCGTGCCGCCGAAGCCCGGCAGCGACGGAGCGATCACCCGGCAGTCCTGGGCCGCAATGGCGTCGATCACCGAGCGATAGGTGTGCTGGCCGAGCGCCCACCCGTGCAGCAGCAACACAGGCATGCCCTCGCCCGCAGTCGCATAGCCGGCGGGCCTGCCCTGCACGAATGTCCGGCGGTCAGTGACGATCATCGATCACCGAGTGTTGTACACGCAGGTGCCCTGCGACAGGCACTTCGGCCCCTGACGGCAGGTCATGCGCTGCTGTCGGCCTGTTCGGCACCCGAAGCGTCGTCGCTGCGCCGACGCTCGCGGTAGTCGCGGGCGGCGCCCTCGAGCGGCTCGACCTCGAGGGTGACGCCATCGATCGATGCCACGCGCAGCGGCGAACCGGCAGGGATCGGCGTTGCCCGATTTGTGCGTGCCCGCCAGCGGGCACCGTTCACCTCGGCAACGCCGTCGGGATCGATGGCGCCGACTGCGACGCCGTCGGCTCCGACCATCCACTCGCGGCCGATCGTCGGCGTCGCGAAACGCGTGCGCGTCATCGACGGCATGCCGACGAAGAAGGTGAGCATCACGCCGATGATGCCGGTTGCCAGCGGTATCCATCCGATGCGCAGCGACGATCCCGGCAGTGAGCCGAAGAGGAAGAACGATGCCGGGATGAAGAGCACCAGTCCGATCCCTGTCCATAGTCGCGGCAGTCCCACCTGCACGTCGACCGAGAATGCAATGAGCGCGAGTACCAGCGCGATCACGGCGCCCGGTCGCGACGGCAGTTCGGCAAGGCCATACGTGCCCAGCACCAGCAGTACGGCACCGACGAATCCGGCGATGCCGACACCTGCCGTGAAGAACTCGAAGATCAGCAGGCAGGCACCGATCACGAAGAACAGGTAGGCGATCGGCGGACTGGCCACGGTGTGGAACACCTCGTCGATGAGGCCGAGGCCGCTGAAGCGCACCAGCGTGCTGACGTTCTGCGACGCGCCGGAGTCGTCAAGTTCCTGGGTGACGGTGTCGAGCACGGTGCCGTCGTCGAGTGAGACGCCATCGAGTGCCAGCACCATGCTGCGCACCGTGGGCACGCCCTCGTCCGACGTGTCGAGCCGCAGCACGCCGAGCGTGCGGGCCTCCGCGAACGACACCGAGGCCTCGGCCAGCGCCGCCGCCTGCGGGCCGAGATCGACCTCGGGCAGCAGGGGGTCCCCGGTGAAGCCCATCCGGCTGCCGGCCACCATCGCGGTGACGTCGGCAACGCCGAACAGCTGCGCCGGCGCGCCGTACGCGCGCGCCGACCGCGACGGTCCCACCCAGATGCCGACCGCCACCGTTGCATCGCGCACCTGTGCGAGCAGATCGGCCATCGCGTCATCGCCCACCACAGCACCTGGCGTGTTGAGCTGCAGCACCAGTGCTTGCGAGCCGCTCAACTCGGCGCGGCTGATGGCGCTGGAGATTGCATCGACCATCACCTCGTCGAACAGCCCCGAGGCCTGGAAGACGTCGACGGGCGGCAGCGCCGACGATGCGGCGGCATCATCGAGGGGCGCGGCATGCGCCACGGCGTTCGGCATCGGGCCGACAGCCGTCGCCGAGAGCAGCGATGCGCCGATGGCACCCACGAGGGGCGCCGCAAGAAGGGCGATCGCTAGTCTGCGCACACGTGCCTCCGGGAGATTCGCTGAACTTCGTCACCGCCGCCCGCGTGACCATCGTGGCCGGGAAGGGCGGCGTCGGGAAGACCACGGTAACCGCTGTGCTGGCCCGAGCGGCAGCCGACCGTGGGCTCCGGGTGGCAGTGGTCGAACTCGACGGCAAGCCCACACTCGACCGGCTGCTGCCCGGCATCGAGGTGCTCCACCTCGACGCCGCACAGGCGCTCGCCGACTATCTCGACGAGCGCGGGCTCGCCCCCATCACCCGGCGCCTGCGATCGAGCGGAGTGATCGACGTCGTCGCATCTGCAAGCCCGGGGATCGACGACCTCGTCGTACTCGGCAAGGTGAAGCAACTGGAACGCAGCGGGCGATATGACGCCATCGTCGTCGACGGCCCGGCTGCGGGCCATGCGATCACGTTCCTCACGTCGCCTGCCGGCCTGCGCGCAGCTGCCAGGGGCGGACCGATTGCGTCTCAGGCCGACGATGTGATGGCGATGCTTGCCGATCCGGCACGGTCGCAGGTGGTGCTCGTCACCCTCCCCGAGGCAACGCCGGTGAACGAGGTGATCGAGACTGCCTACGCACTCGAGGACCGCGTCGGGGTGAATCTCGGCCCCGTCGTCGTCAACGCGATCGACGACGGCCCACTCCTCGACGCAACGGCGGCCGCAGAGGGATCTGCGCTGCGTGCCGCGGCAGAGTTCCGGAACGCTCGACGGCAACTGCATGCAGCTGAGTGCGAACGGCTTGCCGACGCGCTTGCGCTTCCCCAAGTGCACCTGCCGCTCGTGCCCGGCGCCCATCTCGACGACGAGGCCGTCAGGCGTCTCGTCGCTACCGCACTGGCAGCACGACCGTGAGCGCGCTCAGCCTCGACGCGCTGCTCGGCGACGCTCGCGTCATCGTGTGCTGCGGATCGGGCGGCGTCGGCAAGACCACCACCGCGGCTGCGCTCGGTCTCGAAGCTGCCCGCCGCGGCAGGCGGGCCGTCGTCATCACGATCGATCCAGCGAAGCGACTCGCCGATGCGCTCGGCGTGCCCGGCGGCCTCGGCAACGAGCCGATCCGCCTGACGGTCGACACGCACGGGGGCGACACCGATGCTGCCAGCGGCGAGTTGTGGGCGATGATGCTCGACACGGCCTCCACCTTCGACGGCCTGGTCCGCGGCCAGGCCGCGTCGCCCGATCAGGCCGAGCGAATCCTGGCCAACGGCTTCTATCGAAACATCGCCGGCTCACTCTCGGGCACGCAGGAGTACATGGCCGCCGAGCGGCTTCATGCCCTGCACCACGACCACCGCTTTGACATGGTCATCGTCGACACGCCGCCCTCGAGGAACGCCCTCGACTTCCTCGATGCGCCCAGCACGCTCTCGCGCTTCCTCGAGCACCCTGTCTTCAAGTTGATGATGCTGCCCGCCCGACGCGGGCTGAAGGTGCTCAACATCGCCTCGCAGCCCCTGCTCCGCAGCATCGGCAAGGTGGTCGGCGGCGACGTGCTCGCCGATGCCATCGCCTTCTTCCAGGCGTTTGCCGGCATGGAGACTGGGTTCCGACAGCGGGCCGACGACGTGCAGGCACTGCTGCGCAGCCCGAGCACTCGATTCGTCCTCATCGCATCTCCACGCGACGACACCATCGACGAGGCGCGCTACTTCGCAGCACGCCTCTCGGCTTCGGCACTACCGGTCACCGCTGTCATCGTGAATCGCTGCACCCCGCTGTTCGGTGCACCCTCCACGGAGCGTCCAGCCGACTCGCTCACTGCAGCGTTGCACGACAACCTCGCCGAGTTGCACGGCACTGCGCGTCGTGAGCGCGAGCAGGCGGCCGAGCTGCTGGCCGACGTCGCCACCCACGCCACGGCGGGCACCGTGTTCATCCCCACCCTGCCCGGTGACGTGCACGACCTCGGTGGCCTCGAGGCCGTGCGACTGGCGCTGTGTGCCGACTCCCCCGACAGGTCTGCCCAGTAGGCCACCGTGCCGGCTGCGTGCCGTCGTGCCTTCGTACCTCTGCAGGCGAGCCGGTAGGGTGCGAGGCGTGCTGATTCTCATCGCCACGGATGCTGATTACGTCGTCAACGACGTCACCGCTGCCCTCGGCGGCCCCGACGTCACCTTCCTCGTGTGCCGCGAGGGCCGCGACATCGCCGGCGTGGTAGCCGAGCGCCCGGTCGACCTCGCCGTGCTCGACCTGCAGATCGGATCGATGGGCGGCATGGCTGCCACGATGTCGCTGCGCCTTGACGAAAGCGCTGGTCAGCTCCCCCACGTGAAGGTGATCATGCTGCTTGACCGGCCCGCCGACGTGCACCTTGCCCGGCGCTCCGCCGCCGAGGCATGGGTGGTGAAGC
>JBJOMQ010000210.1:0-4315 GCA_046052275.1 Actinomycetota bacterium | reverse complement strand
GCGCTGCTGGTACTGGCTGTCGGGCAGGGGATCGCTGCGCCGTCGGTCACCGAGCTCGTCAATCGTGCGTCGCCTTCCTCAAGGCGCGGCGAGGCCATGGGCTTCCAGCAGTCGGCATCGGCGATGGCGCGCGTGGTCGGTCCGCCTGCTGCCGGGGCGGCATTCGACCGCGTCGGCGTGTGGAGTCCGATGGCGGCGGGATCGGTGCTCACGGTGATGGCCCTCGTGGTCGTCGTGATCTGGAAGGTGCACAGCACGCACGAGTTCGACCCGTCCGGTACCCCGGCCTGACGGCCTGCGAGAATCGCGACCGATGTCCGCAGACCACCCTGCCCTCGACCGGCTGGCGCGCCTCGGAGCGCGACGCCCTGCCACCACCGGTCGGATGGGATACCAGCCGGCGCTCGACGGGGTACGAGCCCTGTCGGTGATCGCAGTGATCCTCTACCACGCGGGCTTCGAGTGGCTGCACGGTGGTTTCTTCGGCGTCGAGGTGTTCTTCGTCGTCTCTGGGTTCCTCATCACGTCGCTGCTCATCGAGGAACGCGACCGTCATGGCCGAGTCGACCTCCGCCAGTTCTGGATCAGGCGCTGGCGGCGGCTGCTGCCGGCGCTGTTCGCCATGATGGCGGTCGTCGGCGTGTGGGCCGTGTTCTTCGGCACGGCCGAGCAGCACACGCAATTGCGCCGAGACTTTCCGTGGGCCCTCGGCTACCTCGCGAACTGGGGCACGGTCCTGTCCCAGCAGCTGTACTTCTCGGGGACCCCCACGCTGTTCCGGCACCTGTGGAGCCTCGCGGTCGAGGAGCAGTGGTATCTGCTCTGGCCGCTCGTGTTCATCGGGCTTGCCGGCCGACGCGCAGGCCATCGCGGTGATGACCGCAGCCTCGGCAGGGTGCTGGCGCTCACCGCCGTCGGCGTGATGGCCGTCACGGCCGTGGCGTACGCGGTTTCGTGGCCGACCCGCTGGTTCAACCCGTTCGGCCTGCAGTGGCAGGACGTCGACACGATCAACTTCCTCTATCTCTCCACGCTGACGCGGTCGAGCGGGCTCCTTCTCGGAGCGGCGATGTCATTCATCTGGCGCCCGTGGCAGGTGCGCCCGCGTTCGCACGCCGGTGCGGGCCGCGCTCTCGACATGGCCGCGGCGGCGGCGGTCGTGGTGCTGGTGGCGGCATTCCTCATGGGCGATGTCTCCTCGGGCAGCACGTATCTCTTCATGCTGCCGGCGGTCACAGTTGCATCGACGGTGCTGGTGTGCGCAGTGGTGCATCCGTGGGCAGCAGGCGCACGGCTGGTCTTCGGTGCGCGTCCGCTCGTCGCGCTCGGAAAGCGCTCGTACGGGATCTACCTGTGGAGCTGGCCGATCAGCCGGATCGTCGGTGCCTACGAGGGC
Organism: Actinomycetota bacterium; assembly: GCA_046052275.1. Classification (GTDB taxonomy): domain Bacteria; phylum Actinomycetota; class Acidimicrobiia; order Acidimicrobiales; family Ilumatobacteraceae; genus UBA668. The sequence continues at coordinate 2,919 of JBJOMQ010000210.1, read as the reverse complement.
TCGGTCGGTCGGTTCGTGCTGGCCATGGCCATCACCGCCGTGCTGAGCGAGGCGTGTTACCGCGTCGTCGAGACGCCGATTCGCACCGGCGCCCTGCAGCAGTGGTTCGGGCGCAAGTCGGTGCCCGGCTGGCGACTCGCCACGCTCTCGGTTGCCAGCAGCTCTGCCTTCATCATCGTCGCGCTCGCCGTGTTCTTCTCGTCATCCGCTGCCGTCTACGACCCGTCGCGCGACACATCCGACGATGAGGTCATCTTCGATGCAGGTGCGCTTGCGCCATCGGATGACACGACGACAGTCGCCGGAAGTACGACCACCCTCGCTCAGGTGCCGGTCACCCCAGCATCCCTTCCGCGACGGCTTGTGATCGTCGGCGACTCGACGGCGCATTCGCTCGCCATCAACCTCCCGGCAGGGATCGAGTCGACGTTCACCATCAGCAATGGAGCGCTGCAGGGATGCAGCGTCTACTCAGGCGGAGTTGCCGAGTCGTCGCGCGATGGATTTCGCAGATCGTTCGACGAGTGTTCCGGGTGGGCGCAGCGCTGGGTTGATGCCGCCGTGGCTGCCGATGCCGAAGTGGCGCTCGTGGTCATCGGTGCGTGGGATGTGTTCGACGCCGAGGTCGATGGCCTGGCAGTTCCCTTCGCCAGTGCCGCCGGCGACGCCCGGTTCCTCGCCGGCCTGCAGCAGGGCATCGACGCGCTCGCTGCAGCTGGTGTGAAGGTGGCGCTGCTCGAGGTGCCGTGTATGCGACCCGCCGACGTCGAGGGTGCTGGCGTGCCGGCTCTTCCCGAACGGGGCGACGACGCCAGGGTGGCGCACGTGAACGAACTGCTGCGGAAGGCGGCAGCCGACAACAGCGGCACCACCGTGTTCGTCGCCGGCCCGACGGAGTACTGCGCCAATGCGGCCATTGCCGCCGACCTCGCCTATCGGTGGGACGGCGTGCACCCCTTCACCCCCGGGGCCAACCTCACGTTCACTGCCATCGCCCCAGCCCTGCTGGCGATTCCCGTCGAGGCATGAGCACGGATTGCCGTGCGGCGAGCGCCATCGCTATGGTTACCCACGGGTAACTAACGAGGTGCACATGGCCGACTTCTCGCTCAACGACGACCAAGTCCAGATCAAGGACTGGGTTCATACCTTCGCCGAGGACGTGGTGCGACCGGCGGCGCACGAATGGGACGAGCGGGAGGAATTCCCGTGGCCCATCGTCGAGCAGGCAGCACAGATCGGCCTCTACGGCTGGGAATTCATGTCGAGCGCCTTCGCCGACCCGACCGGTCTCACGCTGCCGGTGGCAGTGGAGGAGTTGTTCTGGGGTGATGCCGGCATCGGCATGGCCATCATGGGCTCGAGCCTCGCCGCGGCAGGCATCGCCGGCAACGGCACCCCCGAGCAGATCTTCGAGTGGGTGCCGCAGTGCTACGGCGATGCGTCGAACGTGCAGCTCGGCGCCTTCTGCGTGAGCGAGCCCGACGCCGGCAGCGATGTCAGCAGCCTGCGCACCAGGGCCGTGTACGACGAGCCGACCGACGAATGGGTGCTCAACGGCACCAAGGCGTGGATCACCAACGGCGGCATCGCCAACATCCACGTCGTCGTTGCTGCGGTCGATCCCGAGCTGAAGGGCCGCGGCCAGGCCAGCTTCATCGTTCCGCCCGGCACCAAGGGGTTGTCGCAGGGCCAGAAGTACGCCAAGCACGGCATCCGCGCCTCGCACACGGCCGAGGTGATTCTCGACGATGTGCGCGTACCCGGCCGCTGCCTCCTCGGCGGCAAGGAGAAGCTCGACGCCAAGCTGGCGCGTGCCCGCGAGCGCGGCAGCACTGGCGAGAAGCAGCCGGCGATGAGCACCTTCGAGGCAACGCGTCCCACCGTCGGTGCGCAGGCACTCGGCATCGCGCGGGCCGCCTACGAATATGCGCTCGAGTACGCCAAGGAGCGCAAGGCGTTCGGCAAGCCGATCATCATGAACCAGGCGATTGCCTTCAAGCTCGCCAACATGGTCACCGAGATCGACGCCGCCCGCCTGCTGATCTGGCGTGCGGCGTGGCTGGGCCGCAACGGCGGCTTCAAGAACGGCGAGGGCTCGATGAGCAAGTACAAGGCCAGCGAGGTCGCGGTGTGGGCCACCGAGGAGGCCATCCAGATCCTCGGCGGCTACGGCTACACCCGCGAGTACCCCGTCGAGCGCTGGCACCGCGACGCCAAGATCCACACGATCTTCGAAGGGACCTCGGAGATCCAGCAGCTTGTCATTGCTCGAGCCATCTCTGGAATGCGCATCGAATAGCAATCTAGCTGGGCTTATCGGCTCTGTTGGGCTGAGCCGTCGGTAGCGCTCAGACCATCTCGAGGCAAGCTTGAATGCTGCCAGAAACGAATTCCTGGCAGCATTCCTGGCAGCATCGTTCTGAACGTGGTCCTTCGGGGTCCTCCGGCATCGTGGATCACCTGAGAAACCGGCGGTATGGGACAGTGCAGATGAGGTGATCTGTGCGTCGGACGCGCTTGCAAAACGCGTCCCGAGCGGGCACTATGCGCTGCTCATGGCGGGCGACGAAGGCATCCATCGACTGGAGTCGGAACTCATCAAGCCGACGAACGACGTGGCGCACCTCTCGCTCCTTCAATGGCGTCGCCGCCTTCCCCGTGTCGACAGCGGCGAGTTGCTCGGATACCGGTGGAAGATGATGCGCACTCGGGACTTCCATCCCGTTGCTGCGCTCCTTCCCTACGGTCTCGCCATCGCCGGTGGTTACCTGGTCGAGGGCGACGACCCACACGGCGAACCATTCCGCGACGAGCCGTTTCCGTTCATGGACGACGTTGTCCGACAAGTGGACGGCCAGACCAAGTACACGTTTCGTGTCTGGTACGGATCGAACCTGAACTCGTGGGACGTCATCG
>JBJOMQ010000209.1:0-4329 GCA_046052275.1 Actinomycetota bacterium | reverse complement strand
TCGGCGAGCGAACGACGGGGGTATTCCGATGGGTGCAGTCGACACGCGGCTCGAGACCGATGTTCTGATCGTGGGCTCGGGGCCTGCTGGCGGGGCGATGGCACTGGCGCTCGCCACGTACGGCGTGACGGCGACAGTGATCACCAAGTACGGCCAGCTGGCCGATACACCGAGGGCGCACATCACCAACCAGCGCGCAGTCGAGGTGCTGCGCGACCTCGGCGTCGAGCAGCAGTTGATGGCCAGGGCGACGCCGTGGGAGTGGATGGGAAACACGACGTTCTGCACCAGTCTCACCGGCGACGAACTGGGCCGCTGCCCCTCGTGGGGCACTGACCCTGCCCGGCATGCCGACTACGTGCTCGCCAGCCCGTGCTCGATGGTGGATGCGCCGCAGACCATCGTCGAGCCGATCCTCATCGGCGAGGCGCAGGTGCGCGGCGCCAAGATCCGCTTCGACACCGAGTACCTGTCGCACCAGCAGGATGCCGACGGTGTCACCACGGTGGTACGCGACCGCCTCACCGGCCAGGAGTACGCGATCCGATCGAAGTACATGGTGGGCGCCGATGGGGCGCGCAGCCAGGTGGCCGATGATGCCGGCCTTCCCTTCGAGGGACCGGGCGCCCTCGCCGGGGCGTTCAACGTGGTGTTCGAGGCCGACCTCACCCATCTCGTGGCACATCGTCCGTCTGTCCTGTACTGGATGCTGCAGCCCGGTTCTGACAAGGACGGCGTCGGCCTCGGGGTGCTGCGCATGGTGAAGCCGTGGACCGAGTGGATGCTCATCTGGGGCTATGACCACAGGGCCGGACCTCCCGACCTCAGCGACGCCGTCATCCGCGACCTCGCCGTGAAACTCGTTGGCACCGACGACTTCGAGATGCGCGTGCTGTCGCGTGCGCCGTGGACGATCAACTACCGATTCGCCACGAAGGTGTCGAACGGGCGCGTGTTCTGCGCCGGCGATGCCATCCACCGCCATCCGCCGACCAACGGCCTCGGCTCGAACACATCGATCCAGGACTCGTACAACCTGGCGTGGAAGCTGGCGCTCGTGCTGCGCGGGACTGCGGGGCCGGGCCTACTCGACACCTACGACGCCGAGCGCGCCCCGGTGGCGAAGCAGATCGTCGACAGGGCGAACAAGAGCATCCCCGACACCTCGCGGATCACCGAGGCGCTGGGCCTCGACAACGCCTCGGACGCCGCGCTGCTCGAGCAGAGGCTCGCGCTGCTGAAGGCGCCCGGTCCAGAGGGCGAGTCGACCCGCCAGCGGATGCGCGAGGCCGTGGCCTACAAGTCGTACGAGTTCAACGCACACGGCGTCGAGCACAACCAGCGGTACGCCTCGTCGGCCGTGGTCGCCGATGGCACGCCGATGCCCGAGTACCGCCGCGATCCCGAGCTGTACGCGCAGCCCACCACATGGCCGGGAGCCAAGCTGCCGCACACGTGGGTCACTCGGCACGGGGCGAAGGTGTCGACACTCGACCTCGGCGGACGCGGCGCCTTCACGCTCTATACGGGCATCGGCGGCGATGCGTGGGCACTGGCCGCCGCGAGCGTCGGAGCGCAGCTCGGCGTCGATGTCCGCGTGGTGTCGATCGGCCACGGCCAGCCCTACGAGGATCCATTCGGCACGTGGGCGGCGCTGCGAGAGGTGGAGGACACCGGTGCGGTGCTCGCACGACCTGACCTCTACGTGGCCTTCCGCGCGATGCGGGCGCCGTCGACCGCGGCAGCCGCAGAGGAGGCCCTGCGGAACGCCATGGTGGCTATCCTCGCCCGCTGATGGCCGCCGCTGCGGGAGACCGCTCCCAGCACTTTCCCGCGATCGAGAAGAAGCACGGCAAGCCCGTGGCGTACTGGCTGAAGGAGCTGGCATCGCTCGGCGACGCGAAGTACGCCGAGCAGTGCGAGTTCCTGACAGAGCGGCACGGATTCAGCCGCACGCATGCGAACGCCCTCGTGATGTACGCACGCGGTTCGACGAGTTCGCGCCGGGTCGACAGCCCCGAGGCCTACTTCAGGGCACTCGGCGGCCAGCGCGAGGCAACAGCGCGAGCGGTCTTCACGGCAATCGCCGGGCGGTACCCCGACCTCGAGCTGGTGATCGCCTGGAACCAGCCGATGCTGCGCCGCGGCAAGGACTATGTGTTCGGCATGTCGGCAGCGACGAACCACCTGCTGCTCGCCCCGTGGGGCGGCATCACCGACACGATCTCGGAGCGGCTGAAGGGGCTGAAGGCGAACAAGAAGACCGTGCAGGTGCCGGTGGACTGGAAGGTCGACGCCGCACTGCTGCGCCTCATGGTGAAAGAACGCCTCGACCAACTCGAGGCATAGCCTCGCCGCGGCAGCCTGCGGGTTCTCCCCGACGCTGCCGGGGCCGATGCCGGTGATGAATCTGGCGCCAGCGTCGGCGGCGCTGAGTCGTCAGTGCGATCGCTGCTGGGATTTCGCGCCACCGGCGCCGCCGCGGGTGCGGCGGCGGCCCGGGCGACCGGCGCCGCCGGGTGCTGCGGACGACTTCGCTGCCGGCCTGCCGCCGGGACGCGGCGTCGACTGCCGCCCTGCGTGCTGCCCCTGACGACGGGCACCACCGGGGCGCTCCGGCGACGAACTGGGCAACTGCACGGGATGGGCGCTGCGCCGGCGGTCGCCGGGGGCGATCTCGCGAAGGACGGGCGATCCCGGCCCGGCGGTGGTGATGGTCGGCCGAATGCCGGCCTTGCGCATCAGCGTCATCACCTCGCCGCGCTGGCTGGGCAGGGCGAGCGTCACGACGACGCCGTCGTTGCCGGCACGCGCGGTGCGTCCACTGCGGTGCAGGTATGCCTTGTGCTCGACCGGCGGATCGGCGTGGATCACCAGTGCGACATCATCGACGTGAATGCCGCGTGCGGCGATGTCGGTGGCGACGAGCGCGGTGACGCTGCCGTCGGAGAAGGCGCTGAGGTTGCGGGTGCGGGCAGCCTGCGAGAGGTTGCCGTGCATCTCGACTGCGGCGACGCCGTTCGAGTTGAGCACTCTGGTGAGCTGCTTGGCGCGGTGCTTGGTTCGGGTGAACAGGATCGTGCGGCCCGGTGCCGAGGCGAGGTCGAGGATCACCGGCAGGCGCTCTGCGTCGGCCATGTGCAGCACGTGGTGAGCCATCGTGGCCACGGGCGACTGCTCGGAGTCGACCGAATGCGTGATCGGGTCGTGGAGGTACCGCTGCACCAGCACGGAGACGCCGTTGTCGAGCGTGGCGGAGAACAGCATGTGCTGTGCGTTGGTGGGCACCTTGTCGAGCAGGCGCTTCACGCCGGGCAGGAAGCCGAGGTCGGCCATGTGGTCGGCCTCGTCGAGCACGCTCACCTGGATGCGGTCGAGCGAGCAGTGGCGCTGGTTGATGAGGTCCTCGAGACGGCCGGGGCAGGCGATCACGATGTCGACGCCGCGTCGTAGCGCATCGACCTGCGGTCCCTGTCCGACTCCGCCGAACACGGTGGTGGTGCGCATCTGCATCGCCTTCGCCAGCGGGGCGATCGTGCGGTCGATCTGCAGGACGAGCTCGCGGGTGGGGGCGAGGATGATCGCCCGCGGGCGTCCCTGTGCGGGGCGCTGCGGGTTGGCGGCGAGACGGCTGACGATGGCGAGGCCGAAGGCGAGCGTCTTGCCCGAGCCGGTGCGGCCCCGGCCGAGTACGTCGCGGCCTGCGAGTGTGTCGGGCAGCGTTGCGGACTGGATGGGAAAGGGTGCGTCGATGCCGCCGGCGGCAAGCACGTCGCACAGTTCGGCGGGCACGCCGAGGTCGGCGAAGCCGAGTGCAGGGGAGTTGGTACGGGCAGTGGCCACGTGAGGGGATTCTCTCTGTGAAGTCCGCCGAGCGGACATCGACCCAGAGGGGATGTGGCCAGCGGTGCAGCGCCCGAATCGGCGCAGCGGATTGAGACTAGCGGCATTTGGGGGCGAATGCGCGTGATGCAATGGCTGAGCGTGGAGCCTCAGTTCATCGACATCTGAGCGATCCGCTCGGGCGCCCTCCGCATCGACGACGCGGGCGATCAGTGCAGGTCGGGGCGGCTGCGCGCCGCCGGCATCCATCGCGGTCCTGCGGTGGCATCGATGCGAGCGACGAACGCGCCGTGGTGCGGCTCGATTGCGTCGCAGAATGCGATGGTCGACTGGTGGCCGACGGCCTGCCAGGCGGGTGCCGTGAGCTCGTCGGTCCGCCGCTCGAGCTCGAGCCGGAAGCGTCGGCCGATGTCGTTCACCGAGGTGCCGGTTGCGAGTCCCTTGTCTCGAAGCCGCGACCAGCCGCGCTCGATCGCCGCGTCGTCG
>JBJOMQ010000208.1:0-4329 GCA_046052275.1 Actinomycetota bacterium | reverse complement strand
CCACGTCGGCACCGCAGCCATCCACCGAGACTGAACGCCGGCTCCAGCGCCACCGAGCACACCCTCGGCGGGCCGCCGAGTGACATCACCGATCGCTGACGTGCGCTACCCGTTTGATGGTGCGCAGCCTCACTCGAGGCGTAATCGACTGTGCCCGAGGTGGGACTCGAACCCACACGTCCTTGCGAACAAGGGATTTTGAGTCCCCCGCGTCTGCCATTCCGCCACTCGGGCGAGTGACCACGCCACGGCGGGCGAGATCCGCCGCGACCGGCCCGAGGTTACCCGTGGGAAAGGACCGTACCCGTGGGTAACCGGACTACCCTTTCCAACTCGTGCTGGCGTTCACCTTTCCCGGGCAAGGCTCGCAGCGGCCCGGCATGGGCCGCCCGTGGGTCGACCACGAGAGCTGGGAACTCGTCGACGAGGCCTCGGCCATCGCCGGCCGCGACGTCGGCCGCCTGCTGCTCGACGCCGACGCCGACGAGCTGAAGGACACCCGCAACGCCCAGCTCACCACCTTCGTGAGCAGCCTGATGGTCCTCGACGCCGTCGAGCGCCTCGGCATCGAGCCCAGCTACTGCGCCGGGCACAGCCTCGGCGAGTACACCGCCCTCACGGCCAGCGGCGCGCTCAGCTTCGACGACGGCGTGCGCCTCGTCTGCGAGCGCGCCGACGCCATGCACGACGCTGGGCTCGCCAGCCCCGGCACGATGGCCGCCGTGCTCGGCCTCGACGACGACCAGGTCGAGGTGGCCTGCCGCCGGGCCGACAGCGACGTGTGGGTCGCCAACTTCAACGCTCCCGGCCAGGTGGTGATCGCCGGATCCCCCGCCGGCGTCGAGGCAGCCAGCACCATCGCCAAGGAACTGGGCGGCAAGAAGGTGATGGCCCTGCCGGTGTCGGGCGCCTTCCACACCCAGTACATGGCCGCCGCCCGCGACCGGCTGCGCACGGCCATCGCCGCCGCCAGCCCTCGCGACACCGAGGTGCCGGTGGTCTCGAATGTCGACGCCCTCGCCCACGACAGCGGCGACGAGTGGACCAGCCTCCTGTCGGCCCAGCTCGTCAGCCCGGTGCGCTGGAAGCACTGCCTGCTCACCCTCGCCGAGCTCGGCGTCACGGGATTCGCCGAACTCGGCCCCGGCGGGGTGCTCACCGGCATGGCCAAGCGCACCGTCGAAGGCGCACGCACCATCTCGGTCAGCACACCCGACGAACTCGACAAGCTCATCGAATGGGTCGACGCCGGCATCGCCACCGTCCCGCAGCACGAGGGCGAGCACCTCTTCGCGGTCGAGCGGCTCGTCGTCAGCCCGGCTGCCGGACTGTTCACACCGGTCGCCGGCATCGCCGAGGGCACTCGCATCGAGGTCGGCACCGTCCTCGGGCAGGTGGGCGACACCGAGGTGCGCTCTCCATTCGAGGGCATCGTCCAGAGCTACATCGCCGTCGACGGCGAGCGAGTGTCGATGCGCCAGCCGATCGCCTGGCTGCGCACGGCCTGAGCGCGAGAGAACACGGAGGGCACATGCCGAAGATCCCGGCCGGCACACGCGGCGCCGTCATCACCGGATGGGGAACGGGTCTTCCCGAGAAGATCGTCACCAACCACGATCTCGAGAAGACGCTCGACACGTCGCACGACTGGATCGTCGAGCGCAGCGGCATCCACACCCGCCACATCGGCGGCACCACCGCCAGCCTCTCCATCGAGAGCGGCCGCGCCGCGATGCAGATGGCAGGCGTCGAGCCGTCGCAGATCGACGCGCTCGTGCTGTCGACCACCACGCCCGATCGCTCGGTGCCCGGCACATCGGCAACCGTGCAGCACGGCCTCGGCCTCACCTGCGGCGCCTTCGACGTGAACGCAGCGTGCAGCGGCTTCGTCTACGCGCTCGTGCAGGCGCACGGCATGATCGCCCTCGGCGCCAACCGAGTGCTCGTCATCGGCACCGACACGCTGTCGCGCATCACCGACTGGGACGACCGCAACACCGCCGTGCTCTTCGCCGACGGCAGCGGGGCCGTGGTGCTCGAGGCCGTCGACGGCCCCGGCCAGCTGATGGGCTGGGACCTCGACGCCGACGGATCCGCCGAAGACCTCCTCTACTGCGACCTCGGCGGATTCATCAAGATGGAGGGCAAGGAGGTGTTCCGCCGCGCCGTGCGCATCATGGTGGACTCCGGCCTGCAGTCGATGGAGGCCGCCGGCATCACCGCCGATCAACTGGCGCTTGTCGTGCCGCACCAGGCCAACATCCGCATCATCCAGGCCGCCTGCGAGCGCCTCGGCGTGCCGCAGGAGAAGGCGGCAACCGTGCTGCACCGCACCGGCAACACCTCGTCGGCATCCATTCCGCTCGCACTCGCCGACGCGCTCGACGCGGGCCGCGTGCACGACGGCGACTACGTACTGCTGGTGGGCTTCGGCGCCGGGATGACCGCAGCGAGCGCAGTGCTGCGCTGGGGCAACGGGCGGGCATCGAAGTGAGCAGGGTCGTCCTCGTCACCGGCGGCTCGCGCGGCATCGGCCTCGCCTGTGCGAAGCGCTTCGCCTCACTCGGCGACCATGTTGCCGTCACCTACAACTCGTCACCGCCGCCCGACGGATTCTTCGGCGTGCAGTGCGACGTCACCGACATGGGCTCGGTCGACGCAGCCTTCAAGGCGGTCGAGGAGAAGTTCGGCCCGGTGGAAGTGCTGGTGTCGAATGCAGGCATCACCAACGACGGCCTGCTGCTGCGCATGGGCGAGGACGACTTCACCACAGTCATCGACGCCAACCTCACCGCCGCCTACCGCGTCACCAAGCGCGCCGCCCAGGGCATGCTGCGCGCCAAGAAGGGCCGCATCGTGCTGATGTCGTCGGTGGTGGGCCTGCTCGGCTCGGCCGGCCAGGCCAACTACGCAGCGTCGAAGGCCGGCCTCGTCGGCTTCGCACGCTCGGTGGCACGCGAACTGGGATCACGAGGCATCACCTGCAACGTGGTCGCCCCCGGCCCCGTGGCCACCGACATGACCGCCGCCCTCGGCGAGCAGCGTCTCACCGAACTCACCGCCGCCGTGCCGCTGCAGCGCATGGCCGACCCCGACGAGATCGCCGGTGTCGTCGCCTTCCTCGCCTCTCCCGATGCCGCCTACATCACCGGTGCCGTGATACCGGTCGACGGCGGACTCGGCATGGGTCACTAACATCCGCATCACCGCTATCAAGGAGATCCCAGTGGACCAAGAACTGTTCGCCCGCTTCCGCAAGTGCGCTGTCGATGTGCTGTCAGTCGACGAGAGCAAGGTCGTGCCCGAGGCGTCGTTCGGCGACGATCTCGATGCCGACAGCCTCGATCTCGTCGAGCTCGTCATGGCACTCGAGGAGGAGTTCGGCGTCGAGGTGCCCGAGAAGGAACTCGAGGACGTGAAGACCGTCGGTCAGGCATACGACCTGGTCGTCAGCAAGCTCTGATGGCAGCGAGTCCGGTGATGGCCACGCGCGGGCGGCGCGTCGCCATCACGGGATACGGCGTCGTCGCCCCCTGCGGCATCGGCAAGCAGGCGTTCTGGCAGGGACTGCTCGGTCCCGGCATCACGTCGGGCCGCACGATCGAGATCGCCGACTGGGATCCGCTCCCCTATTTCGAGAACCCGAAAGAGGCGCGGCGCGCCGACCGTGTCGAGCAGTTCGCGCTCGCCGCCGCGCACGAGTGCATCGCTCAGTCGGGAATGCCCGACTGCGACGACAGTCGCATCGGCACCATCTTCGGCACCGGCGTGGGCGGACTCCGGTCGATCGAAGAGCAGATCCGTGTGCTGGTCGACAAGGGCGAGAAGCGGGTGTCGCCGTTCCTTGTGCCGATGATGATGGCCAACGCCTCGGGTGCCGCCATCTCGATGCGCTACGGCCTGCGCGGCCCCAACGAGACCATCTGCACTGCGTGCGCAGCATCCACCCACGCCATCGGCTACGCGGCCCGGATGATCGCCTGGGGCATGATCGATGCCTGCGTCACCGGCGGCAGCGAGAGCGCCGGCTGCCCCATCGGCGTGTCGTCGTTCGGCAACATGACTGCACTCAGCACGTCGGGCGCCAGCCGACCGTTCTCGCCCGAGCGTGACGGCTTCGTACTGGGCGAGGGAGCCGCCGTGTTCATGCTCGAGGAGTGGGACGCTGCCGTGGCCCGCGGCGCCACCATCGTCGGCGAGGTGCTGGGCGCTGCCAGCAACGCCGACGCGCACCACATCACCGCCCCGGCACCGGGCGGCACCGGCGCCATCAGGTGCATGGAGGCTGCGCTGCACGATGCCGGCCTGTCGCCCGCCGACATCCGCCAG
>JBJOMQ010000207.1:0-4353 GCA_046052275.1 Actinomycetota bacterium | reverse complement strand
GAGCGATTGCGAGAGTGGCAGCGAGCATCAGCTCTGTGTCCCCTTGGTCGTGGTATCGAGATCGCCGTCATCGGCGTGCTCATGGCGGAATCCGGCAGGTGCGGGGCCATGCCAGTGATGCGCCTCGAGCAGTGCCCGCTCGCGGGCGCGCATCGCAGCGGCAGCGTCGGGCGTGTCGTGGTCGTGGCCGAGCACGTGCAGCACGCCGTGCACCACGAGCAGCGCCAGTTCGTCGTCGACCGATCCGGCATGGGTCGGCGCCTGGGCGACGGCGACCGTCGGGCACACGACGACGTCGCCGAGCAGCAGCGGCATGTCGGACGGGTCGGGTGGCGAGCGGTCGGGGCCGCGGCTCGGCGGCTCGGAATGCAGCACGATCTCGGCCTCAGCTGCGTCGATCGGGAACGACAGCACGTCGGTGGGACCCTGCTTGCCCATGTAGGTCTCGTTCAGCTCGGCCATCTCGGTGCCGCCCACGAAGATGAGCGCCAGCTCGGCGAGGCCGCGCACCCCCTCGGCAACGAGCACGTCGGATGCAAGGCGCTGCCAGCGTTCGATGTCGACCGGCACGGCGTCCTGCTCGTCGGCGCAGAAGACCTCGGGGTCTCCGTCGCCGCCGACCCTTGCCGGCCGGCTACTTCGTGGTCGGCCGCCGTCACCCATGGCGGCCATCCCCGCGCGCGGGTCGACCCGGGCCTGGACGGGCGGCCCCGCCGGTGTCGTCGTCGGGCGACCGGCGCTCGTATGCGGCAACGATGTCGGCGACGATGCGGTGGCGTACGACATCGCCGGCACCGAGATGCACGAACGACAGCCCCTCGATTCCCTGCAGCACGCGCTCGAGACCGAGAAGACCACTGCGGCCGTCGGGCACGTCGACCTGCGTGGTGTCGCCGGTGACGACAACCTTCGAGCCGAATCCGATGCGGGTGAGGAACATCTTCATCTGCTCTGGCGTCGCGTTCTGCGCCTCGTCGAGGATGATGAAGCTGTTGTTCAGGGTCCGGCCACGCATGAATGCGAGCGGGGCGACTTCGAGCGCCTGGCGCTCGTTGAGCCGCTGTACGCCCTCGGGCTCGAGCATGTCGTACAGCGCGTCGTAGAGCGGCCGCAGATACGGATCGATCTTCGCCATCAGGTCGCCGGGAAGGAAGCCGAGCCGCTCACCGGCCTCGACCGCTGGCCTCGTAAGGATGATGCGTTGCACCTGCTTGCTCTGCAGTGCCTGCACCGCCATCGCCACCGCCAGCCAACTCTTGCCCGTGCCTGCCGGGCCGAGCCCGAACGTGATGACGTTCTCGCGGATGGCGTCGATGTAGTGCTTCTGTCCCGCCGTCTTCGGCCGCACCGTGCGTCCCTTCGCGCCGCGCAGGACATCGTCGGTGAGCACCCTGCTGGGGCGCTCGTCGGCGCGCACCATGTCGATGCTGCGGCGCACGGAGGTCTCGTCGAGGTGGTGGCCCTGCTGCAGCAGCACGATCAGTTCTTCGAGCAACTGGCCCATGGCCGCTGCCCCCGGGCCGTCGATGTGCAGCTCGTTGCCGCGCACCACCAGGCTCGTGTCGGGGAACGCATCCTCGATCAACCGAAGGTTGGCATCGCGCTGCCCCACCAGGCCGGCCATCAGATGGGCACCGGGGACGACGACGGAGTACGGCTTCGTCGCTGGGGTCATACGGAGTGGTCCGACAGTGGACTCATCTGCGCACACGGTAGCGACTCGGAGACGCCCTGCGCTTCAACCACGCTACGTGTCGAAGTGGACACCCCTTGCGGTATTCTTGTCACCCGTGGGAACATAGGCCGACACGGCCGACATCCCCCGCCGCCGAGGCGGCCACCACTACCGTCGTCCGCCGGGAAGGAGGGCACATGTCACGGGCACGAGCACTGCTCAGCACCTGGTATCTCGGCATCGGCGCCGCCCTTGCCGCCGCTGGCGTCGCCGCCGCCGAACCCGCCAGCCGGTCGGCCGTCGCCCTGGCCGCCGCGGTGCTGATCGTGCCCGCCGCACTGGTCGCCGGCCGTCCCGGCGGCGTGCGCCGCTCCATCCTTGCCACCCTGGCCGCCGCCGCGCTTGCCGGAGTGGTCGGGCGACTGGCGCTCGACGGCCGCCCCGTCGACGAGGCCCCGCTGCCCGTGGCCCTCGGCGTGATCGGCCTTGCGCTGACGGCAGCCGTCGCCGCCGGCGCCGCAGCCGACCGCCTGCGATGGAAGGCGCTGCTGGGCGATGCGGGCATCGTGGCGCTCAGCAGCTGGGTCACGGCGTGGGTCCTGATCTCCCAGCCGCTCGCCGACCGGGTCGGCGAGCGCTCGCTCGGCGTCATCGTGCACAGCCTCCAGCAGCCGGCAGCCGCGGTCGCGCTCTACCTCGCCGCCATCGCCGTGCTCGCCCGGCCGCACCGGTCGCCGGCAGTCTGGATGCTCGGCAGCGGCATCACGGCGATTGCGTCCGGCGCGCTGATGTCGACGCTCGCCGAGGTCGGCCACATCGGCGACTGGGCGTCGCGGTGGACCCTCACCCTCACCTCGCTCGGCCTGTTCGCCACCGGCGCGGCAATGGTGCACCCCACCTCGGCCGCCGCATTCCGACACGGCGACGAACCACGCTCGCCGACGGCGCGGCTCGTGCTCACCACCTCGTTCCTCATCGCCCCCACCGTCTCCCTCGCCGCAACCGGGCCCGACGACACCACCGACCGAGTGGTCCGCGCCGTCGCCGCGCTCGTCCTGGCGGCTGTCGTGATCGGCCGTGTCGCATCCGCCGTCCGCGCCAACTCGCGCCACCGCGCCGAACTCATCCACGACGCACAGACCGATCCGCTCACCGGACTCGCCAACCGCACCGTCCTCATCCAGCGCACCAACGACCTGCTGCGCACCTCGTGGAACCAGGACCTCCATCCCCCGATGTTCTTCATCGACGTCGACCGGTTAAAGAACATCAACGACTCCCTAGGCCACGCCGCGGGCGACGAGGTGCTAATGGCCGTGGCCCGCCGCCTGCGCGATGCGCTGCCCGACGACGCCACCGTCGCCCGCATGTCGGGTGACGAGTACGCAGTGCTGCACCCGTCACTCGACTCGCACGCCGCGTCAATGGCACAGGCCGAGCAGTTGCTCGCACTGTTCCGCGAACCGCTCACGCTCTCGTCGGGCGACGTGTTCATCACCGTCAGCGTCGGTGCCGCTGCCATCAACCTCACCACCACGACATCACCCGACGACCTCGTCCGCCACGCGCACACCGCCATGTACCGGGCGAAGGACTCCGGGCGAAACTGCGTGGCCGTCTACGACGAGAGCATGCACGAGCGCGTGGCACACCGGCTCGCCGTCGAGACCGCCCTCTACCGCGCGCTCGACCGCCGCGAGTTGCGCCTCTACCACCAGCCCATCCTCGACCTCCGCACCGGCGACGTGGTCGGCTTCGAGGCGCTCATGCGCTGGCAGAAGGCAGACGGTGGAATGGTCTCGCCGGCCGAATTCATCCCCATCGCCGAGGAGACGGGCACGATCGTGCCGATCGGCGCATGGGCCCTGCTCGAAGCGCTCACCACGCTGCAGCAGTGGATCGCCGACGGCGTGTGCAGCGCCGAGGCGACGATGTCCGTCAACGTCTCGCCGCGCCAGCTCAGCGATGCCAGCTTCCCCAGCGTCGTCAGCGAGGCCCTCACACGCTCAGGGGCATCGCCCCATTCGCTGTGGCTCGAGGTCACCGAGAGCGTGATGATCAGCGAACCCGAGGTGGCACTCGCCACGCTGCGCAAGCTGCGCGGCCTCGGCGTGCGGGTGGCGATGGACGACTTCGGAACCGGCTACTCGTCACTGTCGCTCCTGCAGAAGTTCCCACTGCAGCGGCTGAAGATCGACCGCGCCTTCGTGCAGGGACTCGCCGACAATCCCAACGACCGAAGCCTGGTGCGAACCATCGTCGCCATGGGCTCGTCGCTCGGGCTCGACATGGTGGCCGAGGGCGTTGAGAGCGTCCACCAGCTGCAGGTGCTGAGCGACCTTGGCTGCCACAAGGCGCAGGGCTACCTCATCAGCCATCCGGTGCCGCCCGACGCCATGCGCAGCACGGTGTCGGCACTCGAGCGACTCGGCCGGTTCCCCGGCCTGCGCGTCGACGCAACACTCGGCTGAGGCACACCGTCACGGTGCCGGGCTGATACCGAGTTGCTCGAGCGCGATACCGAGGAGCCGTCGGTAGTCGACCTTGCCGTTGGGTGCCCGTCCGATTGACTCGACCACCACGAGGTGGCGCGGCGCCTTGAACGCCGCGAGCCGTTCGCGTACGGCGTGGACGAGTTCGTCGAGATCGGGCGCTCCGGGGCCTGTCGGCTCGACCAC